>CACBCS010000009.1 GCA_902537815.1 uncultured Pseudohongiella sp. | reverse complement strand
TTTCAGTGATTGTTGCTGTCGGTCTCAGCCTGGCGAATATCATGTTGCGACCCACTGCGCCCGCCATGTTTTCAGCCGGATTCCTTTCGGGATTTATGGGGACCAGCTCCTCAATTGGCGGACCGCCGATGGCGCTGGTGCTGCAGCATGAAGAAAATGACTTCATCCGGGCGAACCTCGCGGCTTTTTTCATCGTCAGCTGTCTGATGTCGCTGGCGATGCTGTCAACCGTTGATCGCTTCGCTTGGCCGCACATCCAGATTTCATTGCCCTTAATTCCGGCAACCTTGCTGGGTTACTGGGTCGCCATGAAAACCTTGCGCCTGATTTCTCATCAGCGACTGAGGACAGCTTCCCTTATTCTGTGCGGGATTGCAGGATGCAGCGCCGTGGTGTCCTACTGGTTATGAGTGATGCAGTCTTTGCGGGTAATTATTTGTTTGACGGCTCGGTTAATTCCTCAGATCAGCTTTCAGGCTTCAGGGCCGGCTCGATGAACCTGAGAGTGGCCGCCTGCAGAAAATCGAAAACGGAGTAACGATGGCAGACTGGCCGCAGGAAACCACCATAGCTGCATTCAAAAGAGCATGGATCCTCGAGGGTGAAGTTTTCTGGGCGACTGTGTTTTCGATGCATCAGGAAAAGATGCAAATCAAAAGCCCTAAAATTGCGGTTGCCAATTTGCAAAAGATCTTTGAAGCCACGTTCAGGCTGGCGAATTCGAAAGGTTTTCAGGCAATGAGTTTGCGAGATCTCAGTCGGGAAACAGGGATCAGCATGGGAGGGCTGTACGCCTACATCGGCAGCAAGAATGAGTTAGCTTCGGTCATTGAAGGGGTATTGCGCACCTACATCGATCAGGTTATCGGCGAGCTGGTCAATGAGGACCTTGATCCGATCGCCCGCCTGCGCGCGATCATTTTCGGTGAGGTGTTCATGATTCAGATTCTGAATCCCTGGTACTACTTTTGTTATATGGAACTGAAAGGGCTAGATAGGGAGCAGCAACAGCAGGCACTGGATCTTGAGTTGCGATTTGACAGCCTTTTAGTGGATGCCATCCGAGCCGGCATGAAACAGGGCCAGTTCTTCTGCGAAAAGCCGGAACTGCTCGCGGCATCGATTACCGCTCAGCTTCAGCAATGGCACTTGAAGCAATGGAAATTTAAGCTTCAGGAAGTCAGCATGGAAGAGTATGCAGAGCACATTTTTGAGAATCTGTTACTGTGCCTGAATCACCGTCGATAAATCGGCCTGAATCAGCTGTTTTTTGCGATTAAGCCGGTTTTATTGGCGTAGAACGCTCTGATTTCTGCCATGTCCTTGTCGAAGTCTCCGCTTGGCGTATAGAAATCTGCAAACCCGGCTTCATTCTTGCTGGCATCGACATAGCCCAGCAGAATCGGAACCTTTGCATTATTGGCTATGTGATAGAAACCACTCTTCCACTGCCTGACCTTGCTGCGTGTTCCTTCCGGTGGAATCAGCACAACCAGTTCATCGTTTTCCGCATATTGGCGGACGGTTTCGTTGACCATGTTATGGGAAGTGGAGCGGTCGATGGGAATACCTCCGAGCCATTTCATAAGCCATCCAAACGGGAAAGGGAACAGGGTGTGCTTACCCATCCAGAATACCCTCAGCTCGAGTTTGAGTACCACCATCAGCATCAGGGGAAAGTCCCAGTTACTGGTATGAGGAGCGCCGATTAATACGCAGCGCTGGTGGGGCAGGGGTTCGCCGCGAGTCGACCAGCCGATCAGCTTGAGAATGATCCGAGACAGCAGTCTGAGAAAAGGGGTCAGTACGGGGGTTGAAAAGACCGTGGTGCGCATGGCTTATTCACCCTCCCCGAACAGTTTTTTAAGCTCAGCCAGCGCCCGATCCGCTTCCGTTTGAGCCGTCAGACTGGAATCCACGTCCGCGGCCGGGAGGTCTTCTCCGAACATTTCAGCCAGTGCCGCCCGGGCTTTTTGGGCGGCGGCAGTGTCCTGGGGTTTGCAGGCTTTCGTGTGCACCGTGAAGAAGTCGCAAAAGTTCGCTTTATATTTATCGAGGGTGAAATCGGCCCTGTCTTCGCGGCAGGCGTCCGCCGCCATGGGGTCATAATGCCGGCAGCCAAGGCATGCGTGTAGGTCAGCGCGGCACTTGCTGCATTCTTCATATCTTGAAAATGGCAGCAGCAGATTTTTCAGTTCTGCGCCACACTTCCAGCATTGCATGTCGACACTGCGGCTAGCCATCCTGACCCCATTCGCTAACAAGATCAGAGTAACTGGTGTCCGGCCGCGGCTTCTCCGGCCCGGTTTTGGTACCAAGGTATAGGAACCCGACGATTTTCTCATTTTCTTCCAGCCCCAGCCCGCGCTTGACAATGCTTTGGTATGCAGGCGAGCCGGTTCTCCACATCACGCCGAGATCCAGAGCGAAGGCGGCATTAATCATATTCTGGGTCGCTGCCGCCGCTGACAGAATCTGCTCGAACTCCGGGACTTTCGGATGTTGTTTCGGGCTAGCAACAGTCACGACAATGAGCGGCGCGCGGAGCGGCTTGGCCCCGAGCTTGTTAGCCTGAGCGGCGTTGATCTCAGGGTTTTCCTGGCTGGCTGCGGCGACCAACAGATCGCCCAACCGATTGCGGGCCTGTCCTCGGATGATCAGAAAGCGCCAGGGCCGGAGCAGACCGTGATCGGCTGCCCTGACCGCTGCCCTGAAAAGATGGTCTAATTGATCCGAGGTCGGTTCGGGATCCATGAGTCGCGGTGACGACGTACGGTACTGTAGAGCCTCTAGCGCATTCACGTGGTTTCTCCGGCGGGGCAGTCTGCTTAGACGGGTCGGGCTGGTTCAGGCCAAGAGGATATAGGAAAGCGACAGAGAGAGGAAACAACGCGCTGATCGGGGTTTCCAACTCCGCGAAATGTAAAGGAAATGGGTCGTTCGCGGTCATGCGTGTGACATATAAACGATGGTATACTTTAATGCCCATCCGCCGATAAGATGCGTGTCGGCGACCGTTTCGCCGGCTGAACAGCCGAGTAGTCCCAATCCGTCGGCGCGATGTCCCTAATCCGCAGCAGGTTCGCAGTATGAATTCAAAAGTTGAAGTCATCGCAGCAAGCTCCGAACGGTTGCCGTATCCGCAGGATCGGTCACGGTATTTCGGCTCTGTTAAGAAGGAGACGCTTCGACTGGTATTCTCATTTTACTCACCGGATGGCAACGAAATCGCCATGCCGATTGCGAGTATGTCGGCCTACCTAAAGCAGGAGTTCCCCTGGGTGGAGGTGCTTCTAGAACCAGTATTAATACTCAGAGATGCTGAGCAATACTCTCCGGAAAACTACGCGAAAACCATTAAAGCACTGGACGCGGATCTGATGGCGTTCTCCGTCATGAGTCCCCACTGGTATCCGATGGAGCCTTATTTCGAGGAGATCAAAAAGCTGATACCGGACCTGCCGATCTGCATTGGTGGTTACCAGGCCATGCTGTCGCAGGAACAGACGATTGCAAACCCGAACGTTGACTACATCTGTGTCGGTGACGGTGAGTACGCGATCGGTAATATTGTGCAGCATCTGCGGGGGCTCAAAGACGGCCCCGCAGACGGCATGTGGGAAAAACTGGTGGATGGAGACATCTTTCAGACTGAAGCGCATCAGATCGGTGATCTCAAGGCGCTGCCTTTTCCGGATTACGATGTATTTTCCAAAGAAGACGGGTTCAAGGATGTGAATTCTTCCATTTTTGGTCCCAAGGGGAAACTGGTGTTGCCGGTTATGACCGGTCGAGGCTGCCCCTATCGCTGCACGTACTGCTGCAATACGCCAATTCTGGAAGGGTGGCGCTCTAAGAAAGAATTTCTGCGCAAGTACGAGCCGGAGGCCATGGTGGCGGAGCTCGAGCGTCTGCGTGACGAATACGATGTCGGCTATTTCGAATTCTGGGATGAGCTGTTTTTGTCGAATTTGAAATTCGTCAGGGCGTTCCTCGAAATTTACAAAGAGCGCATCGGTCTTCCGTTTTCTATCAACTCCCGCGTGGAGGTGATGAACGAGGAGTTTTGCCAGACTGCTGCCGAGGCCGGGTGCCACACGATCTGGTTTGGTATCGAGAGCGGTGATGAAGAGTATCGGGCCAACATGCTTGGTCGGAAAATGAAAAATCAGCAAATCATCGATGCGGCGGACAACTGCAAGAAAGCCGGCATCAACAGGCTGACCTTTAACATAGTTGGTGCCCCGCTTGAAACGGCTGCCAACATGCGCGAAACCCTTAAGCTCAACCAGCGCATCGCGCCGGAGCATTTTTTCTTTTTTCCGTACATTCCGCTGCGTGGGACGCCCCTGTATAACATTGCCAAAAAGGAAGGGTTGTTGCTGGAAACCAAAAAGAATCTGCACTACCTGTCAGCGGCAAACGACAGGCAGTTCACGCTTAACATGAAAGAGCGCCCTGAACTCCTCACCGCCGATGAGTACAACGAAATCTGTATGGAAATGTTGGAATTTCAGGAAAAGAATAATCGCCTGACATACTCCGACTCCGAAGGTGAACAGGGTGAAGCGAGCGTTGAGGACAAGAGTTTCTCTCTCGTTGAAGAGAACTCGGTGTCCGAAGAAGAGCCTCTGCCGGTGGACATACCGCCGGCGACCCAGTCGAAGGGTTTTGTCAAAACCGTTATCAACTTTTTTGGCAGATAGTTTAGGTCGGAGAGCCGGCGCCCTGTAGCCGCTGCTCTGACGCGAGTGCCCGATTGAACGTCTGCCATGAGATAGCGGCCATCATCAAATTGCCGATGACCGCTCCCGCAAAAAACCCCTCCAATCCGAAGTATCGGCTGCCGGCCCAGGCTAAGGGCACATAGAAGACAAAGAACCGCGCGACACTGAGATACAGCGCAGAGGCGGGTTTATGCAGGGCATTAAGGCTTGAATTGGTCAGAATGATGATGCCTTGCAGGCCGTATCCGAGCGGCAGAATCCACAAAAACAGAGTGATTGCTCCGATTACCTCGTTATCCTGAGAAAAAACAGAAGCAAGCAGTGGCGCGGTGAAGGCAAAAAGCAGGTAGATCCCCAGCTGCCACAAGCAGATGAAGCGGATCGCCAGATCGTACGCTTCCCTGACCCTGTCTAGGCGCCCGGCGCCGTAATTCTGACTGATGAGCGGCGGTAGCGATGAAGATATGGCCAAAACCAGCAGGGTTGCCATGGGTTCAAGACGCGCGCCAACGCCGTAGGCGGCTACCGCATTGCCACCGAAGCCTGCCGCGATTGCTGTCATTACGCCACTCGCCAGTGGCGTCATCATGTTTGCACCGGCAGCAGGAATACCGATTCGGAGCATATCGCGGCCAGATTGCCGGAAGGCCTCCAGAGAGGGCAAGCTGGCGGAAACCAGCTCCCGCTGGATGACGAGAAGGTGCATCAGGTAAACGAAGCCAACCGACCAGGCAATCATCGTCGCCCAGGCTGCGCCGGCGATACCCAGTCCAGGAAATGGGCCTAGTCCGAATATCAGAAAGGGATCAAGCACGGCATTCAGTAGTCCGGCAGCCGCCATTAGTATGCTGGGGGTTTTGGTGTCTCCGCAGGCCCGCAAGACACTGTTGCCGGACATGATGCAGACAACGAGGACGCTGCCGGGGAACCAGACGTTCATGTAGGCGCTGATTGCACTGAACAGCGCCGGATCGGCACCCATGAGTGCGAAAATGGGCTCCATAAACCACCACAGGCAGGTGGCAAGTGCGGCAGCCAGCCCGAAAGAGAGGTAATTGATTACCGTGGCTGCCTGTTTTGCAGCTTCAAACGCTGAACTGCCGAGGCACTTGCCGACAACCGCGGCAGCGCCAATCCCTAGACCGATCGCCAGACTGGTCACCGTAAATGTGACTGGAAAGGTAAAGCTGATTGCGGTGAGTGAGTCAGTGCCGAGGAAGCTGATGAACCACGTGTCGACCAGACTGAAGGTAAACAGCATGAACATGCCGACGATCATGGGCAGCGTCATCCGGATCAGGGACTGTCGAATAGAACCTTCGACCAGATTGTTGCGGCTGTCGGACTTCTGGTTCATTGAATAGCGCGCATTCCCTTGAGGTGGCAGATCTCGGATGATCTGACTGGTCCGATCCTGCTGACAAGCATACACGGATTTGCTGCCGTGCAGCCGACAAATATGCCGTTTTGCCGAGAGTCTGCCGGGTCGCGGTCGAGTCTTGGTTCAGGGGTGCAGCGCGATCAGTTAAATTGGCTGCGTAGTTTCAACAACTGCTTCAGCAATTTTGGATTGGCGAACAGCAATTCATCGTCTGCATCCGGCGAAGGTCTGCCGGTATGTGTGCCAGCGAGTCCTCCGGCCTCCTGGAGAACGAGCAGGGCCGCTTGCAGTCCCTGCCCGGAAGAGGCTCTACCCCAGCCACCACTGTAGCGGCCTGCAGCGACCTGCAGTATGTCGAGGGTGGTATCCCCCAGTGCCCGAAATTGCCCTTCTTTGCCGATTAATTCTCGAATCAGAGCGGTAAGCAGGGCAGCATCGAGATCAGCGGGGTTCACGCCGATCAGTGTGTCCTTCAGTTCATCTCCGGTCCGGACACGTAGTCGTCTGGCGTTCAATTGAGCGCCGCTTCCCCTGCTCGCGGTGAATTCTTCCTGAAGGACAGGGAAAAGTACCGCGGCATGGTTTGTCTTATTGTTAATCTCGATGGCCACCGAAACCCCGAAAGCCGGGAAACCGTATAACAAGTTGTCCATGCCTATGGCCGGATCGAGATGCCAGGTTGGTTCTCCGGGCTTGCCGGGGTGCTCTCCGGAGATGCGGGAGTTGACGTGGTGATTCGGGTATACAGCGCGGATGTGGTAGAGCAACGATTTGTCCGCGTCAATCTCCACTGAGGTGACTTGCTGACCTGCTTCAGTTTCGACCACGCGGATGCGATCCAGGCGCTGGCTTTGCTGCGCAAGTACACCCGCTGCGTCGCGACCTGCGCGAAGGGCAATGTTTACGAGTGGATGCATGGAAATTCCTGCTGTCGCGTTCTTGAGTTAAGGCCAAGACCCCATGAGGCGCGGGATGATAGCAGGTTATCGATTCGCGGTGTTAATCCCCGTTGCTGTTATACTTTGGCCTCTTCGTAGACACTCGAGCCTCATGAATACACTTCCTCCCATCAAAATTGTTCTGGTCAATACCTCACATCCCGGCAACATCGGCGCAACGGCGCGCGCGATGAAGAACATGGGTTTAAGCCGCCTGGCTCTGGTTAATCCGGTGGATTTTCCCAGTGGCGTCGCGGTGGGCAGAGCTGCATCCGCGCTTGATGTATTGGAGCAGGCAGAGGTGGTGAATACTCTGGGCGAGGCAATTGCCGATTGCGCTTTGGTGATCGGCAGCAGTGCCAGGTCCAGAAGTCTGCCGTGGCCTATGCTGACACCGGAGCAAAGCGCCGCGAAACTCGTTAAGGAGAGTCAGTCTGCACAGGTGGCGCTGGTGTTTGGCAGAGAAGACTCCGGGCTCAATAACGAGGAGCTACAGCTTTGCCATTTTCACGTACAGATCCCCGCGAGCCCCGAATACAGCTCTCTGAATCTGGCAGCCGCGGTGATGGTGCTCTGCTATGAAATCAGAAGAGCGGTACTCAGGGATGAAGAGGCAGACGATAAGGCCGAGGACGAGTACTGGGATCAGGAGAGAGCGACGGTCGAGCAGGTAGAATATTTCTACGAACACCTTGAGCGGGTGCTGGTAGAGATAGACTTTCATGATCCGGACAACCCGCGCCAGCTCATGCAGCGGATGCGCAGACTGTTCGGCAGGGTCCGGATTGATGCGATGGAAATGAATATTCTTCGGGGAATTCTCACCAATATTGAGCACAAGATAAAAGGCCGGCGGGACTGAATAGCCCGCTGAGTCGCGCCTCGGGGTTACGCCCGGCAATGAGTCATTCATGAAGCAGGCCAAAGGCCAAGCGGTCCGAAACTGCGGCTCAGGCATAAGTAGCGTTGCGGGCAATTTGTTGCTTTGACGGCGCCCGCTAGCGGCGACGGCGGGCGGGTGCCTTTGCTCTGGGTTTCTTAGCCGGCGGGATGAGACTGTTTTTTCCTGTGCCGATCAATTCTTCTCTTCCGAGCCGTTTAAGTGATTCTCGTAACAGCGGCCAGTTTTTCTCATCGTGATAACGCAGGTAGGCTTTTTGTAGCCGCCGCTGATCGATGTCTTTGCTGACGCTTAGTTTGTCGCCCTTGTAGCGAAGTTTCTGCAGTGGGTTTCTCTCCGAGTAGTACATGGCAGTAGCGAGCGCCATGGGGGAAGGATAAAAAGTCTGAACCTGGTCCGGCTTGAAATCATGGTTCTTCAGCCAGAGGCTCAAGTTCAGCATGTCCTCTTCATCGCATCCCGGGTGGGCGGCGATGAAATAGGGAATCAGGTATTGCTTCTTGCCTGCCTTTTTTGAATAGAGGTCAAACAGGCGCTTGAATTCATCGTAGGCAGAAATGCCAGGCTTCATCATCTTCGAGAGGGTTTTGTCCTCGCTGTGCTCTGGCGCGATCTTGAGATAGCCGCCCACATGATGAGTCACCAGTTCCTGAATATATTCCGGATCTCTGAGCGCCAGGTCATATCGCAGACCTGAAGCAATCGCGATGCGCTTCACGCCATCAATCGCCCGAGCTTTTCGGTAGAGTTGAGTGGTCGGGCTGTGGTCCGTATTAAGATGCTTGCAGATGTTCGGATAAACACATGACAGCCTCTTGCAGCTTCTCTGGATCGCAGGGGATTTGCAGTTAAGCTTGTACATGTTCGCGGTGGGGCCGCCGAGGTCAGAAATCGTCCCCGTAAAGCCCGGTACCTGGTCTCTGATTTTCTCGATCTCCCTGAGAATACTGTCTTCTGAACGACTCTGAATGATTCTGCCTTCGTGTTCAGTAATTGAGCAGAAAGTACAGCCGCCAAAGCAACCACGCATGATATTCACGGAGGTTTTGATCATATCGTAAGCTGGAATTCTTGCGTCGCCGTAACTCGGATGGGGGCGCCGTTGAAACGGCAAGTCAAACACCCAGTCCATCTCCTCAGTTTCCAGCGGAATGGGAGGAGGGTTGACCCAGATATCCTTGGTTCCATGTTTTTGCACCAGGGGTCGGGCATTGTATGGATTAGCTTCCTGATGAAGCACTCTGGATGCATGAGCATAGAGTACAGGGTCATTTGTCACTTTACTGAATGAGGGTAATCTGATGTAGCTGGTGGACTTGTCGAATTCAGTCTGCCGCTGCAGAGGTAGCGGAATAATCTTGACGGGTGCTGCCTCTTCGCGATCGCTTTGCGTACTGCGCTCGTCGTTCAGTTCCTGCTTGCTGTGCTGGTACTCGTAGGGGTTGGGTAGTTTGTCGATTTTAGCCGGCCAGTCGATTCGGGTTGAATCTATCTCGGTCCATCCTTCAGGCGGACGGTCGCAGACCCTTGCAGTGCCGCGCATGTCCCAGCAATCTTCGATTGATTTTCCAGCGGCCAACTCTGTTGCCAGATCGACAAGTGCTCTCTCTGCATTGGCATACAGCAGGATGTCAGCATTGGAGTCAATGAGGATCGAGCGCCGGACCTTGTCGCTCCAGTAGTCGTACTGCGCAATGCGCCGGAGGCTCGCTTCGATGCCGCCGATGAGGATGGGCGTCTCATAATAGGCCTCGCGGCATCTCTGGCTGTAAACGATCACCGAGCGATCTGGCCTTCTGCCGGCCTCCGCATTGGGGGTATAGGCGTCATCACTGCGGATTCTGAGGTCTGCGGTATAGCGGTTGATCAGTGAATCCATGTTGCCGCCGGTGACGCCGAAGAAAAGATTCGGTTTGCCCAGTTTTTTGAATGGCTCGGCTGTATCCCACTCAGGCTGTGCGATGATGCCGACCCGAAAGCCCTGGGCTTCCAGCAGACGTCCGACGACCGCCATCCCGAAGCTGGGGTGATCAACGTAAGCGTCTGCGGTGACGATGATGATGTCGCAGCTGTCCCAGCCCAGTTCGTCCATCTCATCTCTGGACACAGGAAGGAATGGCGCCGGGTCAAAACATTCTGCCCAGTATTTCGGGTAGTTGAAGATGGCTTGGGGTTTCGCCTCGTAGCGGCGTGGAGCGAGCGGGTTGGTATGTGACATAGAAAACTTCCTGTGGCCAGCAGTATAACAGACCTGTGTCGCTGTTCTGAATCTTGCCCGGCGGGCTGACGGTGGCTCTCAGTCTGTCAGTCACCTGACACGTATCTGAGCCTACGGTCGATGTCTCGACATCTGATTTTCTGAGCGGTGCAAGGTTCTCCGCAAAGCAAAGCGCCAGTGTTCAGATAACTGCCTGTCAGTCGGTGATGGCGGATACCTTATAGGCGCAGCGGCGCGCACCGTCCAGCAGATAATCCGTTCGTTCAACAGTGGCCCGGCCGGCAAGCAGTGTTTTTAAGAGGCGCAGTTCGCTGCGGCAATAGTGCTGGCTGGATTGCGCGGCGTTGTAAATAGGGCAGTGATTCTGGATAAGCAGCCAACCGTTCGGTATCAAGCGAACCTCGGCCATGAAGCCCTGTTCTGAGCGAAGTTCTGCCAGCTTGCTGAGTTGGGAGGGCAGGTAACTGTCTGTCTGTTCCAGTGCTTTTTGATACCGGTTCAGGTCAGCATCCTGATTGCCGCGGATAATTTCCTGCAAAGCCTCGTCACCAAACTGATCGCGGATGCGGGTGATCAGTGTCACGCAGGCTTCGGCGTGGGAATCGGGAAATTGTCGGTGGCCCGTGTCGGTCAGCTGCCAGTAATGCGCCGGACGGCCCCTGGTCTGGTGATTCTCGGCTGTTGTGGTCACCAGGCCCCGCGCTGCAAGTTCGTTGAGATGCTGGCGGACACCCATGGTGGTGATACCCAGCTGCTTGGAGAGTATCTTGACTGACTGAGGCCCCCGCGTTTTTAAGCGCTGTAGCAGGATCTGCTGGGTTTTCGGTTGGGGCATGGGGGCTGCTCGTCTGTTTGATGACTTAGTGGTCGGCGAGAATACTAAGATATTTACTTTTTTATCGATAATCGATAATATAACAAATAAATAACTTTATTAAATAGATGGGCGATCCATGTCGGCTAAAAATCCGGTGCGTTCTTGGAGTTTACGGGTAAAGTGTCACCGAACCTACGGGTACTTGGCCCCGCAGGACAGGGAAATTACAGTAAACTAGTTGACACTGATCCAGCCGACGAAGAGTCTGTATATGGAATTTGATGCCCCTTTGTTGGTCACTTTTGTTGCCTATCTACTGCTGATTCTTTTTCTGGGCATTAGAGCCTATCGCCAGACCCATGATCTCGGGGACTATATCCTTGGAGGGCGGAAACTGGGTGTAGTGGTTACAGCGCTCAGTGTGGGTGCCTCTGACATGAGCGGCTGGCTGCTGCTGGGATTGCCGGGTGCCATTTACCTGTCCGGACTCAGTGAGGTGTGGATTGGCATCGGGCTGACCCTTGGTGCGTATCTGAACTGGCTGTTTGTGGCAAAGCGACTTCGACTTTACAGTCAGCATGCCGGCAACGCCCTTACCCTGCCTGATTATTTCGAAAATCGGTTTCAGGATCCGACCCGCATTCTGCGCACCCTGTCGGCCAGCGTGATTCTGCTGTTTTTTACTTTTTATACAGCGTCTGGTCTGGTGGGCGGGGCGATCCTGTTTGAGAACAGTTTCGGCCTGGAGTACTCCACTGCGCTGCTGACGGGTGGCTTAATTATTGTGTCATACACTTTCATCGGCGGGTTCCTCGCTGTGGCCTGGACCGATGCCATTCAGGCTGTTCTGATGCTGCTGGCTCTGCTGATTGCCCCTGTGGCAGTGGTAATAGGATCAGGTGGCCTCTCTACCGTATTCGGTCAATTGCAGCACATCAATCCGGATAGCATGTCCCTGTTTACAGGCATGGGGGTGCTGGCTTTCCTGTCTCTGGTCTCCTGGGGTCTGGGCTATGCCGGACAACCCCATATCCTCGCGCGGTTCATGGCAGCAGAAAATCCTGAAAAGCTGCTGCCGGCGCGCCGCCTCGCCATGGCGTGGATGGTTGTCGTGCTCTTTGGTTCGGTAAGCACAGGCTTGGCCGGCATCGCTTATTTCGCAGAAACTCCTCTGGTGAATCCGGAAACGGTATTCATTGAGCTCAGCCAGAGTCTCTTTAATCCCTGGGTAGCAGGCATCATTACTGCGGCCATTCTTTCGGCTATCATGTCCACCATTGATTCCCAGTTGCTGGTGTCTTCGAGCGTGATCAGCGAAGACATCTATCGGGTTTTTATCAGGCCGCAGGCCAGCGAGCGAGAGCTATTGGCCGTGAGTCGCGCAGCTGTCATCGTTATCGCGATTCTGGCTTTGGTCATTGCCAGTGATCGACAGAGCCGCGTGCTGGATCTTGTCAGCTATGCCTGGGCCGGTTTCGGTGCCGCCTTCGGCCCCATCATCATATTTTCACTCTTCTGGCGGGCGATGACCGCGCGCGCAGCCATTGCCGGCATGCTGACCGGGGCGTTGACAGTAGTTTTCTGGTCAAACCTTCAGGGCGGCATTTTTGATCTGTATGAAATCGTGCCGGGCTTCGTGTTTGCCTCGCTGGCGATACTGGGAATCAGTGTCCTTAAACCTGAACAGAATAAACAGGTGCTTGCTGAGTTTGAGGCGGTTGAGCTTCTGCGGCGGGCTGGTTGAGCTCAGGTGCGCACCATTTTGATGTGGGCGATCTCGTCTTCCAGATAGGGTGAGCTGGCCGTGACAAACCCAAGCTGCTGATAGAAACCTTCCAGATACTGCTGGGCGGAAATGGTGATTCCAAGCCCTGGCCACAAATCCTCGCACTGCTGGATCGCGAAGCTCATAAGCTCCTTGCCAAAGCCTCGGCGGCGCTTAGCCCGGTTCGCAACCACCCGGCCGATGGAAGCGGTCCGGTATTTGGTGTCTGGTGCCAGCAGTCGCGCGTAACAGGTGATCGCGCCCCCGGTCAGGCCCATGACATGATGGGCTGCCTGATCAAAATTATCGACATCCTGATAGACGCACTGCTGTTCGACCACGAAGACTGCCGAGCGTAATCGAAGGATCTCATACAGTTCATCGCGGCTGAGCTGATCAAAGGTTTTGCACGTCCAGGTGAACGCTGACATGGCATGTTGTCCGTGAATCCAGTGATGTCGAGACTTTAGGGGGTCTGCCTCACTACTGCAAGTCAGGTCAATGTAAGGGCCGCTCCCGGATTCAGTGCAGGTGCTGCGGCAGAACAAAAATCGGCTATTTATCGTGCTTGCGGTATACTTGGCGACAAGTCCCCGTGGCACAACTGGATAGCGCGACGCCCTCCTAAGGCGTAGGTTGCAGGTTCGACCCCTGCCGGGGACACCAACTTACAGTAACCTTCCGACACTCCACGTAGCAAAAACACTATAAATATCGGTATAAAACGCTATACTTCGGTGTAGTTGTGTAACATTGCGTCCCGCCATAAGCACATTGTTTTTGGTGGGACAGTTGGTGGGACTGATGCCGAAACAAGTAAAACCGCTCACTGAAATTGCAGTAAAAAACCTGAAACCCAAGCAAAAGCCAGACGGCACACTTGTGAAGAACATGGTGCTGGTCGGTGGCTGTCCAAATCTATATTGCTGCGTCAAACCAAGCGGCTCAAAGTCGTGGCTACTACGCCCGCTCATTGGCAGGCGGAGACCTGAAATCGGCTTGGGTACCTACAGCGGCGGTAAAGCAACCCGCAAAAAGAGAAGCGGCGACGAACGAAGCACAGGCATGACTCTGAGTGCTGCCCGCAAAGCCGGATTGAAGATGCTTGATGATATCAAGGCGGGTTTAGACCCGCTCGCTGAGAAGAGACGAAAGCGTTCAGAGGCGGCATCAAAATCTATTGACGTTACATTTAGAGAGTTGGCTCAAGACTACGTTGAAATCAAAGCCGCTAGCTGGAAAACAACAAAGCAGGTCAGTCGTCTTCAGCAGTTCCTGAGAGACTACATCAATCCGGTCGTAGGCAATATTCTGGTCAGCGAACTAGAGCCGGCGCATTTCATTGCGATTCTTAAGCCCATCTGGACAACCAAGACCGGCACTGCGCAGAAGATAATCAGACACTGCGAACACATAGTTAATCTCGGAATCCGCCGGAAGCTAAGACCGACTGGTGATAATCCTGCCAGATGGCAAAGCAACTTAGACATTGAGTTTCCAGCACCAAAGAAAGTCCACACAGTCCAACATCAACGCTCAGTTGATTGGCGACTTATGCCGAAGTTCATGCCGAAGTTACTGGAACTTACACATCCGGTCGGCGCCAAGCCTGAAGCAGCCTGTTTGGCATTCCAGATACTCACAATCGCAAGGCCATCAGAAGCGCGTCTAGCAGATTGGAGCGAAATAGACCTAGAGCAAAAGTGCTGGTTCATCCCGAAAAATGACGCTGAGTTACATAAAAGCGAGTACGAGTGGACGGTGCCTCTGACACCGCAGGCAATCAAGATACTGAAAGCCCAAGGCCCGAAGCGGAGCGGTCTTATCTTTGCTCTGGATAGCGGCAAGGCAATACCCGACAACTATGTATCGTGCATACCAGACAGCCTTGGCTATGACGGTGTAGCGCATGGTTTCCGGTCATCGTTTGAGACTTGGGTGCAGGATGCGCAAGTCGGCAGATGGACTGAAGATGCTGTCAGATTGAGCATGAAGCACGTGAATAGCGATAGCACTCGTGCTGCCTATGCCAGAGGTCAGTGCTTTGACGAACGGGTCAAACTCCTGAAGGCGTGGGAAGACTGGATTACCAAAGCGAAAGGCCACACAGCGGATGTGATTCCAATGCGAAGGAGAGCAAGCAAATGAGTGACTCAAAGCCTGATTGGGATGCGCTGATACCGTTGCTCTATAATGAATTTTGGGCTGAAAACAAAGCGATTTACACACTTGCTGGTATTAAACCTAACGAGTCTGAAACAAGTTTTACGAGTCTGCGAACAGGTAAACGTGTTCCGGCGAACGAGGCGAAATTTGCATACAAGCATATCTTCGACAGTTGGACTCAAGACTCGCATCCTTACACGAACACCCAGATTTCTACTTCGCTTTCCTATTTAAGCTGGAACTCTTATAACAAGTATTACTACTTGCACTGGGCAGCACAAAAACCTTTTATCGAAGTTGAGTGGCTTGACTGGGCTTACAGCGAAGGGCATCTGAAAGAGGACGAGAAACGCCGGATTGCGAAACTGATTGACGGCAACGTTATAAACGTTCCCATCAAGCGAAAACGGCCCAGTAAGCAAGAACCGCCCGTCGAGGAACAGCAGATGGGTGAAACGGCCAGAAACAACCTGCTTTTAGTGATTGGTATACTCAAAACTGCACTTCTAGACCCGAAACTAAAGGCTCTTCCATTCAAAGACCAAGAAACGCTCAGACACTGGATTGAACAAAATTATGTGACGGAAGGTCCAAAGCTGAAAAATAAAGGCTTGGCTGCTGACACTCTCAAAAAACTCTGGAAAGACGTTAATCCCATCCTTCGCCAGTACGGAATAGACCCAGAGCCGCAAAAGACTGACGAGTAAGTGCAACTGCACCTGCTCAAAGTGCAACTGCACTTAAAGGCTTTCAAATACGAAATAACTTGGACACTCCAAAGTAGTTACTACGGAGTTACACGTTACGACTTCTTGATGAGGAACGCAATTGTGTCACAGATTGTTTGCCACACCAAAAAGTCATGACCTCGGCAGCCGATTCCAACTTTCCCAGCTGACTGATCTACCTGGATATGCCGGATTCTTGAAAGGCCATTCCGAAGCAGTCCAGCTCTGAACAACATTAAAGAGCCTCTGATCGAGGCCCTTTGCCAACTCACTGGCTCTTACCCACATAAAGATCTCTACGTCGTAACCGGCTTTTCTCGATGGAAAGAAATAAACACAACCAAGAACTTTTGATTCATCTAGTGTGACCATCGTGAAGGCGAATGACGTTCTGTTCTGGAATTCTTTTTCGTGCCAACCGAGATCAATTAGGTTTTGTTTGAGTGTAAGGCCTTTTGGCCATCCAGTTTCCGGCCAAACCTTACTAAGGTGATCCGTGCTGGAGGTAACAGCCTCAAAGTCTTTATCTACATCATCAATTGAAAGCATCCGTAGTCTAAACTCTTCTGTTTCTAACTTCTCGGGCACGATGAATTCAGATGGTATAAAGCTCGACATTGAGTAATTGTCCTCTTCGACGGTATCACCAGGCAGATAAAAGTTGCGATGTGATGGAGGACTACAACCTGCCATCAATAGCATGATAAGCAAAATACTGAATATTCTGGGGTCTCTCATTTGTGTTCGCCTTGTCTCTAAATGGTTTGGTGCCGCAAATCGATCTAGGTTATCAATGTGGGGTTAGTGATCAATAGATATGCAATCGCCAGCAGTGTGGTGAATAGAATGAAATTACCCAGATCAAGCTTCAATTTATGTTTTCCTCAGCCACACATGTAACTTGAGTATATGGTAAATATACATATCAAGTAGCCACTCAGGATCTATTGGACGTACTCGGAGCAATCTTCACCACGCCTGTTGAGTTCTTCTAAACGAGCATCATTAACCGGGTTGATTCTGCGCATCTGGGGCGACTGATAATTAAGAACTTGGTTACAAAGCCTCGGTGTTGGCACCTCCCTCAGATCTACGGCACATGTCCAGAAACACAATGAACCGAGTAGAATAGTCCAACGCTTCATAAGGATTACTTCTTCCACTATTTACCTAAATTCTAGGACATGACACATCATGAGTAAAACACCCGTCAAACGTGGCAGACCAGCAGGAATGCGGGCTAGACAGCTTGAGTTAAAGCAAACGCTTTTGGAGCATCCAGACGTTCCCAAGGTGCTTAAGAAGGTCGTTAGTGCTGCACTGGATGTGAGCATAAGAACCAAGCAGTCGCTCAGAAGCTAGTGATGGACAGATTGCTGCCTATCAGCACCTTTGAGAAGAAGTTTGATAACCGTGAATCGGTCAAAGTCACAATTAGCGTGATTGATGCAAAGGCGAAAGTGATAGACGGAGAGGTCGTTGAACAATGCTCAGACGATACCTAGAACAGCGTCACATTGACCTAGACAGCGGTCGCAGTTGTTTGGCTTTAGAGCGTGAATATTGGCAAGCACTTGAAGTCCTGGCCTATGAAGACGGCTGGAATAACTGGCGTGATTTCTTCTATATGCGGGTACTACCAGACAAACCTGAAGACATATCTTTGGCCAGTCATGTGCGAAAGATGGTGACTGTATTTCTGTTTGATGAACATGCCAACTCTGACAATCTAAGTGATATTTGCAAAAGTGTAAATTAGGCTAGACTGCTAATCAAAAATTCAAACACTTGGCATCACTGGCCGGTTAAAAATAATGTCTGGACGATCCGTGAGTTTTCCAATTTATCACCGAAAGCAGGTCCTGGAGAGTGGAAGAGCCAAGGTCGAAACAACACTAATCTGTTAAAGCGATATGGAACAGTGAACACTTTTTGCCATTTTGATTTGTCAACACCATCGGTATTCAACAACGCTTCAATTGCTTGTGGTGTTCCTAATCCATGCTTTTGGAGTTTGTCGAGGTCATGGGGAATTTCTTCCAGGTTTGTCTTCCGATGTTTCCAAAAAATCGTTCCATCAACTTCAGGATGCTGCTCGCTTAAATAAATTACCCCAGACCAACTCACCCCTATCCCATCAAAGTGGATATCTTGTTTGAAAGTATCTGATGGTAGCGAGAACCTGATTCTCCCATTTCCGTCAGTAGCGGAATTTATTGGTTTTTCTAAAGTTAATTGCTCGAAGAGGGTGCGGTGTTGCTCAGAGAGAAAAGATTGAGTTGTCATTCGCCCTGCGTAGTTGCCTTGGCCTTGATGACTAAGCTTTGTGTTGAGCGCGTGTGTGACCAAGCCTTTCGGATCGGTGTAAAAATCGTCGATTATAACGAAACGATTTCTCAATTTTTATCTTTCTTTATAAACGCAAGCCGCATCGAACGGTTGAAATTTGCAAAGCCAGTATAGAATGGGTTCGTCGATCTATGACGTCAGATTCAAGTGCCTCTAATCAATCGAGGTTGATTCCCTTCAGTTTTCAGCAAGAAACGGTCCAATTACGGTGGATAATTCCACTACCCTTGAAATCCCAAACATTATGAAAACTTAATCTTGAGAAGAATCTTGTGGAGCATCTAGAATTTCAGGCTTGCTCAGCATTTCGTAACGAACTTGAGGAGTCAGGCCATCATCACCGCTATTGTTTGGATCTATGTTTCAGTTTGAGCGGGTGCCTGTTAGGAGACAAGGCAACTTGAGGAGGACGATCATCTGTGGCGCATTTGCGTCTTTTTGAGCACCATATTTGGGCTGAAGAGGATTATTATTTGCCCGAATTGAATGTGCCGAGGCGAATCAATGTACCTCTGGATGTAACAACTGATGATTGTGGCTCGTTGACCTCTCCAACACAGGAGATTCGCGCCGCATTTCGATTCCTG
Organism: uncultured Pseudohongiella sp.; assembly: GCA_902537815.1. Lineage (GTDB taxonomy): Bacteria > Pseudomonadota > Gammaproteobacteria > Pseudomonadales > Pseudohongiellaceae > UBA9145. The sequence goes on along the minus strand of CACBCS010000009.1, from coordinate 56,840 downwards.
CCTCTGGAACAACTGGCGTGATTTTTTCTATATGCGGGTGCTACCAGACAAGCCTGAAGACATATCTTTAGCCAGTCATGTGCGGAAGATGGTGACTGTCTTTCTGTTTGATGAATTTGATGAACGGAGGTCTAGCGATGGAGTTGGTTAAAGACGTTGGCGGTCGTCCACAGAAGAGCCTGAGCGAGCAGCAGGTACAGGAGGTCAAAACGCTGGCCGGAGTACTCTCAAAGCAGCAGCTAGCAGCCTATTTCGGTATGTGCGAGAACACGCTCAATGAAATCTGTAAGCGTCAGCCGGAGGTTTTTGATGCATACAGGCGGGGTAGAGCCGAAACAACCGTCCAAGTCGTGTCTGCATTGATGGACGCAATTCAGAGAGGTGACATGCGAGCGATTCAGTTCTGGCTAAAGACTCAAGCTGGCTGGTCGGAGAAGCACCAACTGGAAATAGCTAAGGCGGAGCAGGGCGATAGCGTTAAAGACCGTCACTGGACTTTTGAAGTGATGGGTGAAAAGCCTGAGAGACTGCCGCCGCTCTCAAGTTCAATGCGAATTTCCTGCTCGCCGTCTTCCTGCGCTAGTACTGGTGTAGCGGATAGAATTACCGCGAGAGGTAAATATCTGAATTTATTTGTCATCGGGCTTCTCCTCTTTATCGGGTGATTTAGTCGGTAGCAGCACACTCATTTGCCGCTCTAGTTCTTCTTTGCTGGGTTGAGATGCGTCTCTAAAAACATCCGGCTTGAGCGGCGTCACCCATAATCCCGAAGAAGGTAAATAGCCAGAAGCAAAGGCACCTTGATTATTTATGTTTTATAGACGTTAACAATGGTCACACCCACAACAATCAGGAACAGCCCTGCTACAGATTGCCAGTTGAGTGCTTGCCGATAGAATATGCTGCTTAAAATAGCTACTGAGAATACGCCAAGGCCCGCCCATGAAGCATATATTACAGGAAGCGGTAACTTCCCAGTCACCAACGCGAGCAGGTAAAAAGAGAATCCATAAAAAAGTATCAATAATGTGCTTGGTAAGGGTTTTGAAAAATTTTGAGTCAGCGGAAGAAGCATCGTACCTGCAACCTCGAACCCAACCGCCGCAAAAAGAGTTATGTAAATAACCATCCTATTATTCCTCTTTATCGGGTGATTTAGTCGGTAGCAGCTGGCTCTGAGAGGCTGCTCAGTGGAATGAGCAGTCTCTCGGGCTTTACCCTGAGTTAGCACCATGAGCAGGATGAGAAAGTTACTCTAAGCTATCCTTATTAGAGTCCTAAAAATAGTCAGGGATAGTAGAGGTCAGTCAGCTGGTCGTATTTCCCAAAATTTGAGGTCAACATCCTTTGTGACTACGTCAACTTCTAAAATGACGAAGTTAACCGCTCCGTTGTTGCAGGCATCTGTAAAATAGACATGAGCCTTTGATTGTTCCCTTCTGAAAGTTCCCATGTGGGGCGTGCTAATCAATGTACCATCTTCCAAGAACGTACGAGCTTCACCGATGAGCTTGCCGCGAGTGCGGTCCTGAGGGTTGTGGAAATATTCATGCGTAAGAAAGGGCGATCCATAACCTTCAACCTTGCCCTCATAGTCAAAGGATGTTTTCTCCTCACTAAGGGTCATCCTCGTAACTTTCAACTTTCCTCTGCCGTCTGGGTTAGAAAGATCCATCATAATCTCCTGATTGAATAAGATTGCTATCCTAACCTTTACACGCGGCAAGTTAAAACCCGCTTCACTGGGGTGATTTAGTAGGTAGCAGCACACTCATCCGCCGCTCTAGTTCTTCTTTGCTGGGCTTAGATTCATCTATAGGCGGAATTGGGCATTCCTCCTGGCCGGCGGTTGAAGCGAACTGCCGAAGCCGTAAGTTTCTTACCGTTCGAGCCGCGCTATTTGTTTTTGCTCTTGTACTGAGTGGGGCAGTAAGCCCGGAGAACGTCCTTCGGGCGCAACTTCTGGTGTTTAGTTGCTCGGCCGGATGTGCGCTGGCGCCAGAGTCGGAACGACCTGTCCTTGAGTGATTTTCTCATGAGCTGAATCACCTCTGTCTCCGACAAATTGAACTGAGCCTCGATCGCTTCGAAGGGGGTGCGGTCTTCCCACGCCATCTCAATGATGCGGGACAGTTCAGCCGCGTTGAAGGCCTGTTGGTTTTCGTTGCTGGCGGTCATGGTGCAGTGTGGGTTGCTGTATTCGGCGTTTTGCTGTGTTTTTGATCTGCAGCGCCATCTTTCGTGTCATCTACAGTGTCGTTGCGCTTGGCGATTTCTTTGCGCAACCAATACAGATTCTTGGCATATTTCCGCCGCGTGTTCGGTTTAATCTTCATGGTGTAGGGCCATTTAGTGATCATGGGTGCCGAAGACCTTTAATTACTGAAATGAGTTGCTGCAGGGAGTCGTGTGACAGTGCCGACGCTGACGGTATTCACAATATCCACAATGACCCCAATGATCATGATGTCCACAGCGGTCGCGTTGCCACGGTTCTTACTGGGGTGCTGTGTGCCGTTCCCTCGAGCCTGCCTCGGGGACGGGCAGAGGCCGGGCAGATAGCGGCAGATTACGTATAGCTCAGTGCGCTGACAGTCAATCCCACTTTCGGATCCTGCTCGAGCAGCAAGGATTCTTGGCAATTCGCGCAAGCTGTGGGCAGTATGACCAGCATGGCGACCGAATCACCGGGACCGCAAGAGCGGTGCACGACCTGAGCTTTAATCTGCTGGTCCTGTTGTACGAGTGCAATGTCCGCTCCGTCATTGAGTGCGTCTGACGGGCCGTCAGCCAGTAGCAGGAACAGGCGCTTTTTTGCTTCAGCCCTGTAATGCATCCGGGCAACCACCTCCTGTCCGGTGTAGCACCCCTTCCTAAAGTTAACGACGCCGGAGAGATCGTAGTTCAGCAGCTGTGGCGTGAAAGCTTCGCTGTGCTGCGCGCTGACGTGAGCCCGGCCGGCAAGTGTCTCTGCGTAATCGTAGTGCCGGGAATCTGCCAGAGTCTGCTGGTCAGTCAGCCTCCGAAGACTTTCAGCCACCAAGTCTGCGTTTTCAGCATCCCAGGCCCATACTTGAAACCTGTCCGGGGTGCCGGCCAGTTTAATTATGGTGGCAGAGTTCGAAGTCGCCGTCTGATAGGAAAGAGTGGGAGGGGCTGGCAGCAGTTCTTGCAGTACGGGGCGTTCATTAGCAACGATGCCAAAGGTGCGGCAGGGCCCGCTATGGATTGCAACCTCCACTCTGGAAAATACTGCGTATTTGGAAAGTGTCTCGGCGATTTTCTGCCCATTGCCCTCGGAAATTTGCAGCATACAGCCTTCCGCGGAACGCACGCACAGGAAGTCTCCGATGACGCGCCCCTTCAGATTACACAGCGCACCGGCCAGGCACTGTTCATCTGTCAGTTGTGTCATGTCGCAGGTGACCTGTCCCTGTAAAAAAGGGAACGAGTCGGGTCCGGCGATCAGGATGTATTCATACTGTCTCAGTTCACACACTTGCATGTTAATTTTCTGGATTTGCCCCTTGGTCAGTATTCGGCAGTTGAGTCTACTAGAACGTGAAGCGGTATTGTCGCATAATGCGCCGCCTGTGGTTGGCCAATGGGTGCGCTCTGCGTGCGTGATTATATGACTGAATTGAACAAGCAAAAAATTTTCTGGCACAGTCGTCGTGGCATGTTGGAGCTGGATTTGATGCTGGTTCCGTTCACGCAGGAGGTCTTTGAAACACTGGCTCCGGATCAGCAACAGCTTTATGAAGAGTTGCTTCAGGAGGAAGATCAGGACCTTTGGAACTGGTTTCTCGACAGAGCGGAGCCCCCTCAACCCAAATTCAAGCCGTTGATCGCCCAGATACTCGCCCACAAGGCTGCTCAGGTCTAGACTGAAGCGTTACCTCAGCATTTGGCGCTGAATCATGTTTGTTCCGGGTATTTTGCCTTCGAGAGTGGCGCTCGTTGTACTGTGTGCTGTCCACGGTAAGGCAGTGCTGGCGCTGTGTGTTGCCAAGCTTCCTGTCTGGCTGGTCGCAGGATCCCTTGTGGTGATGGTGCTGACCGGCAAACGCCGAATCAGTGAAGAGCTCGCTGTTTCTCCCAGGCGGTTTCGGCGGTGCCTCGCTGGTGAAACGCGCTGGCACCTGGAGAATGCGGCGGGCAGGGTCACCGTTTTGCCTCCCAGGCCGATTTTCATCAGCGAATTGCTTATTGTTGTGGAATTTCCTACCTGCCCTGACTCACAAATTGAGGGTCCGAACAAGCTTTGCCTGTGTCTGTTTTCTGACAGTCTGTCGCCGAGCCAATCCAGCCGGTGCGCTGCTTTCTGCGATTTCCGGATCAGGTGATCTCGGAAAGTTAATGGGTTTCAGGCGAGAGGATCGTGTCTTTGGCGTGAGCCAAAGTGTCAGGGAAATCAAGCGTGAAGTGCAAGCCGCGACTCTCTTGTCTCTGCAAAGCGCTGTTAATGATCAGTTCTGCGACCAGCGCCAAGTTGCGAAGCTCAAGATTGTCGTTGGTCACCCGGTGCTTGATGTAATAGTCCCGAACTTCCTCTCGAATGACGCTGATGCGACTGCGGGCTCTCTGCAGCCGCTTACTTGTGCGTACGATGCCGACAAAGTCCCACATGAAGCGGCGTATTTCATCCCAGTCATGGGATACCAGAATTTCGTCGTCTGAATCGGTTACCCGGCTTTCGTCCCATTGAGTGATGTGATCCACCAGTGCAGTCTGCTCAAAGCGTGATCTGATGCTATCGGCTGCGCCGAATGCAATCACAAAACATTCGAGCAGGGAGTTGCTTGCCATCCGGTTGGCACCGTGCAGACCACTGAAACTGGTCTCTCCGATCGCGTAGAGGTTGCTGACATCCGTTTCGCCCTCTGTGTTTACCATGACGCCGCCACAGGTGTAATGGGCTGCCGGTACCACCGGAATCCGGTCACGGGTGATGTCGATCCCGAAGCTCAGACAGCGCTCGTAAATGGTGGGGAAGTGCGCTTTGATGAACTCCGGTGGCTTGTGCGTGATGTTGAGATATACGCAGTCGCAGCCCAGGCGCTTCATTTCATGATCGATGGCGCGGGCCACTATGTCCCGCGGCGCCAGTTCAGCCAATTCGTTAAAATCTGGCATGAAGCGCGTCCCGTCGGGTAGTTCTAAGAGAGCGCCTTCTCCACGCAGTGCCTCAGTAATCAGAAACGATTTCGCATGCGGGTGATACAGGCAGGTGGGATGGAATTGATTGAACTCGAGATTCGCAACCCGACAGCCTGCGCGCCAGGCCATGGCGATGCCGTCGCCGCTCGCTCCGTCAGGGTTGCTGGTGTAAAGATAGGCTTTACTGGCGCCGCCGGTGGCCAGAGCGACAAAGCGTGAGCGAATCGCTTCGACGCGGCCGCTCGCCTGAACAAGCACGTAAACCCCGACACAGGTGCGCCCGGTTCCGTCTGCGCTCGGTTTCGTCACCAGGTCGACGGCAGTGCAGCCTTCCAAAAGTGTGATGTTGGCGTGTTCTCTGGCTCGCTGCTGCAGAGTCAGAAAAACGGCCTTTCCCGTCGCATCTGTCGCGTGGATGATGCGTCGGTGGCTGTGTCCTCCTTCCTGGGTCAGGTGAAGGGAGGAGAGCTCCGTCTGGCTCGATGGTGCGGCGTCATCGCCTGTGGCTTCTGCCGCTGATTCGGTGGTGAAAGGGACACCCTGCGCCACGAGCCAGCTGACCGCGGAGGTGCTGCGCTCAACCACATGTTCCACCACGTCACGGTGGCAAAGTCCGACTCCTGCATGCAGGGTGTCTGTGACATGAGAGTCTATACTGTCGCTGTCATCGAGTACCGCGGCGATGCCTCCTTGCGCATAGTATGTCGCGCCTTCCTGCAGATCGCCCTTACTGAGCACTGTGACCCGCGCGAAGTCGGCGGTTCGAAGCGCCAGAGTCAGGCCTGCTGCGCCGCTCCCGACTATGACAATATCAGTGTCCCGGGTTTCATTTTCTCGAATTTCGTTCATATATCCACTGTAAATTATTGAAAAATAATGGCATTAGCTTTCATTGAGGCGTGATTCGGGGCCGTAGGGCAGGTCGAGTCCTGACAAAGAGGCGCGGTAGTGGCCTGATCCACTCTTAAGAAGCGGAATACCGAGCGTTCCGGTAGAATGGAACCAAGTTTATCCTTTTTACCGAATTTTGCACGCTGGCTTTGCTGAGTTTCTTGCGTGGTACGGGCGCGACGGAACCGCTGTCATAAAAGCCCGATGCGTCAGTGTTGCAGGGGCCCGGGCTGCAAAGCTCGGCTGGAAATCAGGCATGTCTGGAGTGGAAGAAACCACCGATCAGCAGTTGGTTGATCAGGTGATGGCGGGCAACAAAAATGCCTTCAACCTGCTGGTGATGCGCTATCAGCATCGTGTCGCTGCTCTGATCGCGCGATTTGTGCAGGATCCACAGGAAGTAGAAGATGTGGCTCAGGAAGCCTTTATCAAGGCGTACCGGGCCCTGCCGCTATTCCGTGGTGACAGCGCATTCTATACCTGGCTCTACCGGATCGCAGTGAACACCGCCAAAAACCATCTGGTTGCCCGCAGTCGCAGGCCGCCTGCCCACGATCTGGAGATTGACGAAGTGGAGCCGACGGAGATAGGAAGTGTGCTTCATGAGATCGAAAGCCCGGAAGGCAGTCTCTCAACCAGTGAGTTGAAAGACGCTATTGAGGCGGCCGTGGATTCATTGCCAGAGGAATTGAAGACAGCTTTCACCTTGCGGGAGTTTTCCGGGTTGAGTTATGAAGATATTACTGAGGTTATGGATTGCCCGGTCGGCACCGTACGCTCGCGCATTTTCCGCGCCCGAGAAGCGATTGACCGCAAAATCAAGGAGATGCTGTAGGGCCCCATACGCACAGGCGGGCAGATAAAATGCAGAAAATTGAGAACTTTCCGGCAAAGTTGCTGTCTTACCTAGGCAGAAGATAACATTACTGGGGTTAATTCAGCCGGAATGTGTCCGAATCAGGACGGGTTTGAACGCCCGGTTTGGACGGCGCGACAGCCGGGAACAGGCTGATATCTCCTGGTACAGCGGGTGCCGGTACCGGGAATGAGCGAATTCGAGACGCCGGGCAGTCGGTGCAAATGGAAAATGCGCTATGGCAAAAGCAACGTTTGAAAAAACGACACAAACTGAACAAACTGAACAACCGGGACAGCCGGGACAGCCGGCGGTTGCCACAAGTTCTGAGCGCTTGAGCGAATCTCTCTCTGCAGTGATGGATGGGGAGGTGGATGATCTGGCCTTGCGTCGTCTGATTCAGGAATCCGCTGGCGACCCTGCTTTGACGGAGAAGTGGGGGCGGTACCACCTCGCACGGGATGTGATTCACGGTCGCGGTAGGCCTCTGTCGTCGGGCTTCTCTGCAAGAGTAGCGGCGGCGATCGATGCTGAGACCGTCCCGCAGGCAGCGAGCGTGACTGGAAGCAGATTGCCTCAATCATTGGTCAAATTCGCCGTTGCGGCCACTGTTGCGGTAGTGGCTGCTGTCACGCTGCAACCCGGGCAGAACGGATCAGAATTGCCTGCCGCCGGTCTGTCTGCCACAGATGTCAGCCAGCAGTATGATGCCGAGATGCCCGCGCAGGTATACCTCGCGGGCTCTGAGTCTGCCGTGTCACTGGCGCCAGTCGATCCAGAGGCGCAGCAGCGACTGAGAGATTACATCGAAAGCATGAGCTTCGATTCTGACGAGGCGGTGCGCAGCGAACATATCCAAAGCTCCCCTCTTTACCGGCTGGTCAATCAGCTGGAAGCCGACAACCCCTGATCTGCCTGCCCAGCGCGTCCGATGGACGCTAATCGCTAGTGACGCAGCCTGACTCAAGTCAGTAGCGGCAGCGCTGCGTATCTTCGTCAGTTATGCTAGAGTCCCGAGCCTGTTTTGGGAGGACGGGCCCCGTGCCTGCCGTTCGCCCTCTGATCGGAAACTTCTGCTCTCAGCGTAAGGAATAGCATGTTGGCAAAATCCCACACCATAGTTTTGAAATCACACTTCACACGTTTGGCTTTCTCGCTGGCAGCAGGCATTCTGGCGGTCGCGCTACAGATCGGTCCGGCCAAGCCCCTCGCTGCTGCTGAGCTGCCCAATTTTGCCGATCTGGTCGAACGCAATGCTCCTTCGATTGTGGAGATTTCGACGATCCGCCGGATAGCTGCCCGCTCGCCAGTCGCGGATTCTGAGCTGGAAGAGTTGTTGCGCCGCATTAATCCCGGTCAGGAGCCCGATCTGGAGATCGAGGGTCTGCCTGAACAGCGACAGAGGGCTGCGGTGGGATCCGGCTTCCTGATTTCCGGGGACGGTTATGTGATCACCAACAATCACGTCGTGGTTGGTGCGGATGAAATTCAGGTAACTTTGAATGATCGCCGCGTTTTCAATGCGGAGGTCATCGGCCTAGATGAGCCTTCGGACCTTGCGTTATTGAAAGTAGACGCAGAGGGTCTTCCCTATGTCGGTTTCGGAGATTCGGATGCGCTTCGGGTCGGTGAGTGGGTCCTGGCCATCGGGTCGCCGTTTGGTCTTGAGTTCTCGGCAGCCGCCGGGATTGTCAGTGCCAAAGGCCGTTCCGTTCCCGGTCGCTCCTCTTACAACTACATGGCTTTCATACAGACTGATGTGGCTATCAACCAGGGTAACTCCGGCGGCCCCTTATTCAACCTCGAAGGGGATGTCATTGGGATCAATTCGCAAATTCTGAGCAGTACCGGTGGCTCGAACGGCATTTCTTTTTCGATCCCCAGTAACGTTGCCATGAACGTAATCGAGCAATTGCGTGAGTCAGGAGTCGTTGAGCGGGGGCTGCTCGGGGTCCGCATGCGCGAGGTGGATTTTGCGCTCGCGGAAATATTCGGCATGGAACGCCCGCGCGGCGCGTTTGTTGACGAGGTGCAGCCGCAAAGTCCAGCCGCCCGGGGTGGCATACAGAACGAAGACATTATTCTCGAATTTAATGGCCACGCCATCGAATACTACACGGATCTGCCTTTCTACGTGGGGCAGTACGGTCCCGGTACAGAAGCCGCGGTCAGGCTCTACCGCAATGGTGAGCTGATCGAGCAGACTGTGGTCCTCGGCAGTTCTCCGACCAATGTGGCGGTGGCGGAAACATCCGCTGCCCGAATCGAGCGTGGTAATCCGTTGGGTTTCCGAGTTGTCGAACTAGGAGAGGAAGCCAGACAAATCTCCGGCCTGGAAGGCGTGCGGATTGCTGAGCTCGACGACGGGCCCGGTCGCGAAGCCGGCCTTTTGGAAGGAGATGTCATCGTGGCATTAGACCGACAGCCCGTGGCCTCTGCTGACCGATTAGCTGAAGTGGCCAGAAATTTGCCGGAATCCGGATTCGTTCCGATCCGGATTGTACGCGAAGGGCAGGCAACGACCCTTGTACTCGAACTTTCGCCCTGATTAGTGAACGGAATGGCAGTCGCGGGGTTGCCATTTTTTCTGCCACTGAGTCAGCCTTTCAGGTAGACTTGCCGCCAATTTTCCTGATTACACGCAGCACTAAACCGCCAGCGCCGACCACATCGTGTCTGATCTTAGTCATATTCGTAATTTTTCCATCATTGCCCATATTGATCATGGTAAGTCGACGCTGGCGGACCGGTTCATACAATACTGTGGCGGTCTGGAAGAGCGCGAGATGGATACGCAAATACTCGACACGCTTGATATAGAGCGTGAACGGGGAATCACCATCAAGGCGCAGAGCGTCACTCTGCGCTATGACGCTCAGGACGGTAAGCGCTATCAGCTGAACTTTATTGATACGCCGGGCCATGTCGACTTCACCTATGAGGTGTCTCGATCGCTGGCCGCCTGTGAAGGGGCGTTGCTGGTGGTTGATGCGGGGCAGGGCGTTGAAGCGCAATCTGTGGCGACCTGTTACACCGCCATTGAACAGGGTTTGGAAGTGCTGCCCGTGCTCAACAAAATGGATTTGCCGCAGGCGGAACCTGATCGGGTTCGCGTGGAAATAGAAGAGATTATCGGGTTAGATGCGACTGAAGCGGTTTGTGCCAGTGCAAAAACTGGTTTAGGTATTCAGGATATATTGGAACAAATAGTACATAACGTGCCTGCCCCGACGGGGGATAAAGAGGGAGATCTGCAGGCGCTGATCATCGATTCGTGGTTCGATAATTATCTCGGTGTCGTGTCTCTTGTCAGGGTTGTGCAAGGAACTCTTCTAAAAGGCGATAAAATTGTTGCGAAGTCAATTGGCAAAGCACATGTGGTTGATAACGTTGGTGTATTTACTCCGAAGAGAACTCAGACGGGCATATTGGCGGCGGGTGAGGTCGGGTTTGTTGAAGCCGGGATTAAAGACATTCATGGTGCTCCGGTCGGGGACACCCTGACGCTGGCGAAAACACAGGAGGTCGCAGCGCTCGCTGGCTTCCGCCAGATTCAGCCACAGGTTTTCGCCGGGCTTTATCCGGTTTCTTCAGACGACTTTGAAAATTTCCGGGACGCTTTGGAAAAGCTGACGCTGAATGATGCCTCACTGCAATATGAGCCGGAAAATTCCGATGCGCTCGGCTTCGGTTTTCGATGCGGCTTCCTCGGTATGCTGCATATGGAAATCATCCAGGAGCGGCTCGAGCGGGAATACGACCTGTCGCTGATCACCACCGCGCCCACGGTTGTGTACGAGGTTGAGCTGGAAAATGGAGAGCTTGTGATGGTGGACAGCCCTTCCAGGCTGCCAGCGGTAAACAATATCAAGGAAATGCGTGAGCCTATCGTGCTAGCAAGCATCCTCGTGCCTCAGGAATACCTTGGCAATGTGATTAATCTGTGTGTTGAAAAGCGCGGTGTGCAAAAGGACATGCAGTTTATCGGCAAACAGGTGTCGCTGAGCTATGAGCTACCGATGAACGAAGTGGTTATGGATTTCTTTGACCGTCTCAAATCCGTGAGCAGGGGCTATGCTTCTCTGGATTATCAGTTCGATCGGTTCGAGCGTTCCAGCCTCGTGAGGCTGGACGTGCTGATCAATGGCTCAAGGGTTGACGCCCTTGCATTGATTGTATTCCGCGATCATGCTCAGTCAAAGGGACGTCTGCTCGTGGAAAAGATGAAGGAATTGATTCCGCGGCAGCTCTATGATGTCGCAATACAGGCTGCGATCGGCGGACAGATAATCGCCCGTTCAACGGTCAAGGCGCTGCGTAAAAACGTCACTGCGAAATGCTATGGTGGGGACGTCTCTCGCAAGAAAAAATTGCTGGAAAAGCAGAAAGCAGGGAAAAAACGAATGAAGCAGGTCGGGAATGTGGAGGTGCCGCAGGAGGCATTTCTGGCCGTACTGAAGGTAGAGAGCTGAGTAGACGCAGATGAATATTGATTTTTCGCTGGTTTTGTTCGTGCTGGTCGCGTTTTGCGGGTTCCTGTGGGCTCTGGATTCCATGCTGATTAAGAAATCCCGGACTGAAGCCGTTGATAACTACCGACGAACTGGCAGTAAGGGCAAGAGCGAGGAAGAGATCAATCGCGCAGTTGCCGATTTGAGTCAGGAGCCGCTCGTTATTGAGTATGCAAAATCGTTTTTTCCGGTATTGTTGATTGTTTTCCTGCTGCGCTCGTTTCTGGTTGAACCGTTTCAGATTCCGACCGGTTCAATGATCCCGACGCTGGAGGTCGGTGACTTTATCCTGGTCAACAAGTACGCCTATGGGGTCCGCTTACCGGTCATTGGCACGAAAATTCTGGATGTCGACGACCCAAAGCGCGGGGAAGTCATGGTTTTCATCCCACCTCATGAGGATAAGTATTACATTAAACGTGTCATCGGACTGCCGGGCGATACCATTCGCTATGAGGAGAAAAATCTCTACATAAACGGGCAATTGATCGATAAACAGTATTTGGGCGATATTGAGGTGCCTACGGGTATTGGTCCGCTGTCCGGCAAGGCCTACAGTGAAACGCTCGGAGAAGTGCCGCATACCACTCAGTATATTGACGTGGTCGGTCAGCGTCGGACGCGCACGACATGGGTAATTCCGAGCGGGCATTATTTCATGATGGGGGATAACCGGGACAACAGCGCCGACAGCAGAGAGTGGGGTGCGGTGCCTGAAAAAAACATTGTCGGTAAAGCAGTTGCTGTCTGGATGCACAAGGAGCCCGGCTTGTCTTTGCCCACATTCAGCCGTAATCAGCTTATCCACTGAGATCAGCCTGCTCGAGGAGCCAGAGGGCTGTTTCAGGTTCCGCAGCAGTGAAAGCTCCAACAGCATGTCAAAGTGCTGATCGATTAGCGAGAAGAAGAAAGAATGAAGAAAATAGCGGTTAACAATTTGTCTCGCCAGCGAGGAATCTCCTCGGCCGGAGTTCTGCTGATTGCGGTGCTTCTTGGTTTGTTTTTTACCCTTGGCTTGAAAGTCGGGCCGCTCTATGTCGATCACAATCTGATCACCGGATTGTGTCAGGGTTTGATTGATAATGGAGAGGCCAACAGCATGACTGTCACCGAAGTGCGCGACAGGATCTCCAGCACCCTGCGGATAAACAATGTCACCGATTTCGACCTCAACAGCATCGGCTTGCGCAAGGAAAACGGCGAAGCCATTATCACAGTCGCCTATGAAAAGCAGGTTCCGCTTATTGCGAATCTGGATATCGTAGCCACGTTTGATGAGTCGCTGCGTTAGAGATGGGTGCGGATCTGGTTCAACTGCAGACCACACTCGCCTACCAGTTTAAAAATTCTCAGCTGCTGAAGCAGGCGCTGACGCATCGCAGTTTTGGAGCGGACAACAACGAGCGCCTTGAATTTCTTGGTGACGCCCTGTTGGATTTGATTGTTGGTGAATCCCTGTTCAATCAGCATCCGGGTGCTGACGAGGGCAATCTCAGCCGACTGCGCTCCTCAATAGTGAATAAGTCTGCGCTCGCCGGCATCGGCAGAAAATGGAGTCTCGGTGAGCATGTGCTGTTGGGAGCTGGAGAGCTGAAGAGCGGCGGTAGGTCCAGAGATTCTATCTTGGCCGATACCGTTGAGGCCGTAGTCGCTGCCGTTTATCTCGATGGCGGGCTGGCGGCGTGCCGAAAACTGGTTGATGCTTGGACACTGGAGTTTGTTCGCAATCCTGAAGCCCGGCAAACCAAGGATGCGAAAACCCGGTTACAGGAAAAAATGCAGGCGTCCGGTCACGGTTTGCCAGACTATCAGGTGCTGGCTATCGAAGGCGAAGCGCACGCTCAGAGTTTCCTGGTTGAGTGTCGGGTCGAGGGGTTAGAGCGGGTTCACCGGGGCAGGGGCCGCAGCAAGAGAGCGGCAGAACAACAGGCTGCTTTAGAGACTCTGAAGAGCCTTGAATCAGCCTTGATGTCAGACTAGCACAGCGATTGAGGGTGGAATGCCATGGTTGAAACAGGGCAGGAAGAGAAACGCTGCGGCTACGTTGCGCTGATCGGCCGTCCGAATGTCGGCAAGTCGACATTGCTCAATCATTTACTGCGTCAGAAAATCAGCATCACCTCGCGCAAGCCTCAAACAACCCGCCACCGGATTCTTGGCATTCTGAGTGACCAGAAAACGCAGTGTGTTTTCGTAGACACCCCAGGTCTCCACAGTCAGCACACGAAAGCGCTGAACAAAGTCATGAACGATACAGTAATCAGCACGCTGCGGGATGTTGATATGGTTTTGTTCGTGCTTGAGCGCCTTACCTTCAATCCTGAGGACGAATTGGTCTTGCAGCAAGTTCAGAAGTGCAAGGTGCCAGTAATTCTCGTGATTAATAAGATTGACCAGATTCAGGACAAGGCGCGACTGTTGCCGCACATTCAGGAGTTGGTCAACAAGCACGATTTTAGTGAGATCATCCCCGTTTCTGCTCTTGGTGGACATAATCTTGAGCGCTTAGAGATGCTGGTTAAGGCAAGCTTGCCAGAAGGCCCCTTTCTTTTTCCAGAAGATCAGGTGACTGACCGAAGTTCCCGCTTTTTGGCGGCGGAAATGATACGCGAAAAAGTTACCCGTCAACTAGGTGACGAGCTCCCTTATGAAGTGACTGTAGAGATTGAACGTTTCAAGCTGGAAGGGGCTGTGACGCATGTTCACGGTCTGATACTCGTAGACAAACCCGGTCAGAAGAAAATCATAATTGGTAATGACGGGAGCCGCCTGAAGCAAATCGGATCCGCAGCCAGAGCAGACATGGAGCTGGCGTTTGACGGCAAAGTCATGCTGAATCTGTGGGTCAAGGTGAAAGGGGGATGGGCTGATGATGAGCGCGCCCTGCAGAGCCTAGGGTATCTGGACTAACGGCTGTTAGGGAATGAATTCCAAGATCACGCTGCAGCCGGCCTATGTCCTCCATCGAAGGCCTTTTCAGAATACCAGTTTGCTGGTTGATATTTTCACTCTCGACTTCGGCCTGATTCGCGCGGTTGCCAAAGGGGCGCGACGTGAGAAATCACGTTCTCGGGCTTTGCTACAGTTGTTTCAGCCCTTGCTGATTTCAGTGAGCGGTAAAGGAGAGGTCAAGACACTGACTTCGGTCGAGAGCAATATGTCAGCGATGAGGCTGCAGGGCGAGCGTTTGTTCAGTGGTTTGTACCTTAACGAGTTGCTGTGTCGCTTGCTGCAGAATCAGGAAGAACACGCCGGATTGTATAAAAGCTACCGGGAAGCGCTGGTAGCTTTACAGGGTACGAGCCAGTTAGAACCTTTGTTGCGGCGTTTCGAAATGAATTTGTTGGCAGAGCTTGGCTATGCCATCAACCTTGAGCATGATTGGAAAACGGATCTGCCGATTGTTGCCGGGTCAGTCTACCGATTCATTCCGGATTTGGGCTTTCAGGCCAGCAGTCTGTCAGCCGGCGCCGCATCAGGCCCTACTGAATTCAGAGGGGCTGATCTGATCGCGCTGCGGGAGATGGATTTCGCTAATGAGCAAACCGTATCGGCGGCGAAACGCCTGCTTCGACTGGCGTTATCAGCCCATCTGGGCGACAAACCGCTGCACAGCAGGGGGCTGTTTGCAGTTTCGACTTAGTGTCGCTTTGGTCGAGGAAGCAATCAAGGTACAATTCGGCTCCGTCCAGACGCGCTGGTTTCCATGCCCTATCCCTCTATCGACAATCTCATCGGCAACACACCACTGGTGCGTCTGCAGCGAACCCCTGTTCCGAACAAGAACACGATCCTGCTGAAACTCGAGGGAAACAACCCTGCGGGTTCGATAAAAGACCGTCCGGCATTAAACATGATTCTGCAGGCCGAGCGTCGGGGTGAAATTTCGCCGGGGGACCGGTTGATCGAAGCCACCAGCGGTAATACCGGAATAGCACTGGCTATGGTTGCCGCCGCCAAAGGCTATCGCATGACATTGATTATGCCGGATAACTTGAGCGATGAACGCAAGGCTTCCATGCTGGCCTACGGTGCTGAACTGATATTGGTGAGTTCAGCGCAAGGCATGGAGGGTGCCCGGGATCTTGCCCTCAAGATGGAAACAGAAGGAAGGGGCAGGGTCTTGGATCAGTTTTCTAATGTGGATAATCCCAGTGCCCATTACGCCAGCACGGGTCCGGAGATCTGGCGTGATACTCAGGGCGGGGTGACGCATTTTGTCTGCTCTATGGGGACCACCGGCACCATCATGGGCGTCTCACGCTATTTGAAGGAACAAAATGCTGACGTGCAGATAGTCGGTTTACAACCGAAGGACGGCAGCCAGATTCCCGGCATAAGACGGTGGCCCGAGGCTTATCTGCCCCGCATCTTCGACCGGAAGCTGGTCGATGAAGTCATTGATATCGATCAGTCCGATGCAGAGCAGATCATGCGGGCAATGGCTGAAAACGAAGGCGTTTTCTGCGGCGTTTCATCAGGAGGCTCAGTGTATGGTGCGCTGCAATTGGCGGAAAGAATTGAGCACGCAGTAATTGTTGCCATCATTTGCGATCGTGGAGATCGATACCTGTCGACAGGTGTTTTTTCTGCCTATGAGCCCACGTAGATCCCGACGCCATAGACTCCCGCTCGAACCGATCGAGGTGAACGTTGAATCGCTCAGCCATGAGGGAAGAGGAGTTGCCCGTATCGATGGCAAAGTGGCGTTCGTTGAGGGCGCTCTGGCGGGTGAAACGGTGCTGGCCAGATACGTTCATTCGCGCTCGCAATTCGACGTATTGAGCGCTGAACAGATTCTGCATAGTAGCGATGCAAGAGTCGAGTCGGACTGTCCTGTTTCAGACATCTGCGGTGGTTGTTCGCTGCGGCACATGCATCCAGATCAGCAGCTGGAAATGAAACAGGAAATGATGCTCGACCTTTTGCAGCACAGCACAGGGCTTACCTCCAGTGATTTTAAGTTGCTGCCCAAGCTGGCAGCGGATACCTCGCACTACCGGCGAAAAGCCAGGCTGGCGGTAAGATATGTGCAGAAAAAAGGTGGTGCACTGGTTGGTTTCAGGGAGAAGCATTCAAGTTTTATCACGGTCATGGACGACTGCCGGGTTCTGGTTAGTGAAGTCTCAAAACTGATCAATACTCTCAAAAATCTGATTTCCGACTTAAGTTCAGCGGCAGATATTCCACAGATTGAGGTCGCAGCCGGAGAGACAGAGCCAGACCCGGGAGCTCCGCTTGAGATTGCGCTGATTTTTCGTCATCTGAAGCCCTTGACTCCCGCTGATCAGAACGCGCTGATTCAGTTTGCCTCAGAGCACCAGATACACTGCTATTTGCAACCGGGAGGGCTCGATTCGGCACACAGAATTTATCCAGACGGCGGCAGAGAGCGACTCACATACTTTTTGCCTGATCAGCAAGTGCAGTATGCGTTTCATCCTATGGATTTCACGCAGATTAATGGGCCCATCAACCGTCAAATAGTCTCCAGAGTAGTAGAACTGATGGCTGTCCAGCCCGGCGAACGTGTGCTCGATCTCTTTTGCGGCCTGGGTAACTTTACTCTGCCGCTTACTAAACAGGGAGCGCAGGTTGTTGGCGTCGAAGGCAGTCAGACGATGGTTGAGCGGGGTTATGAAAATGCGGATCTTAACGGCTTGAAGGGTTTGGAGTTTTACTGCGAAGACTTATTCAAACCCCTTGAGGATGCTGAATGGGCGCAGCAGCGCTACGACAAGGTCTTACTCGACCCGCCTCGTCCAGGCGCGATCGAAGTGATCCAGCAAATGCGCAGATTTTCGCCAAAACGGATCGTTTATGTCTCCTGTAACCCGGCTACGCTGGCCAGAGACAGCGCCGAGTTGCTTGCGCAAGGCTATCAATTGAAATCTGCCGGCGTAATGGATATGTTTCCTCACACAGCCCATGTCGAGTCGATGGCTGTATTTGAACAACAACACAATTGATCCGTCTTATGTACGACCCAGAATCCCCTGAATTTGCAGCTGATGCGAATGCCATAAAAAAACTGCTTCAGGTCATGGCTATGTTGAGAGACGCTGAACATGGTTGTCCCTGGGATCTCGAACAAACCATACAGAGCCTGATTCCGTACACCATCGAAGAAGTCTATGAAGTAGTGGACGCAATTCAGCGTAAGAACATGATGGATCTGGAAGATGAACTGGGCGATTTGCTTTTCCAGGTTGTTTTTTACTCGCAACTCACCAGAGAGACCGATACTTTTTCCTTCGCAGACGTTGCTGAAACGGTGACAGAGAAACTGATTCGGCGCCACCCTCATGTGTTCAGCACAGGCGCTATCGAATCGTTTGGCAAATCAGTCAACTTGTCCCCGGAACAGGTAGTGACAAACTGGGAAAAGATCAAGGGTAAGGAAAGAGAGATTAAGCGTGCCAAGCAGCAGGCAGCTGACTCGGATGTGGGACAGTCGGAGTCTCTCAGCATCCTGGATGAAGTGCCGCGGGCTCTGCCGGCGCTGGAGCGTGCCCGGAAACTGCAGAAGAAGGCCGCGCGTGCTGGCTTCGATTGGACAGAAATTGCATCGGTAATTGCCAAGCTAAGGGAAGAGCTGGATGAGTTTGAGCAAGCTCTGAGCGAAGGTGATAGCGATCGTGCGGCAAGCGAACTGGGCGATGTGTTTTTTTCGGCGGTTAATCTTGCCCGTCATCAGAAAACTGAGCCGGAGACAGTGCTGCGACAAGCTAATCTGAAATTCGAGGACAGGTTCAGATGGATAGAAGCACGGCTTAGCGCAGAATCCAGATCGTTAGAAAGTTGTAGTCTGGAAGAGCTGGATACATTGTGGGCAGAGGCAAAAACACAAGGGCTTTAATTCAAGGGACAGAGACTGAGGAGACTTCAATATGAAGATCATACTGTTAGGAGCGCCGGGCGCTGGTAAAGGCACACAGGCGAAATACATTACGGAGACCTACGGTATCCCGCAGATTTCGACGGGCGATATGTTGAGAGCAGCAGTCAAGGAAAAATCTGAGTTGGGGCTCAAGGTGGAGCTGGTGATGGCGTCAGGGGCGTTAGTAACTGATGATATCATCATTGCCTTAGTTAAGGAGCGAATCGCGCAACCGGACTGCCAAAGTGGATTTTTATTTGACGGTTTTCCGCGGACCATTCCTCAGGCGGAAGCTATGGTTACCGCCGGTGTAGAGATCGATGTAGTGCTGGAGATAGACGTACCGGATGATGAAATTGTGAAGCGACTGAGCGGGCGCCGTGTTCATCTGGATTCGGGGCGGGTTTATCATATCGAATTCAATCCACCGGCGGAGTCAGGAATCGATGATGTTTCAGGGGAACCGTTGATTCAGCGACCCGACGATGAAGAAGAAACGGTAAGGAAGCGCCTGGCGGTTTATCATGAGCAAACTCAGCCATTGGTTGGTTTTTATGAAGGTCTCCAGAAGGACGGAGCTGATCTCAATGTGATCAAAGTTGATGGTGTTGAGTCAGTGGATAGAATCCGGGAGGCCATTTCCACAGCGCTCGCGTAACTGATTCATACTAGGTACAAAGCGTGCCGCCACAGCGCGCATGAAACAGTATTCATTCCATCTTGAAGGACATCTGCTGCAGTGGGGCGAGGTGCCGCCTCGTTCCTTATCTGCCCCGAATTGCTGCGTTGGTTTATGGGGCCAATGTTTGGATTTTGCCCGCTAAGATACGTCAAAAGAGAATCTGACCGGCCACCTAAAATCACATCGAGCAAAATAAGCAGGAAGCAAGGGAGGAAACAGGCAAAACGCATTGCAAAAAAGAGTAAAAAACTCAAACAAACGCGGAATGACTTCAATTCGCGAATAGGACAGACAATTTTAAACGGCGATAAGTTTTTTCGAAAATCATCAAAACGATTCGCGATTATGCCAAGACGGCAAAGCGCTAACAGGATGCACTTTTAATTGCGCATCGCATCAGCACCTCACGACATTGTGGTCTGCATCAAACTATCTCATCTATCCTGCAATCAACGTTCCGTATTAACTCATTTTTTTTTAAAGTTTTTGAGTCAGCAAGCGAAATAACCTAGAAGCGCCTCTCTTACGAGAGGCTTTTGGTGTTAGAGAAAAAAATATGTGATATGTTGCCGCAAGTTCTGGTGCTTTGTTTTTTCAGTTGGGTTACCAACACTACGCACTTTTTTTACAAAGCAGAGAAGCTGTTTTCATGGCAGCCCATGAGAGTCAACTTTGAAGAATCAGCCGTAGCAGATCAGAGCGGGAAGTAAAAAAGATTTTAGACTGAGTCTAAGTCTCACTGAGGCAGTAAAGGACAACGAATAGAAAAGCGTGGAAAGCAGCAGTCAAGCGCGGTCCTGGTCAAGGCTTCTGAAAGCGTACACAAACATCAGAAAAAGCTTAAATGCGCGGTTAAGGAGCATCGAAGAGCCAGAGATGCTGTCGCCACGACGAGATCAGCTTTTAGGACAGCCAGCCCGGGCAGCAGCAGACGAAATGCTCTGCGACGGTCGCTTGAACAGGCAAAAAAAATCGCCGGTAAAGCGGCAGCCAAAGCAGCGATAGCGAAAGCCAATTTGCGTACCGCCAAGGCCAAGGCTCGCGCAGTAGAGTTTGCGGAAGCAGAAATACTTCGAAAACGGGAAGAGAAGGTTAAGCGGAAAGAAGACCTGGACAGGGCGATAAACGCCTTTGTAAGAAAGTGGAATAAAAAGCGAGATCGAGAAGAGGCAGCGACAGAGGCTAATCGCGCAAAAAAATACGCGGTCAAATTGCGCGCTCTGGCAGACAGATCAGGCGATAAAGACAGAAAAATTGCAGCAGCTGCGGCGGAGAATGCTAAAGCGGCTGCGCGCCGCGCGACGAAAGCGCGGAAAATACAGGAATAAACGGTTCAAGCTCGGTGCGTATCGGTTCAAATTAGAAGACCTGAACACGCGAGTGACAAATTACATGCCAACGAAACAGGGCGGTTGGGAAGGGAGCACCAGATTGACGATCTGTTTTGACGGTAAGTAAGGCGAGGTAGTACTTTTAATCGAGTAACACTGAAAATGGTAGCGAGGTCGAAAATGGCTAAACAAGTTGCAAAAAAGAAGGTTGCCAAGAAAAAGGTAGCCAAAAAGAAGGTTGTCGCTAAGAAAAAAGTAGCGGTCAAGAAGAAAGTGGCTGCAAAAAAGGTGGTGGAGAAGAAAGCCGCTAAAAAAGTGGCAAAGAAAAAAGTTGCTAAAAAGGTAGCGAAGAAGAAGGTTGCTAAGAAAGTAGCTAAGAAGAAAGTCGCAAAGAAAGCTGCAAAGAAAAAGGTAGCCAAGAAAGCCGCGAAGAAAAAAGTCGCGAAAAAGGCTGCTAAAAAACAAGTAGCAAAGAAGAAGGTTGCCGAGAAAGCAGCCAAAAAGAAGGTAGCTAAAAAGGCGGCGAAGAAGAAAGTCGCCAAGAAGAAGGTAAAGCGTAAGGCTGCGGCCAAGAAAGCGGCTGCCAGGAAGGTAGCTAAGCGTAAAGCACCAGCCAAGAAGGCAGCGAAGAAAAAAACTGCCAAAAAGGTAGCAAAGAAAGTTGCTAAGAAGGTAGCGAAAAAGAAAGTTGCCAAGAAGGTAGCCAAAAAAGCGGCCAAAAAAGTCGCTAAGAAGAAGGTAGCTAAAAAAGCAGCCAAGAAAAAAGTGGCTAAGAAAGCTGCTAAAAAGAAGGTAGCCAAAAAAGTTGCCAAGAAGAAGGTGACCAAGAAGGCGGCTAAGAAAAAGGTGAAGCGTAAGTCGGCGACGAAAAAGGCCGCTGCGCGTAAGGTTGCTAAGCGCAAGGCGCCAGCTAAGAAAGCGGCCAAAAAGAAGGTTGCTAAAAAGGCCGCCAAGAAAGTTGCCAGGAAAAAGGTAGCCAAAAAAGCCGCTAAGAAGAAAGGCGTCAAGAAAGCTGCTAAAAAGAAAGTCGCGAAAAAGGCCGCAAAAAAGGTAGCCAAGAAGGCAATCAAGAAAGTAGCTAAGAAAGCGGCTAAGAAAAAAATGGTGAAAAAAGCTGCTAAGAAGAAGGTTGCCAGGAAGGCAGCAAAGAAAAGGGTAGTCAAAAAGGCCGCTAAAAAAGTAGCCAAAAAGGCGGCGAAGAAGAAAGTTGCTAAGAAGAAGACGCCAGCACGCAAGAAGCACTAAGCGATCTGGCCTCCGTTAGGCACCAACCGCTCTGCCTGGTTCCGTTGATATCGACCTCACCAACGGGGCCAGACAGTGTCGCTCCTGAAAATCCCTCTAGAGTAATCTAGAGGGATTTTTTAATGTCAGCTAAATCGTTCGAATGACCACTATACTCGCCTTAGACGCCTCCTCTTGTTCCTGTTCAGCAGGCTTGCTTCACGGCGGGCGCGTCGGCTTTGAACGCAGCGAATCCCCGCGCGCGGCAGCAAGGGAGCTCCTGCCAATGGTTGATGCACTTCTGAAAGAAGCAGGCATTTCTGTGGCTGACCTGGATTTAATCGCGGTCAGTGCCGGACCCGGTTCGTTTACAGGCGTTCGAATTGGGCTGGGAGTTGCCCAGGGTCTCGGGGAATCCGCGGGCGTTGAAGTTATGGCTGTTTCCTCTCTGGCACATGTGGCTTACGAGGCGAGCCTGGCGACCGGGAAGCAGGCAATTAGTGTGTTCATGCATGCGCGGGAGTGCGAGTATTATCTCGGAACTTACCACTTATCTCTGGGAAAAAATGAGTTTCGCGTCATCTCGGAGCAGGTTGTGAGACCTGAGAGCATTTCTGAGGTGTGCCTGGCGCAGAATCTGGCCGTTGGTACCGGTGATTGGGTATTGACGGGAGATGCGCTGCAAAGTGTGCTGGAGGAAGGCCTAACAACTGAGGCTGGCAGATCGGTTGTGGCTTTCACGCCTCCCGCTGTTGTTTCGCTCTGTGGCCTGGCGGAGTTGATGAAGAAGTCCGGGCATGCTGATATTGATCGTGTCGCTCAAGCAAACTATGTAAAAGAAGTGCTGGATTATCCCAAGTCATGAATGGCGAGGATGTCACCTTTCTCCAGTCTCTGATTCTAGCCCTTGTTCAGGGCGGTACCGAATTTCTCCCGATTTCCTCGTCAGCTCACCTGATTCTGGTTAGTGAAATTATGGGGTGGGCCGATCAAGGCCTTGTCTTCGATGTGGCTGTTCATCTGGGAAGCCTTTTTGCAGTACTTGTGTATTTTCGTGATGATCTTGTGCAGTTGCTTAAGGATTGGTTCAAAAGTCTGGTGGGGCAGGGGCTCACCGAGTCAGGTAAATTGGCCTGGCTACTACTCTATGCCTCTCTGCCAGCGGCTATCGTGGGCTTGTTGGCAGAGGGGTTAATTGCGGGCACGCTCCGGTCAAGTGCTGTCATTGCTACAGCTACACTCCTGTTTGCCGGTGTATTGTGGTTCGCCGACAAAATGGGCGAATGCAAACTGAGCCTGAAGGAGCTGGGTCACGGGCGCGCGTTATGGATAGGGTTCGCTCAGTGTCTGGCTCTGATTCCGGGCACCTCACGCTCGGGAATTACCATAAGCATGGCTTTGTTATGTGGTCTGGACCGACAGGCAGCTTCGAAATTTTCGTTTTTACTGTCAATTCCGATCATCGCGGGAAGCGGGCTTATGCAAGGAATTGCGTTATTCGGCGACAGTGCGCTGCGGGAGTTCGATCTCCTAATGTTGTTTATGGCTTTCAGTGTGGCCCTGCTCACTGCGCTGTTGTGTATCCATGCGTTTCTGACTCTGATTGACAGAATTGGGTTTCTCCCGTTCATCATTTACCGTTTGATTCTCGGGGTTTGCCTGTACTTATGGGTGATTTGAAGTCTGATCAGGCAAAGTTTCTGAGAGATTTCGACTCAGCAGAGATTCCGTCAGAGACAGTCAGCAACTGCTTTCTTGCTCAGTTGGATTCCCCTGATACCGCCTGTGCTGCTGCAGCTGACTACCAGTTCATTCTTGATCAGGGTCGGCTGGCACTGATTTCTGTGCAGAATCGACGCCAATCTCCGGTCCTGGTCGATTTTTTTGACAGAGCGTTTCAGCGTCGTCTCGCCGGCGGTTTGCGCGGTCAGTTAATGGGCAAGGCGCTGGGCTTAAAAAGCCTGCGTACCCCGACTGTCTTAGACGCGACTGCCGGGCTCGGCACAGATTCCTACTTGATGGCGCATGCGGGTTGTCTGGTTACCGCAATCGAGCGCAGCCCGGCCATTTTTGCGCTGCTGGAAGATGGTCTGCGGCGGGCAGTTCAGGCCGGGTGCGTCCGGAAATGCGCTTCGGAGGTCGCGCGCCGTATCGAAATCCAGCGGGGGGATTTTCTGCTGATGGACTGGCCCGATAAAGCCTATGATGTGGTCTACCTCGATCCTATGTTCCCTGCTGACCGCCGGAAAGCGAGCTCCAGAAAGGAGATGACCATGCTTCAGAATATTGCGACTGAGCATCAAAGCGAGTCCGAACTGCTGTCACAGTCGTTGCGGTGTGCCAGGAGACGGGTAGTGGTCAAACGTAACCGGAGATCCCCCGAGCTGGGCGGGACAAAACCGACGTTGAAATTCCAGGGGAGCAGGTTGAGATTCGACGTTTACTGCTGCTAAAGCAGGCGCTGAAGGATGAGCTCATAGATGGCAGAAAGCTTCTCAATATCGGTGATCCGCATTCGTTCATTGAGCTTGTGTATTGTGGCATTGCAGGGGCCTATTTCAACAACCTGCGCACCAGTTGGCGCGATGAATCGACCGTCTGACGTCCCACCTCCTGTCGAGGCGTCCGGGAGAATTCCGGTTACCTGTTTAACGCAGTCTTGCACGACTGTGATCAATTCCGGCTCCACGGTTAAAAAGGGTTCGCCGGAGACATGCCACTCACATTCGTAGTCGACCCCCGCCGAACTCAATTCCTGTTCAATATGACTGATCAATGCGCTCGAGGTATGTTCAGTGGAAAACCGCAGGTTGAAGTCAATTTCTACCCGATCGGGGATGACGTTATTAGCGCCAACTCCGCCATGGATATTGGATATTTGAAAGCTCGTTGGTTGAAAAGACTCATTGCCGTCGTCCCAGTGGGTTTCCGAGAGCCGAAGGAGCACCGGCAGGGCTTCGTGGATCGGGTTGCGTGCCAGATGTGGATAGGCGACGTGACCTTTGATGCCGTTCACCCGCAGTTTGCAGGAAAGCGAGCCGCGGCGACCAACTCTAATGGTATCCCCCAATCGCTCTGAGCTGCTGGGTTCGCCGACAACGCAGTAGTTTATCTTTTCACCGCGCTCGGTCAGCCGCTCTATGACATAACGGGTGCCTTCTACGGCTTGGCCTTCTTCGTCACTGGTGATTAAAAATGCCAGACGAGCTGCGGGAAGGCGATTTGCAATAAATCTCTCGCAGGCTGTCACCATGGCAGCAAGGCTTGATTTCATGTCTGCACTGCCGCGACCGTAGAGGAATTCGCCATCCTCTGTTGGCTGGAATGGCGGATAGCGCCATTCATCGAGTGAGCCGGGCGGCACCACATCAGTATGCCCGGCAAAGACCAGCAGCGGGCCTTCATCTCCCAATGTGGCCCAGAGATTGCTGACAGCACCTGAGTCAATTCGTTCAGTTGTGAAACCAAGCGGCTCAAGACGCTGAGCAATCAGCTCAAGACAGCCATTGTCGTTCGGGGTAACGGACTCGATGGAAATCAGCGCTTTCGCCAGCTGCAGGGTATCAGTCATCATGGGAATTAGTTATTGCTGTGCAGTTCTTGATTAAGACTTATCTGAGTCTGCTGAGGTAGCGCTTCCACGGCACCAGAAAGCGAATTCCGTCGAAACAACAGATTGCGCTCCTTGCTGAGCTGTGCCGCTTTTACGGTCTTAACCAGCGCGCCTGAAGCATCCAGTAGGTTGACCTTGGTGCCCGCTGTAACATACAGACCGGCTTCAATGGTGCATCCGTCGGCGAGAGGAAAACCGATTCCTGCATTCGCCCCGATCAGGCAATTTTCACCGACAGAGATGATTTCTGTTCCACCGCCGGATAGTGTGCCCATGGTGCTGCAGCTGCCCCCGAGATCGCTGTCGGCGCCGATTACCACCCCGGCGCTGACGCGCCCTTCAATCATGGCTGCACCCAGTGTGCCGGCATTGAAATTGACAAACCCCTCATGCATGACAGTTGTGCCTTCACCGATATAAGCGCCAAGCCGTATTCGAGCGGTGTCCGCAAGCCGAACCCCGGCAGGTACTACGTAGTTCGCCATTTTGGGGAATTTGTCCACTGACATCACATTCAGCGGTTCACCGCGCTGTCGGGCACTGAGACGGCGAGCCGGCAGATCCGCGAGATCAACCGGACCCTCATTGGTCCATGCCAGGTTTTTCAGGGTGCCAAACAGTCCGTCCAGATTTTGCTCGTGAGGCTTGCATAATCGATGCGAAAGCAGATGCAGCTTGAGGAATGCTTCAGGAATGTTCGCTGGTGGTGTCCGATCAAACGTGAAACAGACCAGCCATTGCCCGATGTCAGCCTGTTCGAGCAGTTTGGCCCAGTCTGTTAATCCTGCCGCTCGGAAATCGGCACTCAGGCGCTTCGTTTGTGATGTGTTCAGTGCTTCGTGACCACTCCGGTCCGGATGCAGTCCGGTCGCTGCGGTAATTAGTTCAAACTCCGCCGCCTGTATGCCGCGAACAGGACTGGGGTAAAAAACCTCAATGACATCACCGGCGGAGTTGCTTGAGATCAAGCCAATTCCTGCGCTGAGAGATCCAGTATTGCTCATACTTTCCACCTACGTGATTAGGAATTGAAAAAATTCTGCCATGCGGGCTCATCAAATCCGATCAGCCAGTCGCTTTTCCGCTGCAGGATAGGTCGTTTGATAAGCGAAGGGTGCTCCGACATCAATAAAATCACGGAGTCTTCGGTAAGGTCAAACTTCTGATCGTCGCTGAGTTTACGCCAGGTTGTGCCACGCCGGTTAAGCACTGCGTCCATGCCAAAATGATCGAGGAACTGTCTGGCCTGATCCGTTGAGCATCCCAGTTTTTTATAGTCGTGCAATTGGTAGTCGATGCCCATAGTTTTCAGCCAGGTTCTGGCTCTCTTTATCGTGTCGCAATTGGTGATGCCGTATAGTGTCGTTTCCAAGTGTTTGCCTCTTTTGGATTAGCCAGCCAGCCTTTCGCTAAGACGACTCTCTATATCCGCGAGTAAATCACGCTCGACATCCGGATCGATAATTGGACGGCCTTTATGGTCTTTCAGGTAGAAGATATCTTCCACTCTTTCGCCCAGGGTCGTTATCCTCGCGTCGACGATTCGAAGCTGATTGTCCGCAATTACTTTCCCCAATGTCGCCAAAATCCCGGGCTGGTCCGGGCAATTTACCTCAAGCGTCGAATAGCCCTTGCCCGGAGTATTGGTGAGCATTGTCGTGATCGGCTCGTTGAAATAGCGGAGCTTCCGGCTTCTGCGGTAATTGGTCGGCCTTACCTTGGCAGTGGTTTGTGTCAGACTCTGCAGCAGAGTTGTCTCAATCTCCTGTATTCGCCGTGGATTTGCACCGACAGGCTTACCATCTGATTCCAGCACGGTGTAGGTGTCCAGGCAGTGCGCATTCAGTGACGTAATGATTCTGGCGTTAACGATGTTTAAGTGCAGCCTTTCGAATGCCGCTGTGGTCTTGGCAAACAGGAATTCCGCATCTTTAGTGTGAATGAAAATGAGAGTTGCCCCTTCCGGATGATCATTAGCCTCGAGCTCTTTGACCGCTACCAGCGGCTTGCCCGGTGCCGCCTTAAGTTGCTCCTGTGTGTGCCAGAAGATATTGTCGACTGATTCCCGTTCAAAATATTCGTCCGGATTGTTCGTCCAAATCTGCTGAATTTGTTTTTCAGTGAATCTGCTTGAAATCAGCTGTTGCTCCGCCAGAGTCTTTTTGCTGCGGATTAACTCGGTGCTGTTCGGTGAGTCAGTCG
The DNA here is from genome assembly GCA_902537815.1 of uncultured Pseudohongiella sp. Classification (GTDB taxonomy): domain Bacteria; phylum Pseudomonadota; class Gammaproteobacteria; order Pseudomonadales; family Pseudohongiellaceae; genus UBA9145. Next base: position 29,490 of record CACBCS010000009.1, on the reverse strand, counting down.
ATCCTGCTTTTAAAGCTCGCAGGGTGTTGCTGTAGAGCTGACTGAGCAGGGAGGCCCGCCATGAATTCCACAGCTCCGGATTTGTTGCGCGGATATCCGCAACCGTCAGGGCGTACAGGTAATCCAGACGGGTTTTGTCGCCAACCACCTCAGCAAACTCATGGATCACCATTGGGTCAGTGATGTCCTTTCTCTGCGCCGTCATTGACATCAGCAGATGTTTGTCCACCAGCCAGCAAACCAGATCGGTGTCCCATTCAGCTAATCGATGCCGCTGACAAAAATCTTTTGCATCGACCTTACCGAGTTCAGAATGATCGCCACCACGACCTTTTGCAATATCGTGATACAGCCCGGCAATGTAAAGCAGTTCGGGTTTGGGCAGTTGTTTTGCAATGTCTGCAGCGAGCGGTAACTGCTCTTCAGCTTCAGGGCGATACAGGCGGCGCATATTTTCCACAACCTGGAGTGTGTGCGCGTCTACCGTGTAAATATGAAACAGATCGTGTTGCATTTGTCCGGTTATCTGGCCGAATTCGGGCAGATAGCGCCCGAGAATGCCGTACCGGGCCATGCGGCGCAAATGAAGCGTCATATGGTAAGGGGAGCGCAGCAACTCCATAAAAAGAGTCAGATTGCGCAGATCATGGCGGAAATTATCATCAATGAGCCGGCGGTTCTCGCGCAGCAACCGAATCGTTGAGGCTCTGATCCCTTCGATCTCAGGATCTTGCGCCATGAGGACAAAGATCTCCAACAGGGCAAATGGGAATCGCTCGAAGATTCGTGGGTCGGTGACTTCTATATAGCCATTGTTGATCTGAAAGCGTTTGTTAAGAGGAATGATCTTCGCGCGCGTGCCGGCTTGGACGATAGCTTCATCAAGATGCTGAAGTAGTGCGTCGTTGAGTTCTCTCAGATTAGCCACCGCGCGGTAGTACTGTTTCATGAGTTTTTCCACGCCGAGGGAAGACTTGTCATCTTCATACCCGAACAGAATCGCCAGCTCCCTTTGCATGTTGAACAGGAGTCGGTCCTCTGCCCGACCACTCAGGGTGTGCAAGCCATAGCGAAGTTTCCACAGAAACTGCTGTCCTTTATTTATCATGGCTTCTTCGGAGGGTTTGAGGAAACCCAATTCGGTTAAGTCACGAAAAGATTTCGCGCCAAATTGCCTTTTAGTGACCCAGGCAATGGTTTGAATATCCCTGAGTCCGCCGGGGGAGTTCTTGACATTCGGCTCCAGCGCATAATCAACATCGTGGTACTTGGCATGGCGAGCCTTTTGTTCTGTAACCTTGGCTTTGAGGAAAGCCTTTGTGGGCCAGACTTTGCCTGTAGCGGTCGCTGCCGTCATCATAGGCAGTAATTCTGCCGAACCGGCGATGGTCCTGGATTCCATCAGGGCGGTAGCAACGGTGATATCCTTGCGGGCTTCCTGAGCGCACTGTTTAACAGAACGGACGCTCTGACCGATATCCAGCCCCAGATCCCAGCACGCTGCAAGAAATGAAGCGATGGCTTCTTTGTAAGACTTGTTGTTGTTCTTTCTTGTCAGAATGAGCAGGTCGATGTCAGAGTAGGGCATCAACTCGCTACGACCATATCCCCCTACCGCTACAAGCGCGAGTTCATTGGATTGCAGTTCTGGCTGGCGGGACCAAACCCATTCGAGAACCAGATCAACCAAGTGGGCGCGTTTGCTGACGATGTTGCTGATATCGAGATTTTGTCTGTAATACTCGTTGAGAGTCGCGTTGGCTTCGGCGAGTATTGTTCTCAGTTCGGCCGTGTGATGAGTATCGTTGCAGTAAGAAAGACGCTTGGCCAGTGAGTCTCTGTCGATCAGTTGGGCCTGGAGCAGGAGTTTGCTTGGTTCGCTTTCTGATACTGATGATTCGTCAAGCTTCACAAGGATTCTTCATCTCTTAGTGTCAGAATTTCGCAGCTGTTGCCAGTGACGGCCAGCGTATGCTCCCACTGTGCGGACAATCTGCGATCTTTTGTGGTTACGGTCCAGCCATCTTTTTTGGAGAGTTTGGTATGCCGGGAGCCGGCGTTTAGCATGGGCTCAATAGTAAAAGTCATACCTTCCACCAGCTTGGTGCCGGTGTTGGGGCGGCCGAAGTGAAGTACCTGGGGTTCTTCATGGAAGATGCGGCCGATGCCGTGACCACAATATTCCCGAACGATGGAGTAATGGTTGGCCTCTCCGTGCTGCTGAATGATGTGGCCGATATCACCTAGCGTGACTCCCGGTCGAACCAGATCTATGGCCTTGTACAGACATTCCTGTGTCACACGAATCAGGCGTCTGGCGTGGTCCGGGACATTGCCAACACAGAACATTTTGCTGGTATCCCCATGAAACCCCTCCTTGATGACAGTGATGTCAATATTGATGATGTCGCCGGACTTTAGGATTTTCCCGTCACTCGGAATACCATGACAGACCACATGGTTAATGGAGGTGCATATCGATTTGGGAAATCCGTTGTAGTTGAGCGGCGCAGGAATGGCTCGCTGGTTGTTAACGATGTGATCATGGCACAGTCTGTCCAGTTCGCCGGTGCTGACTCCGGGTTGCACATGGGGCCCGATCATCTCCAGCACCTCAGCAGCCAGTCGGCCGGCAACACGCATCTTTTCGATTTCGTCTGGGTTCTTGATGTGGATGCTCATGATCGTAGGTAATGCCGATGAGATGTTCAGAGACCGCTATTCTAAATCAGCTGTGTCGGCCAGAACAGCGCTGCCGCTAAAAGCCTGCCAAATTGCTGAGTCTGGTCTCCAGGCCGGGGAATTCCTCTCCCTAAATCTTCCAGATAGAGCCCATTTATGGTATAAAGCGCCGCGCTCAGTATGGCATAGCCCTGACTGGCGCTAATTTTAATGTCGCACATGCGCCGACACATCTTTCTGGGTGCCCGGTTTATCCTTGGCAAGGCGGGTTGAGAGATGGGGTGTATGGAGGCCTAACCCAACAGAAAAGGTACCAACATGAACGTCAATATGAAGGAAATGCTCCGTGCAGGAGTACATTTCGGGCACCAATGCCGCTACTGGAACCCGAAGATGGAGCCATACATTTTTGGCTCCCGCAACAAGATTCACATCATCAATCTGGAACACACTGTCCCAGCATTCAATGATGCTCTCGAACAGATAACCGAGCTTGCTGATAAAAAGAAGAAGATCCTTTTCGTAGGCACCAAGCGCGCTGCAGCCAAGATTGTCAGAGAGCAGGCAGAGCGTGCGGGAATGCCTTATGTCAATCACCGCTGGCTCGGTGGCATGCTGACTAACTATAAGACTATCCGAGGCTCGATTAAAAAGCTCAAAGATCTCGAAACTCAGGAGCAGGATGGTACTTTTGACCGCCTTACCAAGAAAGAGGCGCTGATGCTGACACGGGCGAAGCAAAAACTGGAGCGCAGTATCGGAGGCATCAAAGATATGGGTGGCCTGCCTGATGCGCTGTTCGTGATTGATGTCGAACATGAGCGGATCGCTGTGACCGAAGCCAACAATCTCAAGATTCCAGTTATCGGAGTCGTTGACACAAACAGCGACCCTGAAGGCGTGGATTATGTGATTCCCGGCAACGATGACGCAATTCGCGCGATTCAGCTTTACGCTTCGGCCGTTGCCGATGCCTGCATTGAAGGCACAAAACTTCACGGTCCTGCGGGCGGGGACAGCGAATTTGTTGAAGTCGACGAAGCGACCGCGGCAGAAGTTACTGACGCAGTGGATGCGCCGGCAGAAGACGCCCCGGCTCCTGCCGCTGCCCCCGTTTCTGATGAACCTCCTGTAACGGCCGAGCCGACCAGTGGGCCTGTGCAGGCTGAAAGTTCTGATGAGATAGAGGCTGCTGCACCAAGCGAAGAGGCTGCATCTCCGGCCGAAGAAACTGCGCCCCCGGCCGAGGAAGAAGGCGCTCCAGCTGAGGTAGAAAGCGCCCCGGTCGAGGAAAAGACGCCAGCGAAGAAAAAGGCTACTGCCAAAAAAGCGCCTGCCAAGAAAAAAGCAGCTGCTAAAAAGGCTCCGGCGAAGAAAAAAGCTGCCGCCAAAAAAGCGCCTGCCAAGAAAAAAGCGGCTGACGAGAAAACCGATAGCGGCGATGAGTAATGACAGGCAGAGGATTACTGCCCCAGTCTTAGGCATCGCACAGATAATTGAGACCAAAGCTGAAAGGGGGCACTTGTGGCCCCTTTTTTCTATGTCATTAAAGTATGACGCAGGCGTAAAAGAGAATTAAACGATTCAGAGAGGCATTGTAAGAATGGCAAATATTACAGCGGGCATGGTGAAGGAACTGCGTGAGCGGACAGGCTTGGGCATGATGGATTGCAAAAAGGCGCTATCTGAGGCTGACGGTGACATGGAGAAAGCCATCGAGGATCTGCGCAAGGCGAGCGGATTAAAAGCTGCGAAGAAGGCCAGCCGGGTTGCCGCAGAAGGCGTGGTGCTGACCAAAATTGCTGACGAGGGCAATTACGGGGTAGTTATCGAAGTAAACAGCGAAACCGACTTTGTGGCGAGGGATGAGAACTTCCTGGGGTTCGCCGACCAGGTGTTGCAGTCAAGTTTCTCAGATAAAGAAGCTGATGCTGCAACGCTGCTGGCTTCCGGCATTGAAGATGCCCGGCAGGCGCTGGTACAGAAAATCGGTGAGAACATCAATCTTCGCAGGATAGAACGCTTGTCGATAGAAGGTGATGCTGCAGGTGTTGTAGAGAGTTATATCCATAACAACAAAATTGGTGTGCTGATTGCCCTTCGCGGTGGAGATGCTGCCTTGGCCCGTGACATCGCGATGCATATCGCAGCCGCCAATCCGATGGTGAATCGAGCAGAAGATGTACCGGAAGATGTGCTGGCAAAGGAGTCTGAAATCTACTCAGCTCAGGCGCAGGAAAGCGGCAAGCCTGAAGAAATTGTCAAGAAGATGATTGAAGGCCGCCTTCGCAAATTTGTCGCTGAAATCAGTCTGATGGAACAGGCGTTTGTCAAAGATCCGGATACCAAGGTGGGGAAGCTCCTGCAAGAAGCTGATGCTGAAGTGGCGCAGTTCGTGCGTTTTGAGGTCGGCGAGGGCATTGAGAAAGAGGAAGATGACTTCGCGGCAGAAGTTGCTGCACAATTGGCCAATTAAATGTCGACGACTGGATAAGCAGCGATGCCACAGCGAGAACGTAAATACAACAGGATTCTGTTGAAGCTCTCCGGAGAGGCCCTGACCGGCGATGCGGATTTTGGCATTGACCCCAAAATACTGGACCGAATGGCGGTGGAAGTAGGTCAGTTAATCGGCCTCGGGGTTCAGGTCGGCATGGTAATAGGCGGAGGCAACCTGTTTCGCGGGGCGAGACTGCACGCTGCGGGTATGGAGCGGGTGACCGGAGACCACATGGGGATGCTGGCAACTGTCATGAATGCGCTCGCCATGCGGGACGCTCTCGAGCGAGCCAGCATTGCAACTCGGGTCATGTCAGCGATCCAGATGAGCGGTGTGGTTGAGCATTACGATCGAAGAAACGCCATCCGGCATCTGAATGCGGGAGATGTTGTGATTTTCTCCGCTGGCACCGGGAACCCGTTTTTTACGACTGACTCGGCTGCCTGTCTCCGCGGCATTGAGATTGACGCGGATCTTATCCTCAAGGCAACCAAGGTAGATGGGGTCTATTCAGCTGACCCTGCATTGCACTCAGATGCAGAAAAGTTCGATGAGCTTACCTATGATGAAGTCATTGATAAGAAGCTTGGCGTGATGGATCTCACCGCGATCTGTTTGAGTCGCGATCACAAGATTCCCATCAAGGTTTTTAACATGACCCGCCCGGGCGCGTTGCTGGATAACGTCATGGGCAAGCAGGACGGCACCTTGATAGAGTAGTGTCAATAACGCGAATAGGGTTAAGAGAGGCGAAAGGATGATCGACGATATAATTTCAGATGCAGAAGAGCGGATGACAAAAAGCTTGGGAGCGCTGAATGATGCCTTTAAACGCATTCGCACCGGGCGGGCGCACCCCAGTATTCTGGACAGCGTCATGGTTGCTTACTACGGTTCTGAGACTCCGCTAAATCAGCTCGCAAACGTCACGGTGGAGGAGGGGCGCTCGCTTCTGGTTTCGCCTTGGGAGAAAAACCTGATCGGTGATGTTGAAAAAGCCATAATGAAGTCGAACCTTGGCCTGAATCCATCCAACAACGGTGACACGATTCGGGTGCCCATGCCTCCTTTAACGGAAGAGACCCGCAGGGAATATACGAAGCAGGCCAAGCAGGAGGCTGAAAATGCGCGGGTTGCAATACGCAACATCAGGCGCGATGCCAATTCTGATTTTAAAGAACTCGAGAAGGAGAAAGAAATTTCAGAAGACGAGCAACGGCGCGCTGAAGATCGGGTTCAGAAGCTGACCGACAAATACATCGCCGAAGTTGAGGCAGCCTTTCAAGTGAAGGAACAGGATCTGCTCTCGTTCTAGCTCTCCGCCATCTGCTGCTTTGGAATTTGACCAGGTGATCTTTTCTGCTAAATGCTTCGTCTATGACACCTGATCCAACTAAGTTGCCTGCACATGTCGCCATCATTATGGATGGTAACGGTCGTTGGGCCCGCCAACGAGGCAAGCCGGTAAAATTCGGCCATCGCCACGGTGCAGAAGCGGCTCGTTCTGTTGTTGAGGCCTGCGTAGAGCGCAACATCCCCTACCTTACCCTGTTTGCATTCAGTAATGAGAACTGGATGCGTCCGATTGCTGAAGTTGACGGCCTCATGGCGCTGTTTTTGTCAGTTCTCAAGCGAAATGAGATCAATCAATTTCATCAAAAGGGTGTCAAGTTTAACTTTATCGGGAAACGAGACGGTCTGGCGCCTAAACTATTGCGTAGCATGGACGAAGTAGAAGGTCTTACCGAACATAACACCGGGACCATAGTCACAGTCGCTGTGGACTACGGTGGGCGCTGGGATATTACTGAAGCGGCTGTCGCGCTCGGTCGACAGGTTGAGGCGGGCCAGATCAGATCGTCCGATATTGATGCTGAATCGCTCCGTGCGCAGACCAGTCTGGGGCGTTTTCCCGATCCAGATCTGTGTATCCGGACCGGGGGAGAGAAAAGAATCAGTAATTTTCTGTTGTGGCAGTTTGCATACACTGAATTCTATTTTGCAGACTGTTACTGGCCGGAATTTACAGAAGCTGAGTTTCAGCGCGCACTCGAAGAGTTTGCCAGCCGCCAACGGCGGTTCGGAACAACTCAGGTTGAGGGCGCTGGTGATGAGTGATGGTCTCACGCAGCGTGTCGTTACCGCCCTTATTCTGCTGGTGGCTCTAATTGCTCTGACTTTGCTTACCACACCTTTGACTTTTGCAGCCGCTGTCGCGGTTATCGTCGTGCTGGCTGCCTGGGAGTGGGGCGCTTTCGCACGATTAGGGGGCGTGGCCTCCAGGCTGCTCTACACCCTGATTGTCTTCTTCAGCCTGCTGGGGGTCGCTGTGCTGTGTGGTTTCTGGTCAAGCGCAGGGGCTTTCTTGTTCTTTCGAGTTATTCTGATCCTGTGTTCCGGTGTGCTGTGGTGGTGTGTCGCAGCCTTTCTCCTTGCTGGTTATCCCGGGAATTCAGCCGACTGGGATCACCGAGCTATCATTGGCCTGATGGGCCTGCTGGCTTTGGTTCCGACCTGGACGGGCTTGGTGGCCCTGAAAGTCATTTTGCCCTCAGGCTATCTGGTGCTTGGTGTGGTGATAGCCGTTGCGGCAGTCGACGTCGGCGCATACTTTGCCGGTAGGTTTCTCGGAAACCGGACGCTAGCCCCGAGCTTAAGCCCGAAGAAAACCTGGGAGGGCGTGTGGGGCGGGTTTGCGACATGCTGCGCTGTCAGCGCAGTGTTAGTATGGGCTGCGCAGCGTTATTTGCTTGAGCTGAACCTGGCGCAGATTTCAGTTCTGTTGCTGTCCTGTATAACCACGACCCTGTTTGCCGTGGTAGGTGATCTGGTGGAGAGTATGTTGAAACGCAATTCGGATCTTAAAGACAGCGGATCCATACTTCCTGGTCATGGTGGGGTGTTGGATCGTGTCGATGGATTGCTGGCAGTAGCACCCATGAGCGTGCTCATACTGATGCTCGCGCTGGACTGGGCTCGCTGAACCATGACCGGATACAGGCAGTTAACGGTACTGGGATCTACCGGTTCGATTGGCCGCAGCACGCTGGACGTAGTCTCCCGGTGCGACAACATTTCCGTCTTTGCGCTGAGCGCCTACCGCAACAGTGAGATGCTTCTGAGCCAGTGTTTGCAGTATGAGCCACGGTATGCCGTGCTTGTGGACCCGGAGCAGCATCAGCACTTCAAGCGCCTGCTCGCCGAGTCTGGCTGTAAAACAGAATTTATTGACACAGAAGATGCGCTGGAACTTGTTGCGGCCCACGAACAGGTCGATGTGGTGATGGCCGCTATCGTGGGTGCGGCCGGTTTGGCTTCCGGGCTGGCAGCGGTGTCAGCCGGCAAGCGTCTGCTGCTCGCCAATAAAGAATCCTTGATTATGTCCGGTAAGCTCTTTATTGACGCAGCAAAACAGAATAACGCAGACATCATTCCTATAGACAGTGAGCACAATGCGATCTTTCAGTGTCTCGCGGAAACGCGCTCCGGGTTGTCGGTCACCGATGGGCGCTTTGTAGATAAACTTGTCCTGACGGCTTCTGGGGGACCATTCCTTAGTACACCCAAAGAAGCGCTCGCAAAGGTTACGCCAGAACAGGCCTGTGCCCATCCGAAGTGGTCGATGGGCCAGAAAATATCGGTTGATTCGGCCACCCTCATGAATAAGGGGCTGGAGCTGATTGAGGCCAGCTTTCTATTCGACCTGCCCGGCACTGCTATCGATATCGTGGTTCACCCGCAGAGTATTGTGCATTCGATGGTGTATTACCGTGATGGGTCCGTGCTGGCGCAACTTGCCAATCCGGATATGCGCGTGCCGATTGCTTACGGACTGGCTTTCCCTGACCGTATGGCGTCAGGTGCCGAAGTATTGGACCTGACCCGTCAGCCTGCGCTCGAATTCAGGAAGCCTGATGTCGACCGCTTTCCCTGTGTTAGTCTGGGCAGGGCAGCGCTTGAGGCGGGTGGCACGGCCCCAGCGGTGCTGAATGCTGCCAATGAAATTGCCGTCGCGGCCTTTTTGTCGAATCGACTGGGGTTTCAGCAAATTCCGGCAATCATTGAGGCCGTATTATCGAAAACCCCTTGTGAACCGGCTGTGTCTCTCGATATCATTCAGGGTGCAGACAGTGCTGCAAGGATTGCAGCTAAAGATATGATATAGAAGGGGATTTGCTCGGGTCAAAGTGCCCGATCCAGCGCATTCGACCGCTTGAGATGACTGACATACTGATTAACATTTTTGCCTTGATTGTGACTATGGGCATTCTCGTGACCATTCATGAGTTTGGCCATTTTTGGGTGGCGCGCCGCTGTGGCGTAAAAGTCCTTCGCTTTTCGATCGGATTTGGCAAGGCGGCTAAATCCTGGATTGGTAAAGACGGGGTGGAATATGTCATTGCCCCGATACCGCTTGGCGGGTACGTCAAAATGCTCGGTCAGGAAGACACCAGCGCCCCAGAGCGCAGTGCCATTCCGCCGAGCGAGCGTCATGAGTCTTTTGCCTGCAAGCCTCTGTGGCAGAGAATAGCCATTGTGGCCGCCGGCCCTGCTGCCAATTTTCTGCTGGCGATTTTTGTGTTCTGGTTGATACACGTCAGCTATGGCGTGAGTGGAATCGCCCCCGTGGTCAACGGAGTGTTGGATGAATCCGCAGCCGAGACTGCCGGACTACGTGAGGGAGATGAAATTCTGACCGTAGATGGTGAGCCGACGATGATCTGGCAGCAGGTTACGCTGCAACTGCTGGCGCGTCTCGGGGAAACCGGCGCAGTCAACCTGACGGTGGCTTCATCGGAGACAGGTCGAGTGCGGGAAGTACAGATCCCTATCCGGAACTGGCTGGGTGGCGAAACTGAGCCCAATCCGGTTGCCGACCTCGGCATCGTTCAGTTTGAAATCCCGGCGCTGATCGCTGATGTGATCTCAGGGGGTCGGGCGGAAGCGGGTGGGCTGCTTCCGGGAGATGAAATCCTGTCGGTAAATGGCGAGGCAATACGCGGCTGGACGCACTGGGTAGAGCGGGTGCGGGCGAATCCAGAACTCTCTCTGGATGTCGTAGTCAAACGGAACGAGCGGTCACAGTCGCTGTTAATCCGACCAGAGCGAATGGTGTTGGCCGACGATAGGGTGATCGGAAGCATTGGCGCTTCAGTGCGTCAGGCTAGCTTGGTGGACATAGTGCCTGCTGAGCATCGTCGTGAACTACAGTTTACTGTGCTGGGGGCGCTGCGCCCGGCACTTCAGGAGACATGGAATAAATCTATTTTCGTACTGGATTCTGTCAAGAAAATGGTGATCGGGCTGATATCTGTAAAGAATATCAGCGGGCCTATTACGATTGCACAGGTTGCCGGTGAGACCGCCAGTTATGGTTTGGATGTATACCTGGGCTTTCTGGCACTGCTCAGTATATCGCTGGGTGTACTCAATCTGCTGCCAATCCCGGTGCTCGATGGGGGACACCTTCTGTATTACTCGATAGAAGCGGTGATCAGACGGCCGGTTCCGGAGCGGATTCAGGCCTGGGGGCTGCAGCTGGGGTTGCTGCTTATTTCTGGAGTGATGGTGCTGGCCATCTACAACGATGTAAGCCGTTTGTTGTGACCTTAATTTACTCTCGCCATTGAAGTCGTGCTGACTTTTTAGGAATCAAGAATTGAACATGAGAAAACTGGCGATCGCAATGCTGGTGGCGCTCGGTCTTCGTGCCGTTGCGCAAGCACAAGAGTTCACCGTTGCTGACATCATTGTCGACGGTTATCAGCGAATTTCCCCCGGTATTATTTACAACCTGCTGCCAATTGGTATCGGTGATGTGGTCACCGAACGTACCGCCGCTGAGGTCATCCGTTCGCTGGTCACCTCGGAATATTTCGATGAAATCGAAGTGGCACGAGAAGGCAATATTCTTGTGATAACGGTTCTCGAGCGTCCCTCCGTCGCAGAAATTACTGTTGAGGGCAACAGTGTCCTCGAAACGGAAGACATTATCGAAAATATGGCGACCGCTGACATTGCGGAGGGTCAGATTTTTACCCGCGCTGCGCTGGAGGCGATTCAGCAGGGTATACAGGAAGTGTACTCCTCCCGGGGCCGCTACGGGGCATCGGTCGAGGTAACCGTTGAAGATTTGCCCCGAAATCGGGTTGCCATCAGCCTGGATATTAACGAGGGTGAAGAGTCCCGGATAAGGCACATCAATATCGTTGGTAATGAGGCTTTCGAGGAAGAGGAACTTCTCGGCTTGTTCGAGTTAGGCACCAAGCCCTGGTATCTGATTCTCAGCAGGAAAGACCGTTATTCAAGAGAACAGTTTTCTGGCGACCTTGAGAGACTTGAGTCATTCTACCTGGACAATGGCTACGTCGAATTTACCGTTGAATCTACGCCAATTTCGATTACGCCGGACCGAAAAGAAGTCTACATCACAATCAATGTGAATGAAGGTGATCAATACACGGTCAGCGGGGTAGATCTCGCCGGTGATCTGGTTGATGCAGAGGCGTTACTGCGCGCCGCTATCTTCGTCCAGCCAGGCCAGATTTTTTCCCAATCGCTGGTGACCGGAACCGAAGAAATCATGGTGCAGTTTCTCGGCAATCTTGGGTACGCATTTGCCGAGGCAACGGGGGTTCCGGAAGTTAACGAGGAAGACGAAACGGTTGAAGTGACTTTCTTTATTGAGCCCGGAAACCGTACCTATGTAAACCGGATCAACTTTTCCGGGAATCTGTCCACTGCCGATGACGTGCTCCGCAGGGAAATGCGGCAGTTAGAAAGTGCGCCAGCCTCCAGTATTCAAATTGAGCAATCCAAAGTGCGTCTGGAAAGACTCGGATACTTCGAGACAGTGGAAGTGGAAACTGAGGAAGTTCCTGGCACGGAAGATCAGGTTGATGTCAATTACGACGTGGTTGAGCAAAATTTCGGTGCGGTCAGTTTTCAGGTTGGTACCGGTGGCGGTGGTAATTTCTTCATCAGTTCGAATCTGCAGGCGCAAAATTTTCTGGGAACCGGTCGAACAGTGGGTGTCGGCGTCAACCGGAGCCGATTCCAGAGTGGTTTGAACTTTCAGTACGTAGATCCGTATTTTACGCCAGATGGGGTGTCGAGGGGCTTTAATATCTTCGCCAGGGAAATTGATTCTCCGTTCAACGTATCTGCTTTCAACACGACATCTTTTGGTGGTTCTGTAAGTTTTAGTTACCCACTAAGTGAGATTTCGGCGTTGGGTGCAGATCTTGGCTTTACCCATACCGAGCTGGGGACTGGCACAGGCTCAGTGCAAGAAATTATTGCTAGTCCAAAACTCATTGACGGCCTTGACAGTTACGTTATTCAACCGGCCAATGCAAATCCATTTGATGGGCCAGTCAGTGATGCAGTACTTGGGAGTGTTGCGGATTTGCGTGCCGATCAACTCCGGGCGCCGACAGACTTAGGGTTTGTTGACAGATTTGGCGATACGTTTGACAATTTTTCGATCACCGGAAGATGGTTTCGTAATACCCTCAATCGGGGTCAATTGGCGACAGACGGCGCATCTCACAATATCGGTATAGAAGTGACCTTGCCTGGGAGCGATCTCGAGTACGCTAGGATTAACTATACTAATCAAATCTACTGGCCTTTGAGTTTCGCCCGCAACTGGGTGATCGGCCTACAAACCAACCTGGGGTATGGCTTTGGCTACGGCGAAAATAGCGAGATGCCTTTTTTCAATAATTTTTTTGCTGGCGGTCTGATTCAAGGTGGCGGACGGGTTCGTGGCTTCGAAGAGAACAGCTTAGGGCCGAACAGCACTGCGGGTGCTAGATACCTGACGGAGGGACCGATCACTTTGCTCCGTGACGATCAGGGGAATATCGTCACCGACATTGCGGGTAACGCCAGTTTTGCGCGTGAATATGGCTACCAGACCGAACCCTTGCTGGACGCAGCGGGTAATCCGGTCCCGGATGCGAACGGAAATCCTGAAGTGGCCCTGGCGGTACAAAACTTCTTTCTCGATAGGGATTTTGACAGTTTCGGTGGTAACATATTGACCACAGCAACTCTGGAACTGATTTTTCCGCTGCCTTTTGTGCCTAATCAGAATCAGGTGCGGTCAGCCTTTTTTATTGACGCTGGAAACGTTTTCTCGTCAAATTGCACTGAACGCACGCGCTTGCTCAATAACTGCTCGAACTTCGATGTTGGTGAAATTCGCTATGCGGCGGGACTGTCCATCACCTATTTGTCACCGTTCGGGCCGTTGACATTTTATGTGGCCGCGCCTTTCGGTAAGGAAGGGGACGACACCAAGACATTCGATTTTACCGTTGGCGTATTTTAAGCCGGCCGGCGGCCTGATTTGTTGTAGAAACTGAGCATTCCCGGCCGGGGATGCTTTGGACTTTTGGAGATAGGTAGAGTGAATACGCGAAAACATCTGCTGGTTGGTTTGGCTTTGGCATTTTTTGCACAGGGTGCGGCTGCGCAGGATACTAAAATTGGTGTTCTTAACGCGCTGCAGGCGCTCTTTAATTCCGATGCCGCACAGGTCGTCCAGACTGAACTGGAACAGGAATTTGCGTTAGATGAAGCCCGCGCGACTGAGCTTACAGAACAGCTTCAGTCTCTGCAGTCAGAGTATCAGCAGAATGAGGCGGTGATGACTGAGGATGAGATCCGACGAATGAACGCGAATGCCCAGGATTTGCAGGTGCAGCTCCAACTTATACAGGAACGAGTGCAGCAGGCCCTCCAAGAGAAGAATCAGCAGTTTCTGGCCAGCATGCAAAACGAGTTGGCCGCTGCTGTCACAGACGTTGTAGCTGAAGGTGGTTTTGATCTTATTTTGAACGCCGATACAGCTCCTTACTTTGCGCCTGTGCTCGATATCACTGCCCGGGTAACTGCAAAACTTAATGAGCGTGCGGCTGCTGCTTCTAGTAATTAGATTTAGGTAAATCGCAGGCCTAAGTGTCAGGTGACACATGAAGAGCTACTCGCTCGGAGACATAGCAAGCCGGCTGAACCTGCGGCTTATCGGCGACCCTGACTGTCAGATTCAGGGTCTGGGAACCCTCGCCAGTGCGAATACTGGGGACATCAGTTTCCTCAGCAACCCTTCTTATCTCGAACAATTGGCGAATACTAGTGCGTCTGCGGTCATCGTCGATGCAAGTCAGACTGATGCTGTTCCGACAAATGCGCTGGTAGCGGATCAGCCTTACGTTGCCTTTGCCTACGTTTCGCAGTTGTTCGCTGAGCAACCGGAGGTTGTCGCGGGTGTGCACGCTTCTGCCTGTGTGGCCGATACGGTATCTCTCGGAGAAGGAGTTTGTATTGGCGCCAATGTCGTTATTGAGGAGGATGTCGAGATTGGGGCGAACAGCTCAATTGGCCCCGGCACTGTCATTGGACGTGGAGTGCGTTTGGGTGAGAACTGCAGGCTACATGCTCAGGTGACTCTCTATCACGGAGTTCGAATAGGATCGGGGGTCAACATACACAGCCATGCGGTCATTGGTGCCGATGGGTTTGGTTTTGCGTTTGATGGTGAGCGCAGCATTAAAATCCAGCAACTCGGTGCTGTTCTGATTGGCGATGATGTTGATGTCGGTGCCGGTACAACCATTGACCGTGGTGCGATCGAGGATACGATAGTCGAGGATGGCGTGAAGATCGACAATCAGGTGCAGATCGGACATAACTGTCACATTGGCGCACACAGCATAATTTGCGGATGTACTGCCATTGCGGGTAGTGCGAAGATTGGCAGCTATTGTATCCTCGGTGGCGCAAGCGGCATGATAGGTCATCTCACGCTGGCTGATGGCGTGCAAATCAGCGCCATGTCTCTTGTGAACAAATCGATTAGCGAGCCAGGAACCTATTCATCCGGCACGGGTCAAATGAAAGTCGCTGACTGGAAAAGGGCCATAGTAAGATTCCAACAGCTCGACAGTATCGCCCGTAGAGTGAAAGAGCTGGAAAGGCTGATTGAAGAAGAAGGTAGTGCACGCTGACCGGTTCGGGGTTTCCTCAGGCTGAGCGTAACGTTGTTCAGAGACCATCTAAGTAATTGGGTCTCACCGAGTTAATTTGTTTAAGGCAATAAGATGTTAATGGATGTGCAGGAAATTAAGGAATACTTGCCTCAGCGGTATCCTTTTTTGCTCGTGGACAGAATTGTGTCAATGGAGTTGGGCAAATCGATAGTCGCCTATAAGAATGTCACAGTTAATGAACCTTTTTTCGAAGGGCATTTCCCCCACCAGCCAATCATGCCCGGTGTCCTGATTATTGAGGCTCTCGCGCAAGCTGCTGGAGTATTGGGATTCAAAAGCCAGGAAAAGAAGCCTAAAGATGGTTATCTCTATTACTTCGTCGGAGCAGATGATGTTCGGCTCAGACGTCCCGTTGTGCCCGGAGATCAGCTCAAGCTCGAGGTGAATGTCATTACGAACCGCAGGGGAGTCTACCGGTTCGCGGCGAAAGCTTCGGTGGGAGATGAGCTGGTAGGTACCATGAATATCCTTTGCGCCGAACGCAAAGTTGAGGATGGCGACACATGATCAGCAATCAATCTGAGATTGATCCGAAAGCGGAAATTGACGAAGGCGTAACTATTGGCCCCTGGTGTATCGTTGGCCCCGGAGTGCGGATTGGTGCCGGTACGGTCATCGAGTCCCATGTGGTAATCCGCGCCAACACAACAATTGGCACGAACAATCGCTTTTACCAATTTTGCTCTGTGGGAGAAGATCCGGCCGATAAGAAATTTGAGGGAGAGGAGACCTGGCTGGAGATTGGTGACGATAATGTGTTCAGGGAAGGGGTCACGCTGCATCGAGGGACCGGTGCCGGAGGAGGGTATACCAAGATCGGAGACGATAATCTGATGATGGCTTATGGGCATGTGGCCCATGACTGCGTTGTCGGAAGTCACACTGTTTTCGCGAATAACGTGGGTCTGTGTGGGCATGTCACCATCGATGATTGGGCGATTCTTGGTGGATATGCCGGTGTGAACCAATTTCTTACCGTGGGGGCTCATGCGATGATCGGTGGCATGACCCACATTTCTAATGATGTACCGGCTTATATGATCGTCAGCGGCAGACCGGCTACGGTGCGCAGCGTCAATACCATCGGCCTGGAGCGCCGCGATTTTGATAAAGAATCGATCGCAGAAATTCGTGAGGCCTTCAAAATTATTTATAAAAGAAACTACAGTCTTCAGGAGGCCATAGATCAGATTCGCGTTCTCAGTGAAAATTGTGCCCCCTTGGCAACTCTTGTCGCGTCTCTGGAGTCTTCCAAAAAAGGCATTCATCGGTAATTTCCCGCTCGTGTTCAGTATGACTGAAACCTATGGCTGACCCCATTCAGATCGGTATAGTCGCCGGCGAAAAATCAGGCGATATCTTGGGAGCCGGTTTGATCGCTGCGCTTCGCGAGCGCTATCCCACTGCAGAATTCGTCGGGATTGGCGGTCCTGACATGGTGTCTCTTGGGTGTCGGTCACTGTTTCCGATGGAGCGACTCTCAGTCATGGGATTTGTCGAGCCACTGGGTCGGTTGCCCGAACTGCTGCACATCAAGCGGAAGCTTGAAGCCTATTTCAAGGCTCATCCCCCGTCGGTTTTTATTGGCATTGATTCTCCGGACTTCAATCTGCGGATAGAAGAAACGCTCAGGTCTAATCACATCGCCACCGTCCATTATGTCAGTCCCAGCGTCTGGGCTTACCGGAAGAACCGGATTCACAAAATAAAGCGCGCCGTAGATCTCATGCTTACACTCTTTCCTTTCGAGACTGCGATCTATGACGAATTTGACATAGCGGCAACCTGCATCGGCCATCCCCTTGCTGACCAAATAGGTTTTGAAAATAAAACGGCAGGCGCTCGTCAGATACTCGGTCTGTCACAGTCTGAGCAGGTGGTGGCGCTTCTTCCGGGAAGCAGGGTCAGTGAAATTGAGCGTCTTGCTCCGATCTTTTTCGCGGCGGCGGTCAAGTCGCTCCGCTCAATGCCAAAATTGAGGTTCCTGATTCCCTGCAGCGGTGCAGAAAGCCGGGCCTGTATTGAGCGTGCTCTTGCGCGGTGCAGTATATTTCTTGGCGAGCAGTTTCGCCTCGTGGATAATTCGCAGCAAGCGATGGCAGCGGCTGACTTTGTAGTACTGGCAAGTGGAACAGCGACGCTGGAAGCCATGTTGCTCCGCAAGCCAATGGCAGTTTTCTATCGGCTGGCCCCTCTAACGCATCTGATTGCCTCGAGAATCGTTGATGTTCCTCATGTGGCTTTACCTAACCTTCTGGCGGGTAAGCGTCTGGTGCCTGAAGCGATCCAGGGTGAAGTCACAGAGGCGGCGGTTGAATCGCAAATTCTGAACTATTTCTCAGATCCGGATGCGTTCGAAGGGGTTTTGCGTCAATTCGACAGCCTGCATCATGAGTTACGCAAAGGGGCTTCGGAAGCGGCGTCGGCGGCCATCACTGAGCTTTTGAACCGTAGCTAAACAGATTTCATGGATTGCTCAGCGTCAGAAGAGATAATCGATTCCCGTAATGGTCGCTGGATTGCCGGGACCGATGAAGTGGGCCGGGGTCCTTTGGCAGGTGAGGTTGTCGCAGCAGCGGTTATTCTTGATCCCGCCACCCCGATCCCTGGTCTGAATGATTCTAAAAAATTGTCTGACAAACAGCGGCAGCAACTTGTCATTCTGATCAAAGAACGCGCGCTCGCCCTCGCCATCGGCCGGTCCAGCGTGATGGAAATAGACAGTCTGAACATACTGCAGGCAAGTTTGTTAGCGATGCGGCGGGCAGTGCAGGCTTTGCCGCTGCGACCGCAGTTGGTGTACGTGGACGGTAACCACCTCCCGGACTGGCGGTATAAGTCGAAGGCGATCGTCAGAGGGGATGCCAAGATTCCAGCAATTGCGGCGGCTTCGGTGCTGGCGAAAGTGACGCGAGACCGCGAAATGGAGGCGCTGGATAGCCTTTACCCGGGATATGGCCTGGCGAAGCACAAGGGTTACCCGACCAAACAGCATCTTGAAGCGCTGGCAAACCTGGGTCCAAGTCCTATTCATCGCAAGAGTTTTGCGCCTGTTTCGGCCCTGCTCAGGTAAACATTCACAATGAAAGCGAGTATATTGATCTGCCATCGTCGCAGGGTTCATTAGAGCGCGAGACAGCTGTTTTGGTTGCAGACACATTTACACACCTCCGGCTTCATACTGAGTTTTCCATCAGTGATGGATTAGTGACAATCGGCCCGCTGGTCAAGCGGCTGGTAGATCTTGAGATGCCGGCAGTGGCCGTAACCGATCTGGCCAATTTGTTCGGGTTGGTTAAATTCTATTCAGCCGCTCAATCAGCGGGTATCAAACCCATCGGCGGCTGCGATGTCGTGGTTGTAGGTGAGGACGGCGTGCTGACGCCGCTGGTGTTGCTGGTTCAGAGCGAACAGGGTTATCTGAACCTGACTCAGCTGGTCTCGCAGATGTATACGGCAGGCGACAGAAGCGGAGAGCCGAGGCTATCTGACAAAGACTTCGAGGGCAAAACGGAAGGTCTTATCGCCCTGTCTGGCGCGCAGTATGGGGACATTGGCCAAGCACTTCTTGCAGATGATACCGAGCGCGCAGCTTCATGCCTTTCACAGTGGCTGAGACTCTTTCCCGACCGGTTTTACCTTGAGCTGCAGCGGGTGGGGAAGCCGGAAGAGGAAGCTTACATCGAGCGCGTACTGCCCCTGGCAGTCGCGCATCATGCGCCGGTTGTTGCCACAAATGATGTGAGATTTATTGATTCCAGTGATTTTGAAGCGCACGAGGTCAGGGTCTGTATCAGCGGGCGAAGGACGCTTGACGATCCCCGCAGGCCGAGAAACTATACAGACCAGCAGTACCTCAAGAGCACCCAGGAGATGGCTGAGCTGTTTGCAGATATCCCGGAAGCCTGCCTGAATGCCACTGAGATTGGTAAGCGGTGCAGTTTGTCGCTGAGTCTCGGCACCCCCTATCTGCCCAACTACCCGGTACCCGATGATAGATCGCTGGAAGCCTATCTTGAGGACCTCAGCAGGCAGGGTCTGGAAGCACGGCTGAAAAAATTATTCGGCGAGACCGGGAGCAGTGAACAACAAAGCCGTGTCTATTTTGACCGGCTCGAAATGGAGTTGGGCGTCATCAACCAGATGGGGTTTCCCGGCTACTTCCTGATTGTCATGGAGTTTATTCGCTGGGCAAAAGAGAATGATATTCCGGTCGGTCCCGGCCGGGGTTCGGGCGCTGGCTCTATCGTGGCCTATGCTTTAGGTATCACGGATCTGGATCCTCTCAGATACGACCTGCTGTTTGAGCGCTTTCTGAATCCAGAAAGGGTGTCGATGCCAGATTTTGACGTAGATTTTTGCATGAAAGGCCGAGACCTGGTGATTCAGCACGTTGCCGACCTCTACGGGCACGACGCAGTTTCCCAGATAATCACTTTCGGTACGATGGCAGCGAAAGCGGTAGTGCGAGATGTTGCTAGGGTTCAGGGTAAGCCGTACTCCCTCGGTGATAAGCTGTCTAAACTTATCCCGTTTGGGCCTGATGTGACGCTAGCAAAAGCAATTGAGGAAGAGCCGGAGTTGTCACAATTCGTTGACAGCGACGAAGATGCCCAGGAAGTGATGGACATGGCCTTCAAGCTCGAAGGGATTACGCGTAATGTCGGTACGCACGCCGGCGGGGTGGTCATAGCGCCGACTAAACTGACTGATTTTACGCCACTGTACTGTGAAGAAACCGGTGGCGGACTGGTGTCTCAGTTCGACAAAAATGACGTCGAAACTGCTGGTCTGGTCAAGTTTGATTTTTTAGGCCTTCGTACGCTCACGATCATTGACTGGGCGGTGAAGATGATCAATGAACGTCAGGGCGGTGTAGAACCTCTCGCCATTGATGCCTTGCCCCTGGATGATGAATCGGTATACCGGATCCTGCAAAAGGGAGAAACCACTGCGTTATTTCAGCTCGAATCACGCGGGATGAAAGAACTGATCAAGAAACTCAAGCCTAGTAGCTTTGAGGACATTATTGCGCTGGTTGCACTGTTCCGTCCCGGGCCACTTCAGTCAGGCATGGTTGATGATTTCATTGAGAGGAAGCACGGCCGTACCGAAGTCGCTTATCCGCACCCTGAACTAGAGCCGGTGTTGTCCAACACCTACGGCGTTATTCTTTATCAGGAGCAGGTGATGCAGATTGCGCAAGTGCTCGCAAACTACACCCTGGGTGGGGCCGATATTCTGCGTAAGGCCATGGGTAAGAAGGACCCGATTGTGATGGCGAAGCAGCGCGATCTGTTTATGGAGGGTGCAGTAGCGCGGCAGATAGACCAAGTTCTGGCCGGTTCAATTTTTGATCTCATGGAAAAATTCGCCGGCTATGGTTTTAATAAGTCGCACTCTGCTGCCTATGCGCTGGTCTCCTATCAGACGGCCTGGCTCAAAGCACACTATCCGGACTTTTTCATGGCGGCGGTCTTGTCCGCCGATATGCAGAACACGGATAAGATTGTGATGTACGTCGATGAATGTCATGCAATGGGTCTCAAAATAGTGCCGCCGGACGTTAATGTCGGTCAGTTCAACTTCACGGTAAATGACAGCGGAGTAATTGTTTATGGCCTTGGCGCCATCAGGGGACTGGGTGAAGGGCCGATTGAGGCAATAATATCCGAACGACAAAAGAAACCTTTTGAAAGTTTATTGGACTTTTGCCAACGCTTGGATTCTCAATTGGTCAACAGACGCTCACAGGAAGCTCTGATCAAGTCAGGCGCATTTGATAACCTTATGGAAGGCGGTCCCGATGTTGTCAGGGCTGCGCTGCTGACGCTGTTACCCGGTTCCATACAGGCTGCTGAACAAAGCAAACGGAATTCTGAGAGTAGGGTAGATGATCTATTTGGGGATATTGCCCCTGAGGCACCAACCGGCGAGAACCACAGTTCGGGCGCCAGTTTTCATGCCTGGAGTGAGCAGGAGCGGTTGCAGGCAGAAAAAGCAACAATCGGGCTGTATTTGTCAGGTCATCCTATTGAAGAATTTCTGCCAGAGCTGTCAAAAATAACCCGCAGCCGCCTGTCGGGATTACGCCCTGAGCGCGGCACCCAATTGGTCGCCGGTTTGCTGTATGGAATCAGGACCATGCAAACAAGGAACGGTGATACCATGGCGTTCCTCACGCTCGATGATCGCAGTGCCCGCTTTGAACTGTCATTGTCTGCCCGGGATTATGGGAGGTACCGGGACCAGCTACAGCTTGATTCGATCATTATCGCCGAATGTACGGTCAGCGTGGACGATTATAACGACGGTATGCGTGGCCGCGCCAAGCAGCTGATGAGTTTGCTCGAGGCGCGCAAACGCTTCGCGAAACGCCTCGCGGTCCGGCTGCGGTCAGAGGAGCTGATGCCGGCCTTTTGCGACCATCTGGCTTCAATTCTCCGCCCCCATTGTCAGGCAGCCCAGGCTGAATCGAATCTGCCAGACATGCCGGCGGGATCAAACGGCTCAGGCTCAACGTCCGGAGATCGTCGGCCGGATTCCGGCTGTCGGGTCATTATCGACTATCAGCGCGCCGATTCCAGAGGGTGTATAATACTGGGCCCGGAGTGGTTCGTCTCGCCGACCGACGAATTGCTCCAGAATTTACGAAGAGAATTTGGAAAGGACAGAATCGAACTGGCTTACAGTCAGCACATCAGTTTGAATTAGATTGTACGATTGCGTCAGCCGATGCCAGACCCGTTTGCCCAAGCATGCATCTTTGAGCAATTGAAGCGGAATACTCATGGACCCGAATTACTTAGATTTTGAACAACCCATCGCGGAATTGGAGGCAAAGATCCGAGAGCTGCGTCTTGTCGGCACGGACAATGATCTCAATATCAGCGAAGAAATTCAGAATTTGCAGGACAAAAGCACCAAGCTGACTGAAAAGATCTACGCAAATCTCAGTTCATGGCAGATTTCACAGGTCGCGAGACACCCCTTGCGACCTTACACCCTGGATTTTATTGAGCACATATTTACAGATTTTGATGAGCTGCACGGAGATCGGTTGTTTGCCGACGATCTGGCAATTATCGGAGGCCTTGCCAGGCTTGATGGCCGACCGGTCATGGTTATCGGTCACCAAAAAGGCAGAGGCACCAAGGAAAAGGTACGCCATAACTTTGGCATGCCGAGACCGGAAGGGTACCGCAAAGCCAGGCGTCTGATTAAACTCGCGGAACAATATCAGCTTCCGGTGCTGAGTTTCATCGACACGCCAGGGGCTTACCCTGGCATGGATTCGGAAGAGCGCGGGATCAATGAAGCAATCGCTGAAAATATGGCGATGATGTCGAGAGTCAGGACCCCCTTGATCGCGACGGTTACCGGGGAGGCTAACTCCGGTGGCGCAATCGCCATTTGCATTGCCGACCAGTTGAACATGCTGCAGTACTCTACCTATACGGTTATCACCCCGGAGGGCTGTGCGACCATCTTGTGGAAATCTGCTGACCATGCAGCGTCAGCGGCCGAAGCCATGGGAGTGACCTCCGAGCGCCTGGTCGAGCTCGGTATAGTCGATCAGACAATCCCTGAGCCGCTTGGTGGCTCCCATCGCGATATTGCGGTAACCAGTGCCAACATCAAACAGGCATTGTTGCAGCAACTGGACAGGCTGCAGGCGATGGACCTCGACGAACTGGTCAGCCGTCGCTATGAACGTCTGATGAGCTATGGAATCAGCAGCTGAGTCAAGTCCGGGACCGGTTGCCCGGAACGGGCAACACAATGAGTGACTTGGCCGTTAAACTCCTTGCGGAATTGCGTCGCGAAAGTGCGCCGGGACGGTACGTTGTCGCGCTCAGTGGCGGGCTGGACTCAATCGTTCTGCTTCATGCCTTAGCGAGTTTGCGAGATGCGGATTCACTTCACGCAGAGCTTGCAGCCGTTCACATCAATCATCAGCTCTCTGATATGGCCATGGAATGGCAGGCTTTCTGCGCTGAGATTTGCCAGCGGTGGCAGGTGCCGCTGACAACCCGAGATGTTGCTGTTTCTGCCGACGGTTCTCTGGAAGCGGCGGCCAGAGCAGCGAGATATGACGCCTTTCGTGACCTGGTTCAAGGCGGTGACTCACTGCTCCTTGCGCACCATCTGGATGATCAGATCGAAACTTTCCTCTATCGGCTTCTGCGCGGTGCGGGGGCGCAGGGGCTCTCAGGGATTCCGAGGATGCGCGGTCTGGGTGCAGCTACTTTATGGCGGCCGCTGCTTGAGTTTACGCGTGCTGAGCTGCACACCTACGCGGTCGCCAAAGGCCTGCAATGGAAAGAAGATGAATCAAACCAGGATGACCGTCACGATCGAAATTTCTTGAGGCATCATGTCTTTCCGGTTCTGGAAAGTCGGTGGCCAGACTATCGCGCGAGCTGGCTTAAAAGCCTGAACTTGATGGTGGAAAGCAACGCGCTTCAAAGAGAACTGGCCGATCAGGATCTGGTCTCGCTCCTTTCGCCGCGGGGCGGCTTGTTGATGGTTCATCTCGAACAGCTGAATCCGGCCCGTCAGCGCAATGTCATACGTCGCTGGGCAAAGCGGCTTGGGCTTCAGGCCTTGGGCTGGCGAATTACCCATCAGCTGGTTGATGAATTTCTGTCGGCTTCGGGGTCGGACTCCAGTTTCGACATCACCGATTGTCTGCTGTATCGCCATGATGGCCAGTTATTTGCTGTCCGCAAAGGAGTTGCTGATGCGCCTGATCCGACCAGTTTTACTGCCAATGACCGATCAGTGGAAATGAGGCCGGGAAACGGGGCGCTCTTGCTTTCGTCGCTGAGCGGTAACGGGATAAGCAAGCGACTACAGAATCTTGCGGTGCGCTATCGCAATGGAGGAGAAACCTTAAAATTGCCAGGGCGCCCGACTAAATCCCTTAAAGATCTGCTGCACGAGTCCGGCGTGCCGCCCTGGCAGAGACAGCGTGTGCCGCTCATATATGCCGAGGCCGAGCTGGTCTGTGTGCCCGGTATCGGGGTGGCAGAGAGCCACCAGGCTGAGCCTGGCGATTCAGGTCTACATATCCAGTGGCAAGCGCCAACGCAAGTTATCACTCTGGAGCAGCCGCTGGAATCGAAAGCCGAATAGGCGTCGAGGGCTTTGTCATCAACCAGGGTGCACTGAATCCAGATTGAGCTTGGTGGGGCATTCTGGTAGGCTGTAACTCCATCTGAGTGAGGTCGTGCCAGCGACTCACATCATCTGGGTGGGGTCTTCATGACACGATATATTTTCATTACCGGCGGTGTTGTTTCTTCTCTGGGCAAAGGCATCACCTCCGCATCTCTCGCAGCTATTCTGGAGGCCCGGGGGCTTAACATCACTCTGCTGAAGCTAGACCCCTACATCAATGTGGATCCGGGTACCATGAGCCCGTTTCAGCACGGAGAAGTCTTTGTCACGGAAGATGGCGCAGAGACTGATCTGGATCTCGGGCACTATGAGCGCTTCAGTCGGGCCACCATGTCGCAGAAAAATAACTTCACGACAGGCCGGGTTTATGAAGCCGTGCTCAAGCGGGAGCGTCGCGGAGATTATCTAGGCGCGACGATACAGGTCATTCCTCACATTACGGATGAAATCAAACGCAGGGTCGTGGAGGGCGCCGGAGACGTCGATGTCGCGCTGGTGGAAATTGGCGGCACAGTGGGAGATATCGAATCTCAGCCCTTTCTTGAAGCGGTCCGTCAGATGCGGGTGGAGCTGGGCTCAGAGCGCGCGCTGTTTCTGCATCTTACGCTGGTGCCGTACATCAGCACTGCAGGAGAAACCAAGACCAAGCCCACTCAGCACTCGGTTAAAGAGCTACGGTCAATCGGTATCCAGCCGGACATCCTGGTCTGTCGTTCAGAGCTTGAAATTGACGAATCTTCAAGGCAGAAGATTGCGTTGTTTACCAATGTCGATTTGCCATCGGTGATTAGCCTGCCGGACACAGGCTCCATTTATCGTGTGCCTTCAATTCTGGGTGCGGCTGGGCTTGATGACATCGTGGTGAAAAAGTTGCATCTCGACTGCCCGAAAGCAGATTTTTCGGAATGGGACAGGGTCGTTGATGCCCAGCTCAATCCGGAGAGGGTCGTCAAGCTCGCGATGGTTGGCAAATATATGGAGCTTCTTGATGCCTACAAGTCGCTTAATGAAGCAATCCTGCATGCGGGCATTCAGACTCGCACCAAGGTGGAGATCAGCTACATTGATTCGACAGAAGTCATGGAAAAAGGCGTTGGGCTTCTGGCTGGTCATGACGCCATTCTGATCCCGGGAGGGTTTGGTGAACGCGGATTTGAGGGCAAGATTCTGGCGACACAGTATGCCAGAGAACACAATATTCCTTTTCTCGGAATTTGCTTAGGATTACAGGCAGCTGTGGTCGAATACGCTCGCCATGTAGCCGGATTGGACAAAGCCAACAGCACGGAATTTGAGCAAGACTGCGAGCATCCGGTGATTGCTCTCATCAGCGAGTGGACCACCGCAGCAGGTACCATGGAGGTCAGGGACGAGAACTCCGATCTGGGGGGCACCATGCGCCTGGGAGGGCAAAAATGCCTGTTGGAACCCGACTCAACGACTCACCGATGTTATCGGCAGAGCGAAATAGTTGAGCGACACCGCCATCGCTATGAGTTCAACAACGATTATCTCAAGGTGCTGTCGGAAGCTGGCCTGAAGCTCGTCGGAAAATCGGCGGATGGTATGTTGGTGGAAGTGGTTGAGGTTCCAGATCACCCCTGGTTCGTAGGCTGCCAATTCCACCCTGAATTCACCTCGACGCCCCGTGAGGGACATCCCCTGTTCAGCGGCTTCATTGAGGCTGCTGTCGTCTATAATTCACATCAGTCCGTTACGGAGGCTACTACGGTGGACGGCGTTGCGGCAGAATCTGCTAGTGCCTGAGCGTCACCGGACCCATGACTGATTGCTGCGCATGAACACTCAACAACTATCCATTGGCGACATTCCTGTCGGGAACAACCTGCCCTTCGTGCTGTTCGGTGGGCTCAATGTTCTCGAATCGAGGGAACTCAGCCTGGAAACGGCGGCCTACTTCCAGCAGGTTTCGCAGAAGCTCGGGATCCCTCTCGTTTTTAAGGCATCTTTTGATAAGGCCAACCGGTCATCGCTGCATTCTTATCGTGGCCCGGGTCTGGAAACAGGGCTGCAGTGGCTGGAGGAGATCAAATCGGGCCTCGGTCTTCCGGTAATCACTGATGTCCACGAGCTGCATCAGGCTGCTTTGGCAGCAGAGGTTGCGGATGTGATTCAACTGCCGGCGTTTTTATCCCGTCAGACCGATCTTGTTGAGGCGATGGCAAAAACCGGCGCTGCGATAAATATCAAAAAAGCCCAATTTCTTGCGCCTGCTGAAATGTCCCATATTCTGGAGAAATTTGAGCAAGCCGGAAATGCAAGGCTGATGTTGTGCGAGCGAGGCAGTAGTTTCGGTTACAACAACCTGGTTGTGGATATGCTGGGTTTCCAGACGCTCAAGCGCTTTGGGTATCCGGTACTGTTTGACGTGACCCACGCGCTGCAGCAGCCCGGGGCGCTTGGCCACGGGGCTGGCGGGCGCCGGGAACAGGTCACCCATCTGGCCAGGGCGGGCCTTTCCCAGGGGCTTGCCGGTTTGTTTCTCGAGGCGCATCCCGATCCGGATCAGGCCAAATGTGATGGTCCGTGTGCGCTACGCCTGGACGCATTGGAACCTTTTCTTAGCCAGATGAAAGCACTGGACGAATTGATTAAAGCTCAGCCTGAGCTGGTAACTCTATAGCAGAAAAATTCTGCAAAAGCTCTATAAGGTATTAAAATGTCAGAGATTGTCTCTATTCTTGCTAGAGAAATACTGGATTCGCGCGGTAACCCCACCGTAGAAGCAGACGTGGTGCTGGCCAGTGGTGCCCAAGGCAGTGCCTGTGCACCGTCAGGCGCCTCAACCGGTTCCAGAGAAGCGCTGGAATTGCGAGACAAGGATCCACAGCGCTACTCCGGTAAAGGCGTGCAAGCCGCAGTAATGCACGTCAATACTCAGATTCAGGATGCCCTTCGGGGCCACGAAGTCAGCGACCAGGAGGGTCTGGATCAGGCGATGCTCGACCTTGACGGCACAGAAAACAAATCTGTGCTAGGCGCGAATGCCATTCTGGCCGTCTCGCTGGCGGCAGCAAAAGCCGCCGCCGCCGAAGCAGGAATGCCACTTTTCGCATACCTGGGCCAAATCAACCGCGAAGATCAATTTTCGCTGCCAGTCCCCATGATGAATATCGTCAATGGTGGCGAGCATGCCGACAATAACGTGGATATTCAGGAATTTATGATCCAGCCCACCGGAGCGCCAAGTTTTCGAGAGGCGCTTCGATACGGCGCTGAAATCTTTCACGCGTTGAAATCAGTTCTGCAGCAACAGGGGCTCAGTACAGCGGTAGGAGATGAAGGCGGGTTTGCCCCTGATCTGCCTTCCAATGCCGCCGCGCTGGATGCCATCTTACTTGCTGTAGACAAAGCCGGTTTTCGCATTGGTGAGGATATACATCTGGCGCTCGACTGTGCGGCCTCAGAATTTTATTCAGGCGGTAAGTATGTCCTCAAAGGTGAGGGGAAAAGCTACAGTTCGGATGAATTTGTGGAGTATCTTGCGCAGCTGACAAACAATTATCCGATTTTGTCCATTGAGGACGGCATGGATGAATCAGATTGGCAAGGATGGGCTAAATTATCTGCCGAACTAGGCGATAAGGTTCAACTAGTAGGGGATGACTTATTCGTGACCAACACGAAAATTCTCAACCGCGGTATCGAGGAAGGAGTGGCTAACTCTATTCTGATCAAATTCAATCAGATAGGTTCACTTAGCGAGACTTTGGAGGCGATTAATCTGGCGAAAACGGCCGGTTACACCGCTGTGATATCCCACCGTTCCGGCGAGACTGCTGATACGACAATTGCCGACCTTGCTGTGGCGACCGCAGCGGGTCAGATTAAAACCGGCTCGCTGTGCCGTTCTGACCGCGTAGCCAAATATAACCGGCTGTTGAGAATTGAAGAAATGCTGGGAACCTCCGCTCAATACAATGGAATCGGCGAATTTGACCGGTTCAAGGTGACTTCCCGACGGCCATGAAACTTTTGCTCGCCACCTTGGGTCTGTTGATTCTGGTTCTGCAATATCAGCTCTGGGTGGGTGATGGCAGCGTGCGTGCGCTGAATCTTCTGGAGCAATCCCTCGACGGCCAGCGCCAGATCAATGCTGATCTGCAGGCGAGAAACCGCCTGCTTGAGATTGAAGTGCTTGATCTGAAAACCGGTCTTGAGGCGGTGGAAGAAAGGGCGCGTTCTGAACTGGGCATGATAGGCAGTGATGAAACGTTCGTTCTTGTTATCGAGTAGGCGGAAGGCGCGAGTTAGGTGCTTGATGTCGGTAAACTCGATCCAAACTTCTGAATAGCGAATAGCGAATAGCGAATGGCGATCTGGGCTATCGTGCCAGCGGCGGGGGTCGGCAAGCGAATGGGGACTGAGATCCCTAAACAATATTTGTCGATCTGCGGAAAAACGGTGCTGCAGCATACTCTGGAACGCATAGGGCGCGTCAGGGCGCTTTCCGGAGTGGTCCTGGTACTGCACCCAGATGATGAAACGCCATTTCCTGCAGAAATTCCCCAGAGTTTGCCCGTCAGGATAGCGCGTGGGGGTCATGAGCGCTGTCATTCTGTGCTCAACGCCTTGAAGATTTTGGAGCCCGAGCTGGCATCTGATGACTGGGTTTTGGTGCATGATGCTGCCCGGCCCTGCTTGAGGCCTTCAGAGGTAGATAGACTGATTGAGGTGGTTGGTACGCATGACGTGGGCGGTGTGCTGGCAGCACCGGTCGCCGATACATTGAAGCGGGCCAACTATGAAGGTGAGGTTGACGGAACCGTCGATCGAACAGCGCTGTACCGAGCGCTGACGCCTCAGCTCTTTCGCTTTCATATCCTGTACCGTGCGCTGCAACTCGCTGCTGATCAAAACAGGATCGTAACAGATGATTCTGCCGCCATTGAGTGTCTTGGATTGTCTCCTCTCATCGTTCCGGGTAGCACAGATAACATCAAGATCACCCAGGAATCCGACCTTTTACTCGCAGAGGTCATCATGCAACAACAAAATTCGCAGGGGGTGGAAATCCCATGAGCGCAGACAGGTTTCGAATTGGTC
>CACBCS010000008.1 GCA_902537815.1 uncultured Pseudohongiella sp. | reverse complement strand
CCGTCAATTTTGAGACGCACTCTGGGATCACGCTCTACATTTTCCCACCACTGCTTATAGTTGGGGAAGGTTCTGCTCAGGCGATCACCTCGCGCGCTACCACCGATATAAAGATTTTCTCCTCTGGGCGTCGGGAGTATCGTTACAGAGTAGGGAATACCATACCAAGTTCTAGTCTCAAGCATGATAGTGTTTCCTCTTACAGGGTGCTCAACATCCTGAACCCAATCCCAATTACCGACAGGCTTTCGTACAAGCTCTCCCTTAAGCCAAAGACCAGGGTATGTCATTCGGCCTCGCTGGTTGTAAGCCTCAGTGGTGTAGTCCATATACTCTGGCTCTAATCCTGTAATACGGAGCGTCGCGATAGAACAAATTAGCAAGAGTAATACCGCTATTATTCCAATCCGTAATTTATTCATATTCGCTCTCCCATTTCGGCCGGCTCTCAATGCCTGACAAAGAATTTCGACAAAACCACAAGCAACTGATACAGCAAACTGGTGTTCCATTGCCTTCCATTTATTCCGAGCACTTTTTTAGGTTTGCATGTCGGCTTTAGGTCAGTTTTTACTTGGAATCAAAATCGATAATTGAGGGAAAACCGAGCGGATCTGGGCTCGAACACATGATAATGATTGTCAGCGACAAGCTGCTGTTCTCCCAGCAATTGAGATTCGTAGAAGTACTCTATGTCATGGTCATCAGAATCGAATATATTTAATAGATCAAGTGAAATCTGTATGGATTCACTTATATCAAAGCCAAAGCGAAGATTGGTCATACTACTTCCCTCAGCCCTCACTTCGCCTGCAATTGGATAGTCACTGAATTGCCTAAGACGTAAATGGGCAAAGACTATATCATTTGGCTGGTAATTAATTCCTACGCTTACAACCTCATCAAGCGCACCGGGAATCTCTATACTTCCGTCAACCGGTTCAGAGAAATTCGAGTCTGTATATGCATATTCAAAATCCAGCCCTACTGCATCACTGATTTGGTAATAGGTCGTTAATTCAAAACCATATCGCTCACTCCCAAACCCCGTATCTTCAGTGCTTCCTGAGTCACCTACAAACAAAAGCTCTGAATCTATATCAAGTTGCCAGAGAGCGAAGGTAGTATTTAACTTATCAGTAAAATAAATACGCCATCCCAGCTCAGCACCAAGAGTAGGCACAAGCGGGTCAGCAGGGTCAGCCTGCATACCTGAAAGCGAGTCTCGAGTAGTTAAAACACCACGTGCATCGTTGCTATGAAAGCCATTGCCAAGACTGGCATACAATTCGTGGTTGCTGTCTAAGGCATAAATTAAACTTACTGACGCTGTCGTGATGCTGTCATTAGCTCGTCCAGAATTATCAGGAAGTGTTGATGGTCTAGCTGCTTTTAAAGCTTTCACATCGAATTCGAATCTATCGTGCCGCAATCCAACTATTGATCTGAGCCGTTCTGTCCAATTTATCTCATTCTGCCAATAGACGCCGGTACTCTGTTCCTGAACTGCATCCAACCGTCCATATGAAGCAAACCGTCGACTGATCGAGTTTACAAACCCAACTTGATCGATGTCGTCACTTCTTAAGTCGACACCAAAGCGATTAGCAACTGATTTTCCGGCCCAATTCCGCTCAGAGCTCCAAACAGCCTTTCCCCCAAATATTCTTCTATCATCTAGCTGAGTGATTTGGTCACCTGACGGATTACTGAAATAGCTAAAATTTTGAAACAAAGTTAAATCATAATCTATGGCATACATTGATGCCGAAAGATTACCTGCGCCAAGATCTGAATCCAAAGCGAATGACAAGCTGTATCGGGAAGATTCACCTCCCGATGTGGGGTCTATAGAACCGAATTTTCCTATTAAGCCGGTTCTTACTGCTCGATGTGGAATCTGATCCGCGGAGTTCCACTTATTTTCATAGACCATGAGCGAGAGTATGAATCTACCCGATTCTCTTTCCCAGCTCTGTTTGAGTTGTATGTTAGTTTTGCCTACGTCTTCATCGAGAGAATCCCAAGGACCCTCGTAGGCCTGATGCTCAAAACCAAATATTAAGTTCCCTCCTAAACCATCAGTATTTCCAGTTACTAATGCTCTTGCAAAGCCAAATCCTCCAGCCCCGAGCTGAAAACGGTTAGGAATTGTTTTACTGTGAGTGTAAATGCTTGCAGACCCAGCGCCAGAAAAATCACCAGCATCTGGGTAGTAGGAACCCTTGCGGTAGACGATTTCTTGTATCATCTCAGGAATAATAAAATTAAGGTCGGTATAACCTTGACCATGAGCATGACTGCGCATGTTGATCGGCATACCATCTAAATTGGTGGCGAAGTCTGTCCCGTGATCTAAGTTAAATCCGCGCAAATAAAATTGATTAGCTTTACCACTGCCACTGTGTTGAGTTGCAACTAGTCCCGGCACTGTTTCTAGTACATCACCAGCCCGAAGTAGGGGGCGTTGCTCGATTTCACGAAAGGAGACCCTGCCTTCAGAAGCACTAATGGCGTTTCCAACCAGATTTACTTTACGGCCAACAACTTCTATCTCGAGCACTGAATCCTGTGACCAAACAGTTATTGGACAGAGTACCGTCAGACTAATCCACAGCTGTAAGAATCTGCATCTGAATCTCAATAATTTATTAATTGTATTTCCCCAAAACGCGAAGTTACGAAAAGTAGAACAGAAACGACGATCCAGTAAATCTGTGGATATTTCAGCTGAGTATTGTACAAGGTCGGCACCGGCTTAATATAATTACTCAATAGCAAGACACCAGCAGACAAGTCACTAACTAGTCATCTACGTATGCGAATGATTGTCCTTGAAGTTTAATAGGCTAGGGAGCCTTAGTGTCAAAGTAAAGACTGCACCGGTGCCAGACTCAATTAATGACTCTGTCTGAGAATCAGACCAATCGCCAGCCTTTGCTCTCTCGGGTAGACTAGTCACATGGACAGATCAACTGTTTTTGACTATCAACGCGCGCTGACCCTAACCCGGCACTGCCCGGTGTATCAGCCGACCCCGCTGCTGACAATAAAAGCGCCCTCTGGTCATCAACTTCTGATCAAAGATGAAACAAGTCGCTTCAGGATGGGCGCCTTCAAGGCGCTGGGCGGCATTTATGCCATGGCGGCAATTCTGCTTGCGCAATGGCGCGAGGGAAATCAGACGGACATTGAGCCCGAGTGTCTGTTTACGGAAGAGGTTCAGGCCTGGAGCCGCCAGTTTACCTTTGTTTGTGCCAGCGCGGGTAACCACGGCCTCGCCGTTGCCAGAGGGGCGAAGCTCTTTAACGTCGGTTGTCGAGTTCATCTGGCGGACACTGTCCCTGTCGCCTTCGAGAACAGACTCTTGGCACTCGGTGTCACCGTCATGCGCTCGGGAGCAAACTATGAGCAGAGCATGCGCGCCGCAACGTCAGACTGCGCGAACGGCGAAATTCTGCTTTCGGACAGCGCCTGGGAGGGTTACAGCCAGATTCCTTCGCTGGTGATGGAAGGCTATACGGTTATGGCGGAGGAAATGCGGGCAGGCTTTCAGGCTGAAGACCTGTGGCCAACCCATGTCTTTCTGCAGGCCGGCGTCGGCGGGCTGGCTGCTGCGATCACCAATCACATTCGTAGCCTGTGGCCGCATCAGCCGACGGTTACCGTCGTTGAACCCGACGCCGCTGCCTGCCTAATGGAAAGTCATCGGCGAGGAACTCTGACCGAAGTGGCCGGGCCGATATCTTCGATGGGGCGGCTGGACTGCAAGTTGCCTTCAACCCTCGCCTTCGACATCCTGCACCGACAGGCGGATCAGTTTGTTTGCATAAGCGATCTGGATGCGGAGCGGGCAGTGGCATTTCTGGCAACCCATCAGCTGCGCACCACTCCCTCGGGTGCGGCTGGCGTGGCCGCTGTGCTGGGCGCAGCCGGACAAAACCCGGAGATACCGGATAACGCCATTTGCCTGGCGCTGGTGACCGAGGCCGAAACCTGATCAGGTTCAGGCAGACCCGCCGCAGCAGGGACATCCACCACCACCACTCAGCATCACAGATTCCGCGGCCTTTGCGTTTTGCTCGGCGGTACGTTGGGTCGCCGCCACGAAGGAAGCGCTGCCAGCAGTCAGGGGATCTGGTGGATTCATGACCACACCCTGTCCGAAATAACCGGTGCGAATCTGATACTGGTGATTGCCGATTACAGTATCAAACCGGATCGTGTTGGCATCCACAACCTGTATCCCATTCACCGTTGAACCGTTTTTGATCACCACGGCCTGCGACGCATTAGGCAGATTTGTGATGCGCAGACTGGTGGCTCTCCCTGCCGCATTGCGGTCACCTACGTAGGTGCCAACATGCAGGACACCGTTCTCGATATCGTTCCAGGCGGTGCTGACACCAAGATTGGGATAATCCACGCCCTCCAGCGTCGGCGCCGAGTACTTATCCATGTGTTTACCCTGAAATGCATCGATCCAGTTGCCCTCTGCAATTTCGCTCATCAGCTGCTGCGCAGTGGAGGTTCCGCGTGGCCAGGGCTCATCCAGATTGGACCACCAGCCGAATCGATCGCCGTTATCTCCGAAGAATCTGGGCTCCGAGTATTGTTCAGCGGCACCCTGCAGACGGCGAAACACCACGTCATCGCCCAGTGCTTTAGCCATCACCTGAACAAGGGGGCTGGGCCTGATATCCCGGGCCGGGTCGCGATACCCGGAGGCATTCACCACGGCTTCATAGATCTGAGTAGCAATCTCCGGGGATTGAGGTAGCAGATAAAAGGCCGTCCCGGCACCCGTAGCGCCGGACCCCGGCAGGTTGACTTTGAAGTTTGCCAGCGGGTCATAGTAGATCGTCGACCATTCGATCTCATTCTGGGCATTGATGCCGAGATAGTTGTCTCGCATGAACTCAACCCAATTTTCAAACCGGCCATGGGCATTGGTGACCCCCAGCTGGTCAGAGAGATAGATGCCCAAACCTGCCGCAGAATTGCAGAACGGCCAGATCTTAGTGTTCTCACAGTGTGGCCCCTCCGGATGGTCGGTGTACTGTTGATGCAGGTGCTCAACAATGCGCGGCTGGGTCCACTCAAAGTGTTCATTTTCAAACCCGGCGATTTCCCAGGGCCGCTCCCACTTGTCGTCACCCGAGACATATTTGTAGATAGACAGAACGAGATTCAGCCATCCCCGAAAAAAGAGGTTGCCGTCTGCGCCGATCGGGTCCGGCTGCAGACCCCAGGGATCTACGCCATTTGCCGTCCAGCCGGGCCGGTCATAGCGGTCCCGTATTTGTTCAGGCCAAGCCTGATAGCCAAGCGCGTTGAAGGCATTGTATTGATCCCGCTGGGGGCTCGGGCCAATAAACATATTCCAGTCGATGGCAGCCCAGTATGAAGTGTGACGACTCGCCAGTTCATCCATGATACGCGTATAAACCTCTCGCCAGGCCGGCGTCTGGTCGGCCATCAACAACACCGGATAGCTTGAGTCGGCCAGATCAAACCGTCCGTAACTGAGCATGGGCGGTGCGGCATACTGGTCCCACCAGGGGTGAGGGCCGATGCCATCGTCATTCCAGTCAATATCGCCGCGCGGGATTTGAATGCCCCAGGGCAGCTCCAATTCCTCCCGATAGCCCCAGTCGTCGGGGGTAGTTGCTTTTTCCCAGATGAAGCGCAACCAGCCTCTGGTGCGGTCATTGTGTGAGGGAAACGCCGGCGTGGCAGTTCCCGGCTGCGCCACAATGCCACCGGCGCCGAAAGTCGCGGCCCCGCCGATTACCGCGGCACGCTTGATAAAACTGCGTCTGCTTTGCTGTCTTTGTTCAGCCATGAGCGTTCCTTTCGTCCGATTTCTTGCTGACCGGGTGTGGAGGCATCTCATTATGTAGCGAAAACCACCCGAAAGCGAGCCACGACAAAGAGGGTGCTCGGCCCGGGCAGAACCCCACTTCAGCACCCGAACTTGCGCTGGTCATTGAGAATAATTATCATTTGCGTTTCATCATCCATCACCCGACCCACACTGTTTTTGGCATAGGCATGTTTCGAAAGATTCTCTTCTGGCTGCACCTGAGCGCCGGCGTTCTGGCGGGTCTCATCATCCTGATGATGTCGGTAACCGGTGTCTTACTGACCTATGAACGCCAGCTTCAGAGCTGGGAAGACGGCCCCTACTATTACCAACCGGCGCCCGGTGAACAACGCCTCACCGTGGATCAACTGATCCTTGCGGCCAATCGCACCGAAGGCTTCGAGACCGATAACCTGATCCTGGCTTCGGCAGATGATGCGCCCTTTATTGCCAGGATGGGGCGGTCTCAAACGCAGCACCTGAACCCCTATACCGGCGAGATCTATACCCCCCACAGTGATTCCCTCAGCGGCTTTTTTGCCGATGTCAGGAGCCTGCACCGCTGGTTTATGACGACCGGCGAAGCCCGGTCCACTGCCAGGGACATCACCGGCGCAGCAAATCTGCTGTTCTTGTTCCTGTTGCTTAGCGGCAGTTATCTATGGCTACCCAAGATATTCACCTGGGGCACTTTGAAAGTCAGGGTGTGGTTCAATCCTCTGGCCAACACAACAGCTGCAAGAGACTTTAACTGGCATCACGTTTTTGCGTTCTGGGCCGCCATTCCTTTGATTGTCATCATCCCGACCGCGTCGGTTTTTAACTACAGCTGGGCGAATACCCTTGTCTATACGCTGGCGGGAGATACCCCCCCGGAGCGCTCGGACTCCGCGCCATCTATTCCGCAGGACGAGCCTCGCAATGCGGTTTCTCTTGATGTGCTTGCGTCTACCGCCCAGAGCTACAGCGCCAACTGGAAAACCCTCAGTTTCAGCCTGCCGCCCCCCGGGGCGCAGAATGTCACTTTTACGTTGGATGAGGGCAACGGTGGCGAGCCGCAAAAACGGCATACCGTCACAATGAATAGGGTTTCTGGTGCCGCGGTGGCTTATGTTCCCTTTACTGATCAGTCACCGGGCTTGCAGGCGCGCAGGTGGGTACGTTTTTTACACACCGGTGAGGCGCTTGGTCTGGCCGGACAGACACTGGCTGGACTCGCGTCTGCAGCGGCTGCCCTGCTGGTCTGGACTGGTCTCTCTCTGGCGCTGCGCCGTTTCATGCGCTGGCGGGTCAGGGCCAATAATTCAGCCTCTGAGGCTGCGGCGCAACGAATCTCTTGAGCAGACTGAATTCAATCGCGCGCTGCTCTCTCAGCCATGTCATTCAAGACATCGATGTAATGCACCTGAGTGCCAAAACCGCAGTGCCCGTGATAGGGCAGCCAGGTAAAATGTGCATCCGCGGCCGGTGCCTCCTGCACATTGAGCGTTTCCTCGAGATAACGCAGGCCATTGGTCAGGTAATAGTTGTCCATATCACCCATCCAGAATTGCAGCTTGCCAGTCAACGCGGGGCCGATAGAGCGCCAGTTGTCCCGCACGTAGAGATCAAGATCCCACGGCCGCCAGGAATTCGCCACGACCGAATTGATTGCTCCGGTTTGCTGGTCCCACACCGGGATCGGACGCCCTTGCTCATCAGGCTGCCCATAGACCGCATTCCAGGCTCCCCACTGCTGGCCTGAATTGACATAGCTGTCTCCGCGGCCCATTGCCGCTTCCATGCGCACCTCATCAGCGATGCTGAATCTCGGGTCTCCATTGGTGGCTCGCGCGCTGGGCCGGATCATGCCGCTGGCGCTGGTGAAGGCGTTGTCATCACTGTACAGATTGACGAGCTGAAAGGCCTGGAAACTCGGCGAATCTGGGCTGAGCGAGTAAGCGCCATTGAAATAATCCGGATAGAGAATCTGCAGAGCCATGGAAACCCATCCCCCGGTCGAACACCCGGAAACAAACCGGTTGGAGGGTAAATCCTCGATCGGAAATTGCTCCACCAGATAGGGGAACAGCTCGGTGAAGTTCGCATCAGCATAGGGGCCGGATACAGCGCTGTTCATCTGATAGGAGTCTCCATAAGGCGATTCACCGTCGAGAAACACGATAACCGCCGCAGGCGTGTCATTACCCAACCAGTAATCTATAAACTGATCGTCACTCAGCAAGCGCTGGCTCCGCGTATAGCGGCCATTCAGGCCGGCCACGTGAAACAGCACCGGATAACGCGCGCTGCTGCCGGTTTCGTAAGCTGCCGGCAGCAGTACCGATGCGCGCAGGAAGATGTCATTGCCGTAGAATGCGGACAACAACTCTGACCGGATCCGCACGAATTTGAGCAGATCTGTATCCTCAGGCAGCTGTTCAGCAGGCACGGTTTCGCTCAGATTAAACTGTAGCGAGACGGGGCCATCAGCAAGCGCGATCGTCTGGGTCAGCGAAAATCGGTTACCGGGCGCATCAAGATCAGACAGTACCTCATTCACATCAAGCAGTGCCTGCACGCGCCAGCTGCCCTGAGTAAGTTCGTCAGGTGAATTGAGTGGAAATCCGGCCGACGGCGAAAATTCCAGCGGCTCGCCATTCCAGTTTTCCACATCAACTGCAAAAAACGGCGACGCAGTGCGCGGTGAAGGGTCATCCCCGATCGTCAGTCGCGGCGCGGTTTGAGGGGCCTGCGTAAACGCGATAAATAGTCGCCCTGTCTGCGCAACCTCATTCCCGGGCAGAGTGACTGTGATGCTGGTCACTTCAGCAAATATCAGCTGCGTCAGAACCAGCGCGGCAACGGCACAGCCTGACGCGATTCGGTGAGACATTCGCACAAAATAGCTCCAAGAAAGCGTGGTTTATGAACCTGGGCGCCTACCAGAGAGGAGGCGCCATCGATTATCCGGCTGTCCGACGGGGGAATGTCTATCGATTCGAAGATCTGTGAATACATGGTATTGCTGGCGCGACTGCCGGTCCGATAAGGTTCAGATTATCATATCGTCACCGGAATCTCATCGCTTCCATGCCAGCACGGGCCACAGACATCGTGTCAGGCGGGATCCGCAGCGCTGGCGTCCCTGCCGCTGAGACCGCAGCAGCAGACCAGCGGCTGCCCATCTGGTATAGGCGGTTGAGCCTGACTGCGCAAGATCAAAATTACTTGCTCTGCGGCCATGAGTGTAGAGAATGGACAGGAACTGACAACAGGCAGGACAGACGAATGCCATGAAACGTTCTCAACCCAATCTGAGCCGGCGGAGGCTTATCAAAGCAGCAGGTAGTCTTGCGGCTTTGGGCAGTGCAGGCATGTTGCCCCAGTCAGCGCTTGCACAAGGGCTCCAGGCCGCCAAACCGCACAGGCTGCGCGCTGGCGCCACGGTTGGTTTGGTCACGCCGGCCAGCAACGTGCCGGAAAATGAAGATCTGCTGGCAGCCATGGATCTGGTGAGATCCCTTGGTTTTGAAGCAAAGGCGGCGCCAAATCTGCGCCGCCGCAAACAGTACCTCGCAGGAAGCGACCAGCAGCGCGCTGATGATCTCAACGGGATGTTCGCGGATGACGAAGTCGACGCGATCTTCTGTGTGCGCGGTGGCTATGGCTCAGGACGACTTCTGAGAGACCTCCACTATCAGACTATCGCTGATAACCCAAAGATTCTGATGGGCTACAGTGACATAACGGCTATTCTGAATGCAATCCACGTTAAAACTGGCATGATCACCTATCATGGCCCGATTGCGGGCGACAATTTCTCGAGCTACACCTACGAGCAGTTCCAACGAATATTGATAGAACCCCGCCAGGTCACCCGCATTGCCGAGCCTCCCGCTTTTGAACAGCAACCGGGTGTCGTCGAACGGGAAAATCGCCTGACGCCGATCGTGCCCGGGCAGGCGGAAGGAACGTTGATCGGAGGCAATCTGTCGCTTCTTGTGACTCTTCTTGGCACTCCTTATGAACCCGATTTTGACGGCGCTATTCTGTTTATGGAAGACGTCTCAGAGCCGCCCTACAGCGTCGATCGGATGCTGACACATCTGTGGCTTACCGGACATCTGGAGCGAACCGCAGGCATTGTATTCGGCAAATTCACGGACGATGGTTACGACAGCAATACCCTGAGCATGGAGCAAGTGTTGCGCGAGCGCTGTGAACCGCTCGGCATCCCCACTCTGCGCGGGGCGATGATCGGACATATTGAAGATCAGACGGTAGTTCCTATCGGCGTCCGCGCGCGCCTGGATGTCGACGACGGCACGCTGGCCTTACTGGAACCGGCTGTCAGCTAATTCACGCCGGAATGTGTCCCGATCGGACAGCTGAAGTCGGTTATTGCACGGGGCTTGCCGTCAGCGCACCACGCGCCAGCACGATGGCGGGGACCAGCAACAGTATAGCTGGCAGGGCAAAGGTCATGACACCGCTCCAACCGGCAGCCGCAATCAGCACGCCGGCGCTCAAAGAACCCACACCCTGCAAACCAAAAACCAGAAAGTCATTCACTGCCTGTACTTTGAATCGCTCTGCCGGGTAATAGCACTGCGTAAGCAGAGTCGTGCCGCCGAGAAACAGAAAATTCCAACCCACGCCAAGCAGAATCAACGCAGCAAGGTAATGAAAGAACTGCGGGTCATTCCATCCTGCGCCGATACAAGTCAACATCAAAAATAGGCCTGCTTTGATGGTGTTAAGCGCGCCGAATCTGTAAATGAGTGCGCCGCTGAAAAATGATGGGAGATACATGGCGAGAATATGACTCTGAATCACCCGGGTCGTGGCATCCAGAGAGAAATCGTCCATCTGGTGCATACTGAGTGGCGTGGCAGTCATGACAAGGGCCATCACACTATACGCGATCGCTGCAGCAGACACTGCCAGAATCAACTTCGGCTGCCTGATGATCTCAGGCAGGGGGCGCTTTGCTTCCGTGGAGGCAGAGGATTCAACAGTGATGTTCTGATAAAACAGCAGCAAGATCAGGAACGAAACCGACAGCAGTGCCGCCAGCCCGATGAACGAGCCTGAATACAGTGGCCAGCCCTCAAAGTCGCTGAATCGTCTGCCAACTTCCGGCCCCAACAGCGCGGAAACAATACCGGCGAGCATAAAA
This sequence comes from uncultured Pseudohongiella sp., assembly GCA_902537815.1. Taxonomy (GTDB): domain Bacteria; phylum Pseudomonadota; class Gammaproteobacteria; order Pseudomonadales; family Pseudohongiellaceae; genus UBA9145. Next base: position 70,557 of record CACBCS010000008.1, on the reverse strand, counting down.
ATGGAGAGACTGCGAGGCACTCTGTCAGCTGGCACCGATTCCGCAACCGCGAACCGGAACTGCTGCATGAAGGCGATGTAAACACCGATGCTGTAAGCAGCAAGCACAAACAGCATAAAAGACTGCCTGCTCACCGCAAGCGCCGCGAGCAGAGCCGCCGCAATACCGAGGGCCGTGGCTCCCAAAAAGCCGGCTCTCCGGCCGAATCTGGACATCAACAGGGACGCAGGAATAGCCGCACTGGCAATCCCGAGTATCTGCACCGCGATTGGCAGGGTTGCCAGATCTGCGGAAGGTGCGATCTGCGCTCCGACGATCCCCCCCAGCAGAACCATAATCGGTGCCGCGGTGTGACCAAAGCATTGCGCTAGAGTCAGTACAATCAGTGTTCGGTACTCATGCAATATCATTGGAAGGTTCACAGCACTCAGCGCGGCCAGGTTTCAGGCGAAGGGTTTACAGGGGAAATCGGGTCATCGCGATAAATTGGTTGAGCACAGCGAGCAAGTTCAAGCTGGCGTCGCTCACGACGAACACAGACTCTTCACGGGATCCGGGGGTCAGATCATGGTGGTCAATCAGTACGATGTCGTCACCATGCGAGGGAATCACCTCACCGTCGAGCGAGTAATATTCAGCCTCGGCGATCGCATCCAGTCTGCCTGAATCAAATTCCTCATACAGTTCCGGAAAAGAGTCTGTTCGCCGGATGTTGACACCCGGCACGGCACGGCGGTCCACATCGCGCTCAGCCGCCATACCGCGGACTACCCCAATAGTGCTGTCAACAAAATCGCTGATCTGAATGTAGCGAATTTGATCTTCCGGGCGAATTCTGAGGGCCCTTCGCTCATAGAGAAAAGGGGCAGAAAAACTCGCACCTGCACTTTGCCGGTCAGCAAAACTCGCCACGTTGGTCGCCACAATATCCACCGCGTTGCGGCTGGCGAGCAGCCAGGACTCACTGAATGGCACCTCTACCCACACAATCTGCAACGCTTGCTCCTGCGCAAATTTTTCAAGATATTTCCGGATCCACAGCTGCGAGTCGTAAGGATCGGTCGATGAGGCTCTGGTCACTGCAATGCGCAATTCGCCGGGGGTGATGGTCAGAAAATCCTGCGCCAGCGCAGAGCCGGCAAAACTGCAAAACATCGAAATCCAGACAAGCTGCCAGAATCGGACAAACTTATTCACTGAAAACATATCGGCTGAACCATGTGTCGGTGAAATCCGCTACCGCCGTCCGCCTCTTCCAGCAATTGACAGGGCAAGGCTTTCGCGGCCACTGATTTGATGTGTTTCGGGCCTGATCCTCAAAATGTAGCAGGCCCGGTTAGACTCATTGTAGCCAAATAGTGTCTGACTTGGCAGGCATGAGAGGTATATATGAAAAGGCGCGGCGAATCACGTTTGAGCCAGACCCACATTTTCACGTAGACTCAGAAGCACGTTGAACACATCGCGACACACACGTCTTTTACAGATCGGAGAGAGACCATGCACCCGACCATCCGCCTGCCCCTGATCGCCAATATCCTGGTGTCCTGCCTTGCATTCTCACAGACAGGCGCTCAGGAAAGCCAGATGCAGGAGTTACTGGACAACTACCGACGTATTGATTCGGCGATGATGCAGACCCCCCCCGCGGAAGACTGGCTCATGTGGCGCAGCCGTTATGATCTCAGCGGCCACAGCGCGCTGGATCTCATCGATGCAGGCAATGTCTCCGGGCTTCGCCAAGCCTGGAGCGTCCCTTTGTCGCAGGGTGGCAATATGACGACACCCCTCGTACATGATGGCGTCATGTTCATCGCCGACACAAACAATATTCTGCTGGCACTGGACGCCCGCGACGGGACAGAGCTCTGGCGGTATGAACACCAATCAGAAGTGTACGACGGTCGCCGTCAGGGCATCGCGCTGTATAGCGACAGTGTATTTGTTCCGCACAATGACCTCGACATGGTGGCCTTAAATGTGCGCACTGGCGCTGTGATCTGGGCAACCAGCATCAGCACGCCCGTCGAGCCTCTGCAGGGATACTACGGACTGCGCGGTGCGCCGATGATTGCAGACGGCATGCTTCTTCAGGGTGTGACCGCCACGATGGTTCCAGAAGGTGGGTTCATTGTCGGGCTTGATCTGGAAACTGGCGTGGAACAGTGGCGTTTTCATACGGTGGCACGCCCGGGCAACCCGGGTGGCGAAACCTGGAATAATCTGCCGCTGCAGGCACGCAGCGGAGGCTCCGTCTGGAATTCCGGCAGTTATGACGCAGAGCTTGGATTGGTGTATTTCGGCGCGGCTCCGACTTACGACACCGGCCCACTGCTTGAAAATCTGGACGTTGAGGGGGTCACCAATGACGCACTGTTCACCAATTCTACGATGGCACTGCGCCCGCGCACGGGAGAACTGGTGTGGCACTTCCAGCATATGCCCAACGACCAGCTTGACCTTGACTGGGTATATGAAAGGCAACTGGACGATCTGGAAATCAACGGGCAAAGCAGAAAGGTGGTTTTCACCGCGGGGAAAATGGCGCTGTATGACGTGGTCGACGCAGAGACCGGCGAGTATCTCGAATCTATCGACTTAGGCCTGCAGAATATCGTCTCAGCAGTCAACCCACAGACCGGCGCCAAATCCATCAATCCTGATTCCGTGCCAAACAGGGAAGCCAATCACCTGCTATGCCCTTATTTTCTGGGCGGGCGCAACTGGCAGGCAGGCGCCTATAATCCGGACACTAAAATGCTCTATCTTCCAGCGCTGGAAATGTGCATGATGGCCGGCCTCATGGCAGACGGCAATCTACTGTCGACCGGTATCGAGGCAAGGCCGGCGCCACGGGCTGACAGCGACGGCAAATTTGGACGGCTACAGGCCATCAACATGGAAACCATGGAAATGGCATGGCGTCATCGCGAGCTGACTCCGCCTTCAACTCCTCTGCTGTCCACAGCGGGCGGGCTGGTGTTCGGAGGCAATCTGGACAATTCCTTCAAAGCCTTTGACGCACAAACGGGAGCGGTCTTGTGGGAGACGACCTTAGACCATCTGCCTTCTTCATTCCCGATCACTTATGCCGTTGACGGCAAGCAGTATGTTGCCATCGTCAAGGGGCAACCCAGCCGTTGGACCGGGAGTCTCTATGGCATCATTCAGGGCATGCTGGACCCGGAGGCGCAGTCGATACAGACGCCAAGCGGTCAGCCCGGATTGGTCGTGTTTGCATTGGAGTGACGCGCGACAAAGCGCTTCGCACCGGCTTGACTGAAACGCCGTTTGCCCGAGCGCTGGGTTCACGAGAGCTGTGGGCTACTCCATCAATCGTTCAGGGGCGAGCATCTCAAGGTAAGGAGCCATCTGCACCGGCAGCCTGTCTGCTGAATCCAGGAGCAAGGAAGCACTGAGCTTCGCCAGTCCGGGCGCAGTTTGCACCCCGTAGCCGCCCTGGCCGGCCAACCAGAAAAAGCCCTCGTCTCTGGGGTCAAAACCCACCACAAATTCTCTGTCCGCGGCAAAAGACCGCAGGCCAGCCCATTTGTGTTCGATCCGATTGATGCGCAATGTACTGGCTCGCTGGAAACGATCCATGGCGACCGCAATATCCCATTCCTCAGGCTGGACGTCACAGGCAGCGCTCGGCGTTTCATCTGCGGGTGAGAGCAGCAGCAGACCTGCATCGGGTTTGAAGTAAAATTCTCCATCAATGTCCACGACCAGCGGCCAGTCGGCGTCGAACAGCTGCGCCGGGAGACGCAGCAACAGCGCGGTTCTTTTTCTAGGTGTGATGCCGAGATCACTCAGACCGGCACGCCTTCCGAACTCTCCCGCCCAGGAGCCCGCCGCATTAACCAGGGTTTCACAAGCAAATTCCCGGTCTGCGGTAGTTAAGAGCCAGCCGCCTGATCGTTTCGATAAGGCCTGCACTTCCTGCTGGCAGTGCAGAACACCACCCCGCTGATGCAGCAGGCGAAGAAAGCCCTGAAGCGTAGCATCCACATCAAGATCTCCCCCCCCTGTTTCGAGTAAGCCTGCGGCGACGCTGTTAGCGTCAAGAATCGGAACCTCTAGAATGGCATCCGGTCCACTGATTTCCTTAAGCCCGGAGATCTCCTTCTTGAAGGCACTGATCTGGGGCAGCTGGTCTTGTCTTGCAACAAACAGCGTATCGCGTAACCTCAACAGAGGAGTCTCGGTGAATCCGGCGGGCGGCGATCGAAAGAAGGATTTACTGGAGGCGGTGGCCGCACGAACGGCGGCACTGCCATAGGAATCAGAAAAATAAGCGGCTGACCTTCCGGTAGAGTGGTAACCCGGCTGAGGCTCTTTATCGAGCAGCAGGACACTGGCGTCTGAAGCCAGCTCAGCTGCGACAGAAGCTCCTGCGATGCCGGCGCCGATCACCGCAAAATCGTAACGCTCCCGCATGAGGATCAGGGTGACGCGAAGTCGACGCGGGCAACTCTGACCTCAGGACCTTCGCTGATATCCGTCCAGGTGACGAACAAGTCATCGCCAATCGTTTCCATGATCGGGAAACCGCTGCGTCTGGAAGCACTCGTTCTGGCGACAACTGTGGTATCAATCAATGACCCGCCCGCGCTGAAACGTGAAACGGTAAGCTGAGCTGCTTCATCTGACGTATCCAGCCAGCTCACTGCAACCTGCCCGTTGGCAAGGATTGCCGTGTCGATGCGGCCGATGGTGTCGGGACCTGATACCCGAATGGGTGCTGAAAAATGTTCGCCACTGTCAGTGGACACGGCGAGTTGTACCTTAGGCGAATCATCTTTAGCCGTAAACCAGCCGACGGCCACAAAGTCCCCCTGCGCCGCTACTGAAGGCCCGTTAACCGGACAGCCAGCAATCTCCCACTGATCATCGTGAATGGCAACCGGCGGCGTCCAGTCGCCATTGGCATAGCGCGTGATATAGATATCCCTGATCTCTCCTCCAGAACGGTCGCGGTAGACAATGACCGGCCCGGCAGCGGACATGGCGGCGCCGGTCTGACAGCAATCACACACGCGGGCATCCAGCTCCCATTCGCTCAGCGTTTCACCTCGGGCGCTGAATATTCCGGCGCGCAGCGTCATTTCGCCGTATCCCGCTTCCGTTTTGGTATTGCGACCGTCGAGCCAGGACATCAGTGTGTTGCCGTTGCCAACCGGCAGCATGGACACAAACCCGTGCTCAGCACTCACGCCATCTTTGTGCGGCGTAATGGTGTCGCTCCAGGAATCGGTTTGAGCGTCATAGAACCGGGCATCAATGTCGTAATCGTAAGAGCCTTCGGCACTCATGCGCAGCCAGTGCGCCGCTTTATTCTCGGCGCTTACTGACAACACCGGAAAATCCGCCCAGTTGATGAACCAATCTTCACCCTGGCTGACCAGTTGCGGCTCACTCCAGCGTGTTTCATTCAGGGTCGAATAATATAAGCTGGCAGAACCTTCTGTCTGCGTGACCCAGGACAGGTAAAGGTTGCCTGATTTATCACTGACGACTCGCGACAAACTGCTGTTTTTAGCAGCAGGGGAAGGCAGCAGTTCCACATCGGCGGCATGTGCGGGGGTCAGTAAAACCCAAGCCGATACGACACCGGCCAACAGCCTTCTGCATGCGCCAGGGATTGCGCCGTATTTCGCGGTTGAGGCTTCTGAGATCAGAGGTCTCAATATCGCTCTTTCTTTCACTGCGTCTTTCACACCTTATATCCCGTCTTTTATCCGGCCTTTTCTCTGGACTTTTTCTTGGTCTTTTCTCTAGTCTTCATAATCTTGTTTCTTCACCTTTTCACTAGACCTTCTTCCCAGGGCTTTTTATTTGGGCTTGTTACCAGATCTTTTCCCCCGTCTTATTCCAAACCTCAGCCGCCGGACGCCTTGATTTGGAGTACGAGCGCTGATGTTTACGGGTGCAATCTTTCCAATTAAACCCGGTTCGCTAGTCTCCGTCCTCATCAAATAATGCGCCTTTCATCACAAGTTGCTCCCTGATTTCGGCATCGGTTTGCATGCCGATCAGTTTAGCCACCACTTCACCGTCGGGAGAAAGCAAATAGGTGGTTGGCAGAACATCAGGCGGTCTCAGACCCAAGCGAGCCACTTCTTCATTGGTCAGCACGGGAAATTCGATTTCAAGCTCCTCGGCAATTTCCAGGGTCAGCGCTCTCGGGTCTTCATCAAAGTTCACGCCAACAACAGCGACACCCTGCGCCGACAGCTCCTGGCCTAAGGCATTTAGCATGGGTATTTCAATCCGGCAGGGCGCACACCACTCTGACCAGTAGTTCACCACCCGCCACTTGCCAGCGCCCGGCGCCTTGTCGGAGGAAAATGCCGGCAGGCTGAAACCGACGACAGCGACAAGCAGAAACTGGAGCGCTGTCTGTCTATTGACTCCCGTCTTCAGTGCATTCATGACTTTATTCCCTCGTCGGCAACACTATCCAGACCTGCCAACCCTCTCACTCGATGACTCTCGTCAGGCATGCCGGTAGCAGCGGCTGTTGCCACTCTTGATCAGTTTCAAGGAATTCAAAGCATCATTCAAGCCCGAACTGACCGCGCCCTCGCATCTCGCGGCCTAGCGGATGAGAAACTCCCAACCACAGCACAGAAAAAACCCATGCAAAGCGAGCGCCTCTGGGCAAATTCCGAGCGTTAAGCGCCGCGTCAGAAGCGCCGCCCATGCGTTAAAGATCATCCAGCAGAATTGTCATCAACAGCCCGTTTCGGGACCGTATGCCTTCAGTCCCGTTGAACCGCTGCCATTCCAGCAGTAGCTGGCGTGAAGGCGCAAAGGTCCAGTTCACACCCACCTTCGCAGAGACTATGGTTTTGTCTGACAGAAATCGATCCATATTATTCTCAAACTCCCGGTCAATATTGGCCTCTATATAAGCCATCGCGCCGGGGATACTTGCCAGAGGCCACATCTGCAGATAGCCGGTCCGGAAAAACCCTAGGCGCTCATGATCTCCGAACGGCTCCGTGACCGTCATGCCAAAGTTGTTTTGCTGCGGTTCATACTGATTTGACAGATAGTGCAGCCCGGTACGCCATTGCCCTCTTCCACCAAAGGCATTAGCGGCCCTGATGATATCTACGTTAGAAAACATCCTGCCATTATCAATTGGATTGACCATTGGTTGGGGCATGAGGTTAGGTCGATTCATCCCGTTTTCACCCTGCCAGTTCAGAAATTCCGATCTGAAGGAGACCGCCCAGGCGTCGGAAATTTTTGCTCCGCCCTCCAGCCTGAGCCCGACACCATCGCCAATCCTGTAACCATCCACAAATTGCGGCCTGCCAGTATTGTCTTCCGAGATAACACTGAGGCCAAGATATTGCGGGTTCCCCTCACTGCTGTTGCGCATCGCCATGATGCCCAGATCGAGGCGCTTGACGCTGGCTTTAAGCAGATCAGACACCTCAAAATCAACGTGTCTGGCAGTCGTCTGGAGAAAAAAGGCTGTGCCGCCTGAGTGCCCGATGTCCAACACAGAATTGAACTGACCAATCGCACTTGAAGAGCCAAATTTCCTGTCGCCAGCGGGGACGGCCGCAGAAGAGAGCTTCGCAATGCGGTACGTATTGTTTCTCATTAAGAGTGCCCCGAGGGGGGTATCCAGCGCGATACTTCTCCTCAGTCCGGACATACCGAGTGCGCGGCGCATCATAGGCACATCCAGAGTATCACTCTCTTGTCCCCAAGCAGGCGACGCCATCGAAAACAGAGAACTCAGCGCGCCCCCAAAACAGAGCAAGACGATCGCTCTCAAGCGACCCCTTGCGCAAACTTGTGTTAGTAACATTTTTCTTTCCCAAGGCGCCTTTCTCTCGCGAGACGTTGACACCGTCTAGTCAGACCCTGTGTCCGAGCTGCAGCCCTGACGGCAAATTAACCGCTGCAAGCGCTGATGCTTCGAACAATTCAAATATCTAGGGGTGGAGAGTGGACCGAGCCAAGAACTCGCAAAACACATACTTGGGCCAGATTGCTTCTGGAATGCACATGAAAAAGCAAAGAGTATCCGGACTGGTCACTGGCAGGAGCCGAAGAGCCTAGCCAACTCCGACTAGACGAGGATGGGTGGGCGCAGAAGCTTTTCCGCAAGACTTGAAAGGCAATGGGACGGAGACGAGGCAAAGGCCAGATTTCCGTTCTCGCTCTCATTGGGCTGACTCAAGAGAGCCAGGCTGGAGCAGTGGTTGGTGCAAGACAGACACTCGGACTCGCAGTCTGCCTCACTGTGCCCATCACTATGCGCATCGTGCAACTGTGCGGCGCCATGATGGTCGTGAGCGGACCCATTCGGTTGCGGATAATGGAGGTGGCCGTCGGCGTGCTGACCATGCGCATGTCTGTCACCGTGCATGGGGTGGTCAGTATGTCGGTGATCATCTGACGACTCCTGATTGGCTTCGCCTTGCTCACTCATGCTCAGTGACATCCATGCCGCTGCTCCGGAATTGAGTGGCGCCACTAGTGACAGCATTAGTAGAAGTACAATTCGTCTACGGATCATAAAACGAGTGTCACACCATCGCCCGAAAATTACAATGTCCGCCGGTCTGTAATGCAGCTCCATAGCTGCTCATAAGGCGCTGAATGACGATTTCCCGACAAGAGGCTGTCAAAAGAGTGCGCAACCGCGTCCCCGACAAATCTGACTCAGTACCAGCCTTTTGCGAAGGCCGCCGCCCCAAGAAGTCCCGGCAAGGGATGATGGACCAGTCCCGTAGGGACCGCCTGCATCAGCCCACGATGACGCCCTTTATTTTCAAATCCTGCCATGAAAGCACTGCTTTGAAGTAATTCCGGATATCTCTGAACAATCCCGCCGGCAATAAACAGCCCATCGAAAGACCCTGTTGCAAGTACGAAATTACCCGCCACCTGCCCCAGCAATTCAAAAAACAGTGCGACCGCCTGCCGGGCAATTTGGTCCATTTCGACCCTCGAAAAGATCGTCGCCGCTTCAAATCGCTCGCTTGCGGTCTGGCTGCGAGCTGCGAGAAATTGATAAATATTCACCAGGCCGCTTCCGGAAACCAGGCGCTCATCCGAGACCCGATCAAACTCATTGGCAAGACTGGCGAGCAGTTCAGCCTGTAAAGGGTTTTCGGGCGCGAACCCAACGTGCCCGGCTTCTCCGCTCAGCGAAGTCAGCCTGCCATCCCGCTTGATCAGGTTCGCAGCACCAAAACCGGTTCCGGGACCAACCACCGCCGTCACAAACTCCGTCTGAGTCAAATCTGGCAATCCAGCTTTCCCCACGGGAGTCAGATCGGCAGGGCCAAGCTCTGCCATTCCCAGAGCCGCCGCTTCAAAATCATTAAGAAGCTTGACTCTCTCGCAGCTGAGTGTGGCGCGTAGACTGGCTTCATCAAACAGCCAGCGGTTGTTAGTCAGGCTCGCCCTCCCCGCAGCCACAGGCCCGGCGACGGCCAGGCAAGCGGATCTGACCGGCGGGGCGGATATCTCTTCAAGATAGTGCTGGATAGCTGACTCAGCCGATACGAAATCGTCGCACAGCAAAACCTGCTCGTATTCATATCCGGCCCCGGTCGGGCGAGCTATCGCGAATCTGGCGTTCGTACCGCCGATATCGCCCACAAGAACGGTCGGTTCAGACATGGCTCAATTGCAATGCGGACTGCGTGAGAGTTTTGATGTCATTGAACCTTTTCGCCTCAAGCAGTTCAACAGGGATGAACCAGCTGCCACCGACACAGGACACACAGCCAAGCTTCAGATAACCCTGAACGAGGTCGGCACTGATGCCTCCGGTCGGAAAGAAACGGATCTCCGGTAAAGGAGCCGACAGGGCCTTCAGCATTTTTGTGCCACCCAGTAACTCAGCAGGGAAGAATTTCATGAGTGAATAACCGTTTTCCCTGAGTGCCAGCATTTCAGTCGCGGTGGCTGCGCCGGGCACAAACGGCATGCCGGCAGCCTTGACCTGATTGATCAGACTTTGCGAATGGCCCGGACTGACTGCAAATTGTGCTCCCCGCTCTCTGATCATCGAAATCTGTTCCGCCCCACGAACACTGCCCGCTCCAACGTGAACATCGGGTACCGCATCAGCAATCAGTTCAATAGCCTTCAAAGCAGACTCAGTCCGCAGCGTAACTTCTATGGCACGGATCCCCGCATCCCGTAAACACAGCGCGAGGTCTACGGCATTTTCATGACGCTCCAGCGTGACTACAGGAACCAGTTTGATGTCTGTAAAAAATCCCTTCGCATCCATAACTAACTTAGCTCAAATATTGTGGCTCCATTCTCGGCCGGACCCACCTCCCGTCGAAAGACAGCGAACAGTTCGCGTCCCATGCCGGACTCATGCTCCGAACTGTATGTGGATTTGAAATTCCGATTCGCCAATTCGGCTTCAACCTCCAGGAGACCAAGCTCGGCGTCGATGATTACGACATCGCCGTTCTCAATCTGGCTGATCGGACCCTCGGCACAGGCTTCCGGCGTTACGTGGATAGCCGCAAGGACTTTCCCGGAGGCGCCTGACATTCTGCCGTCCGTCACCAGGGCAACTTTGAATCCTTTGTTCTGCAAAATTCCGAGATAAGGCGTCAATTTGTGCAGCTCCGGCATCCCGTTTGACTTGGGCCCCTGATGAGAAACCACCACCACAACATCCTGATTCAGAGTTCCGGCTTCGAATGCCGCCAGAAAAGCCTCCTGCGACTGGAAGACCCTGGCGGGTGCGCGAATACGGCGATTTTCCTCAGCCACAGCAGAAACCTTCACGATCGCCCGACCGAGGTTTCCTTCGACCAGACTGAGACCCCCAGTCTGCTGAAAAGGCTCATCACAGCCTCTGACCACATTGCGGTCTTCTGACTGACTTGCAACGGGCTGCCATCTGAGCCCGTAATTCACTTCCACAGGACTCTGGGAAAATCGCCTCAAGCCGGGCCCGGCGACAGTGCGAACGTCGTCATGCAGAATACCCGCATCGAGTAATTCTCTGATGATAAACCCCAGACCACCAGCCTGATGAAAATGGTTCACATCGGCCGTCCCATTCGGGTACACCCGGGCCAGTAAAGGCACTACGGCCGACAGCTCGGCAAAATCAGACCAATTAATCACCAGGCCAGCGGCTCTGGCAATGGCGACGAGGTGGAGCGTGTGATTCGTGGAGCCACCAGTTGCCAGCAGTCCAACCATGGCATTCACCAGCGTTTTTTCAGACACAATCGCACCTAAGCTGACGGCGCTGTCTTGCGACTTCGCCAACTCGATGACTTGCCGAGTCGCCTCAGCGGTCAGAGCGGAGCGTAGTTCCGAGTCCGGATTAACGAAAGACCCTCCCGGTAACTGCAGGCCCATGAACTCCATCAGCATCTGATTGCTGTTGGCGGTACCATAAAAGGTACAGGTTCCGGGGGCATGATAGGCCGCTGATTCCGCAGCAATGAGCTGCGGCCGGCCAACCTCGCCCGCTGCGAACGCTTCCCGCACCTTGGCTTTTTCCGAATTCGGCAGTCCTGACGGCATCGGTCCGGCGGGGATAAACAGTGTCGGCAGATGACCAAAGGACAGCGCTCCAATCATCAGCCCGGGCACGATTTTGTCGCAAATCCCGAGACAAATAACGGCATCGAACAGGTTGTGCGAAAGCGCAATCGCGGTCGACATAGCGATCGTGTCGCGACTGAACAGGGAAAGATCCATGCCGTCTTCACCCTGAGTCACGCCATCACACATCGCCGGAACGCCCCCGGCTACCTGAGCTGTGGCCTTATTCTGATGCGCGATGGCACGTATTTGATCGGGGTATCCGGCGTAAGGCTGATGGGCACTGAGCATATCGTTATAGGCTGTCACGATACCGAGGTTAATCGCGGCTTCACTCTGCATGAGCGATTTCGCCTCAGGGGAGCACGCTGCCATGCCGTGCGCCAGATTACTGCACCCCATGTTAGCACGCCCTTTGCCGCGATCCGCGGCTCTGGCAATTTTCTCAAGATAACGGCGACGCGACTCTTGACTGCGAAGCGCGATCGCTTCGGTGACTCTTTCAACGATAACGTTCATCATTATTGGTTCTCTACAGCTAATCCGCCTGCCTCTGACGAAGGGCTGTTTTCAAGGGGCCCAGAAAATCTCGACCGGCATCGCTTCCAGCAGATGATTGATGGCGTGAGCCTGCGGGTTCTTCAGCAGAGCTCTCTTGGTTTCGCCAAAAACCAGCAAACACGGTGCTCTGGTCTTTGTGATAGAACGGAGCGTCATACTCGTTCTTGAATACGGACTCGAGGGTGTGGTCACCGAGACAACATCGGTGTCGCCGGTGAGACCTGTCATCAGCTCGGGCGAATCTGGAAACAGTGAGGCGAAGTGGCCATCCTCGCCCATACCGATGAGACTGCAGGCCGAAGGCAACAGTCGGCCAATGCCCTCCTGAAGAGGGGCAAAAGTTGCGCCGCTGGCTTTAGACCTGATCAGATTCTCTCGAAGCAGCTTTTCGTTGCTGGCGGCGTGATCAGCTGGCACATTGCGCTCATCGCTCAGAGTGACGTCAATTCGATGCCAGGGCAAACCGATGGTCGAAAGAATTCGGAAACATTCGACTGGCGAACCGCCACCACTAAGAACCAAAGTCGCCCTTTGATTTTGCTCCAATTCAAACAACAGCGCTTGCTTGATGCGCTGCGCCAGACTCCGAGCCGCTTCCTGACGGGTGGAGAACTGACGCAGGCAAGCGCCTGAAACCGTGTCCTGCATGGTCATTCACCAGACTTCCAGGCATGGCCATTGCGATCCAGCATCATGCTGGCCGCGGCCGGGCCCCATGAGCCTGCCAGGTAGGACTCCACCGGCTGCTGGCTCTGCTCCCAGCCTGAGATAATCTGATCAATCCAGCGCCAAGCCGTTTCAACCTCATCGCGCCGCATAAATAACGCCGGATTACCCCGCAACACCTCTATGAGCAGGCGTTCATACGCGTCCGGATAGCGGACTCCGAACGTTTCCTCGAAGCTCAGATCAAGAGACACCGGCTTCAGTTCGAACCCACCCGGCCCAGGCTCTTTAGACATGATCGTCATCTTGACCCCTTCGTTAGGTTGCAACATGATCGACAGACTATTCGGAGCCGTTTGCTGATTCTGATCCTCAAAAATAGCGTGCGGCACCGGTTTGAACTGAATAACTATCTCAGAATGCTTCGCCGCTAAACGCTTTCCTGTCCTCAGATAGAACGGCACACCCGACCAGCGCCAGTTATCGACTTCCGCCTTGATTGCCACATAAGTTTCGGTATTGGACGGTTCGCTGAGTTGGGCAGCGTAGCCTGCAACGACTGCATCATCGACCGCACCCGAGGCATACTGGCCGCGGACTGTGCTCTGCTTCACCGAATCTGTACTGATCGGTTTCAGTGCTCTTAACACTTTTAATTTTTCATCGCGCACTGCATCGTCATCGAGGCTGCTCGGCGGTTCCATGGCAACCAAACAGAGCAGCTGCAACAGGTGATTCTGCACCATGTCTCGCAAAGCGCCGATGTCGTTGTAAAATTCTATCCGGTTCTCCACACCCAAAACTTCCGCCACTGTAATTTGGACGTGGTCAATCACCTCCCTGCGCCAAAGAGGCTCAAACAGGGAATTGGCAAAACGAAGCGCGAGTAAATTTTGCACGGTTTCTTTACCAAGATAGTGGTCAATGCGGAAGATCTGATTCTCCTCGAAGCATGCACCCACCTGATCGTTGATCGCCTTGGCAGACTCATAATCATGGCCTATCGGCTTTTCCAGAACGATACGCATGTCTGAGGTCATGAGCTTGTTGGCCTTGAATCCGGCGGCGACAGTACCAAAAAGCGAAGGCGGGGTAGCGAGATACACCGCTCGAATTTTATGCTCGTGGCCAGTCAACATGTCTACCAGTGGTGTCCATGCGCCATAGTTGTTCACATCAAAGTAGCAATAGTGCAGACGGTCGGTGAATCGCTCAAATTCCGACTCATCAATTGATACCGCTGGCATCAAGGCCGACTTTACTTCTTTGATATAGGCATCACGCGAGATCTCGACGCGACCAATCGCAATGATTCGGCTGTCGTCGCTGAACTGCTTATCGCGGTGACGATGGAACAGCGAGGGAATGAGTTTGCGCACCGCCAGATCACCATTACCACCCACAATAACAAGATCAAACGGGTCAACCGGGATCAGCTGCGCCATCTCTTAAAAACTCACAGAAATAGGATACTTCAAAACTCACGGCAGAAGTCGCCGTTTGTCCGGAAGACAATTTAAAAGGTTGAACAACCCAAGGCCCATACAGGCCTCGGCGGAAGAGGCGGGGAAGATCGTTACTCTACCTTCCCCACCCTGCCGATGAACTTCGCAAGACTTGCCGAAATAGGCCTAATTCCTTCGAGCGAAATTTCTCTATCTAAAGGTGGCGGAAACCACCACCCTAAAGGTTTGCCCGCACCCCTAATCTGAAAACAGGGCCATGGTCTTGCGCTAGAAATAGCATCTCAGGGTATCTGACAAAGAGTCGCGTTTCTTCGTCGAGGATGTTTTGAGCATCAAGAAAAACCGTGAGGTTATTATCGTAACCATACTGGTATGAAAAATCCACTTGCCTTCTTGCTTCCACAAAAACAGGCTGCTCATAATTGGCAAATCCCGATGCAGTCTCCGCTCTATAGTTGAGAGAAAGTCTGATGGTGTGCTTCGGATTTTCAAAAAATACCGAAGCGTTCCCTGAGTCACCAAGTCCTGTCAACACGAACTGACGACCAACAGTTGACAGCCCGGGCTCTACGTTACCACCATTGACCCTGGTGTAGTTCATCGTTACACCGAAAGGTGTTCCCGAGAAAAAGTGCTGCCAAGAACCTTCCCAACCACTAACTTTTCCTGACTCCATATTCACTGGCTGTGTAATATCGAAAAGCGCTAATGGGTCAGAATCTGAGCCGTTTATTACGCCATCACCACATACCCACCAGTGTCCTGCTCGGCAATTAGCATTCCAACCTGGATCCAGGTAGGCAGCGCCGTTAAGTACGTCTACCCCAGCTTCTAAAGCGGACGCTACCTGAAACATATGGTGCTGGTCTATCGCCCAGCCTTGGCCCCACAAGAACTGTTGCGAGACACAATCGCCAGTCCCACCCTCTCCAGGAAAGCCTGTCTGAGGCCGACCAGCTGCTGCCCAAGCGTTCACACAAGCCTGCGCCTGCTGGCCGTACTCACTTAAAAATGGACTGGTTAAACCTCCAAACGATTGATCAAGATTCGTAGCGTTACCGACAAAATCGCGAATCCGCTTTTTAAAGTAGTTTATCGCGATAAATGAACCATCCCCATAATAGTTCTCAACAGGGCCGAATTCAGAAAGCTGGTGAGACAGCTTACTGGAATCTTCCTGCTGTCGATTGCCCCTAAGCACACTGGCTAAACAGTGGCATGAGCCCGCCTACTCAGCGTGCATCAAAGCCGACAAAAACGGCTGCCTCGTCTACGGATTTACGCTCAGAAACCACGGCATTTGCGGGAAACTCTTCATCCGGATAGCCCATGGCCACACAAATCATGATCACCTGATCATCCGGAATCTTCGCGTGTTCACGAACCACCGGCGACTGCATGATGCCCTGACTGTTGATGACGCAACCCAGTCCGCGCGACCAGGCCGCATTGACCAAGGCGTTGGTTACTCCCCCGCAATCGAAAGGTGCAATATCACCGCCATGGATTGACCGATCGTAGGTTACGACTACAGATACCGGCGCATCAAACTGCCGGAAGCCACGCAGCACCCAGTCCTGTCGCGCTCCCTTGTCGTGCCGCTCAATGCCCATGACGTGAAACAGCTGTTTGGCAATGCAAATCTGCCGCTCGCGATGGACACCCTCATAAGCTCCATGGTTTCTGAATTCGCGGGAATCGGGAACACCGGCAAGATTCCGCTCGGTGTTGCCAGCGCGAATTCTGTCCAATACCTCGCCTGCCACCACGTAAAAGTTCCACGGCTGGGTGTTCAGCGATGTCGGCGCCCTCATCGCGATCCCAAGGACTTCTTTGATCAATGCCTTGGGCACCGGCTTGGGCAAATAGCCCCGAATGCTGCGCCTGCCAAGTACGACAGTGTCGTATTCCATAAAACTGCTCCAGCTATTTCATCCCGCCCCTCGGTTCAGAAGTGGCGACGCAAGCCCGGCAAGGACGCCTGCGATGTTTTGCGCGATAGACTCAGAACCTCAAGGGGCTTAAATCAATCACAAAGTCTAAATCAATCACGAAGCTTTAATCGATCGCAAAGCAGTAGAACAACCCGGCGCCACCCACCGCAACCAGATTTTCCTGCGCGCACCCCGGCGTTCCGTGAGATGAGTTCCACGGAGAACCGGGTGTCGTAAACGAATAGCGATCCGCGTGACCGACTCGGGCGCTGCCTTCGTCATTGCTGGTCCAGTTACTGCAGGTCATGTCGCTACCGTCAGTAAACGCGGTACCATCGATCCGGGTACCGGTCAACACATCGTGTTCCGTGAAATCCGGGTCACCGTCGATGCGTGAGGCAAACCGATTGCCATTTTCGTCCAGCATAAACGTCCAGGTGAAGTTAGAGTTATCGAAATGGAGATTGTCGACGCTGGTGGCCATGACCAGACCATTGGCATTGGCCCAGGGGCCCTCACCAATACGATCACGCGCGTTCACCGCATCAGGACCCTGAGTGCTCAGATAGGCATGCCAGCTGCGATGCCCAAGCCCCGCGTTGGCAGCCAGCTGCTGACAGTGCGAATCGGCACCCTCAAGCCCACCCAGATTGCCACCATCACCCAGACCGACGCTGGCGATGAACACACCCATTTCAGGCGGTTCATCATCCTGAGCCTGAAGGGTAACCATGGTCAACGCCACACCGGATATGGCCGCGAGAGCCAGCAAAGATTTGTGTATTCTCATTATTTTTCTCCCGAAAGCATTGGGCTGATGCTAAGCCACCCACCCAGCTGAGTAAACCTTCCTCGCGGAATCATCGAGCTCTGTTGCATAAAGAACCGTTGGCGAAACAGAGCGCGAGCCAGCAAATCCAGCCGGCACCCGGGCTATTCATCGGGAATGTTTGCGCAGAAAGGCGTCAGCAGGCAAAGCCGTGAAACCGGGCACCGCAAATTCTGCTGGCAATCAAGATGACCGGCAATGCCTGAAACGGACAGAGGAGGTTACAGGTCAGGCCAGGGGAACAGGTCCACCGGCGGCACAGCCAGATTCACTTCATTGCCCCTGGCCATGACAAAGGTCGGTTGCATCAGTGCAGAAATATCCTCCAGTGGATCACTGCCAACCGCCAGAATATCTGCATCTTTCCCGGCTTCAATCGTACCTGTCACCTCGGTGAGACTCATCAGGTCAGCGGCGTTGACTGTTGCCGCAATCAAAATTTCTCTGGCAGGCATACCTGCTTCAGCCATTAACACGGCTTCATACGCATTGGTGCCGTGATCATTAACACCGGCGTCGGTGCCGTAGGCAATTTTAACGCCGCGCTCATGGGCGATCCGCAATGCATTACGCATGATAGGACCCACTTCGAGAGCCTTCTGCCTGACAGCAGGGATAAAAAATTCAGGCTGCTCGGTAGCGATTCTTTCGACCGTATAACCGGCAATCAGAGTCGGCACCAAATACGCGCCAGTTTGCACAAATAGATCAGCCACCTCTTCATCAAGATAAGAGCCATGCTCAATCGAATCTACGCCGGCCAGCAGGGCGGCCATCATGCCGGTTTTACCGTGCGCATGAGCCGCCACTTTGCGACCCATAGCATGGGCAGCTTGTACCAGCGCGATCTGCTCTTCATCGGTGAACTGCTGTTCAGTGCCGGTGGCTGTCAGACTGAGCACTCCGCCGGTCGCAACATATTTAATGTGATCAGCACCATACTTCACCTGCGTGCGGACGGCTTTCCGGCACTCCGTCACGCCATCGCACACTCCGGTGTGAGGATGAGGAAATATGTCGTCGCGAAATCCGCCTCCGTCACCATGACCACCGGTCGGCGTGATTCCCTGACCGGCCGCTTTGATGCGTGGGCCCATGACAATGCCCTGATTAATGGCATCACGCAGAGCAAAAATGGCGTTTCTCGTCCCACCGACGTTTCGAACCGTGGTGAAACCGGCTCGGAGTGTGCGCATCCCAAACTCGTAGCCCATCAGCGTGCTCAGTTCATCACTGCGGGTCACACGGATTTCCCGGGAGTTGGGCTCCTGCTGACTTAAAATGTGGGTGTGGGAATCAATTAGCCCGGGCAAGACGAACTGATTACTCAGATCAATCACCTTCGCATTCGCTGCACCGCTGACTTCGCCGGGTACGACATAGCCATCGCGCACATCGACAATGACGTTATTTCTGATAATGATGCTCTGTTCGGCCCGTACTTCCTCTCTGGCATCAACCAGCAAAGAGCCTGCGTGGATAATTTTCCACTGACTGCCCGCCTGGGCGCTGACGAAGGAACAGAAAACTGCCGACAGCAATCCGAATAAGGCTTTATGCACGCGCCACCCCCTTAACACCAACTCAAAAAATCACGTCTACAGCAGCTCGCGGCCCAGCGTCCCACGGGGCACCCGATAGCCGGCATCATGCACATAGTCAGAACCGATGGAGGCAATAGTCGGCGTACCGCTTCCCCGCATGGTAATCAGCAGCTCACGATTCAGCAGGTCCAATACCCGCTCGACACCGGCCTGACCAAACGCACCCAGACCCCAGCAATAAGGTCTGCCAATCCCTACCGCGGAGGCTCCGAGAGCCAGCGCCTTGTAGATGTCGGTGCCCCGACGAAATCCACTGTCGACGATGATCGGCACCCGGCCATTCACGGCGGCCACGATGTCCGGCAGACACTCGATTGTGCCTCTCTCGGTCTCGGTTGCCCGCCCGCCATGGTTGGAGACCCAGATGCCGTCAGCACCATATTGCACAGCAAGAGCCGCATCTGCCCCGACCTCGACCCCTTTGATGATCACATTCATGGAGGTCACCTCCTTCATGCGGCCGATGACTTCCCAGGTCAGAGCCGGGTTGTTCAGACCCACGCCGCGCATATCCAGTCCGTCAAACATCGGCTTGGCCTGGCCTGTATGACAGTTTGAGCAGGTTCTGTCATCTTCTCTCATGAGAATCGACTGAGTTTCAGTATTGCGCCCGCCGGGCAGATCAATGGTCAAACACACTGCTGTGCATCCGGCGGCCTCAGCGCGCTGCAGCATCGCAACCGTGTATTCCCAGCGGTCAGTCGGGTAGAGCTGATGCCAGATGGGCGCACCTTTCGCTTCCGCAACCGCTTCGACAGCCGTCGAGGATTGCGTTGACAGCACCATGTGATGCCCTTTGGCAGCCGCCGCTCGTGCAGTACCCAGTTCAGCCTCAGGATGGTAGGCCCCCTGACTGCCAACCGGACAAAGGAAAATCGGCGAACTCGCTTCAGTGCCGAGGATATTGACCCGCGTGTCAGTCTTACTCACATCCACCAGTCGACGGGGCTTGATCTGAAATCGGGTAAACCCGTCCCGATTGGCCCTCAGCGTATTGTCACTGTCTACGCCCGTATTTAAATAGCCGAGGTGTGCCGGCGGAATGTTTTTGCGCGCAACCGCTTCCATCTCAAACACGTTGATGACCTCTGACGGATCTGTCAGGCGCTCACCGAGCACTTCCTCGGCTTCCTGAGCGAACGCGGAATAGCTGGTCAGTAGCGGGCTGGCGGCAAGAAACTTGAGCAGTTCCCTGCGGTCAACGCGCTTATTCATTGCGGTCTTGGTGTCAGAATCGGCTTTCATGGACATCAGTCTCTCCCTGTGCTCCCTGTTTATCCCTAAGGAAACTTTTTTGCGTACACCCGCAAGGGAGAACGCACTGTCTTCTACCTTCAACCTAGCGGCCCGAACGGCAGTTGTCCAGTACTGCAAACGCACCACATGGCGCAGCTTGCTCACATCTCGCTCACCCCCTGTCCTTTGGTAAAAGGCATCAGCGCCCCCGGGGCTTCAGATCATGTCGATGCAGCGGCAACCACGGAAACAGCGATGCGCAAAGTGGCGACCTGGCACAATTTTGCCTATAGTAGCGGGAGTTTCGGAGGGCGATTACAAGTCCGCTCGAATGCTGAAGCGTGACGAAGCTCGTCTCACCGGCGAACGCGTCTGCAACTGAAGCCAGGCATACCCAATCTAAAAATAAGGCAGCTGCTATGGAAGCGTTTCTCGGGGAGATACTCGGTACTTTTATTCTAGTTCTGGTGGGACACAGCGTGAACGCCAACGTCTCACTCGCCGGAACAGCAGGCAATGAAAGCGGATGGATCGTCATCACCTGGGGCTGGGGAATCGCGGTCTTTATTGCGGTTTTCATGACCGCCGACGTCAGCGGGGCCCATCTCAATCCAGCCGTGACGCTGGGGCTGGCCGCAGCAGGAAATTTTTCATGGGGGCTGGTACCCGCCTATCTCACTGCTCAGATGATCGGCGCCTTTCTGGGAGCGGTGTGCTGCTGGCTTCAGTTCAAGGACCACTTCAATGCCACCGAAGACCCGGCGACAAAACTGGGTGTTTTCAGTACTGCACCCGCTATCCCGAACACACCGATAAATCTGCTGTGTGAAATTATTGCGACTTTTGTGCTGGTCCTGGGCGTGCTTTACATTGCCGAACCGGATGTGGGTCTGGGCGCTCTGGATGCCTTACCCGTCGCGCTGCTGGTATTCGGAATCGGGCTGGGTATGGGGGGAACTACCGGATATGCGATCAATCCCGCCAGAGATCTGGGGCCGCGGCTGGCCCATGCCATACTGCCTATCGAAGGCAAAGGCCCGAATAACTGGAGCTATGCCTGGGTGCCGGTGCTTGGCCCTCTGACCGGCGGTGTCCTCGCAGCAACGCTGTATCGGCTTCTTCCCTTTTAGGTGGCAGGTGACAGCGATACGGCTCAGCGATTCGGATTTGCCAGGTCGGCTTCAGCCGCGATAAATCCGAACGCGCTCCAGCTTGACCCTGACACCAGACGGCGTAACAGATCATCGGCACCCTGACGGTCTCCGTTGTAATAGAGATAATTGGCAACCCCATAGACAACTGCGGCATTACTTGGGTCATCACCGTCCGCTGCCATCATGTCTTCAAGTGACGCTTCGCCTTTATAAAGCAGACACAGTTGGTGGTAACTCATGTTTTCGATGATCTCCATCTCGGCGGAGATCTCAACAAGCGCGGCAAGCGCGTCGGCTTCTCTGCCCATCAGACGCAGAATCATGTAGATCCAGTGCCCGGTAGAGACCAGATTGTCGTCGTAGCCACCAAGACTGTACCCGCGACGAAACGCCTCCAGCGCACGGAGCCAGTCCTGCTTCAGATAGTTGGCCAGACCCAGGTGATACCACACGTTACCCTGAGTGGTCGTCAGCGGGATATTCTGCGCATTCGGCAGACCATCAGGCTCAACCGCAACGGGCGTTCCATCCATCAAATCCGCCGCCCTCTCCAGATCGGCAATGGCATGATCGAACTCGCGGATGGAAAGATAACGATGGCCGCGATGCCGGAAGAACCGGGGATCCTCGGGAAACTTTTCGACCCCCTCCGTGAATATATCAATGGCGCGGCGATAATCACCTGCGTAAGCGGTTCGGCGGCCATACCATATAATGTTTTCCGCAATCCCCGGTTCTGCCTCGTATTCCGTCCGGGCCTGTGCCAGATTATTTAGGGTATTGTCACTGGGCTCGGCGGAAACCAGGGGCTCTCCTGACAAAGACATCGCCTGGACGCCTTCAGGCACCTGCGGCAACAAAGCGTCACCGAACGAGAAGGAAGACAGCGAGAGAAAAACATAAAGCACGGCGACCCGGGCGCGGTTGTTTTTCTGCATTTGAGTCTGTGAGCGTTCTGCCATTGCCAGATTACCCGTTCAGCCTATCCATTCCTATCAGTTGAGTTCCGGCTGCGGAATGAATTCCGTGCCGTCTTCGTAGGTAATCTTCTGGAGATACATGGTGAAGTCACGCCTTCCCTTACGCCCGGTTGCTGTTACCGTTGATCCGATCTCCAGATGCTCGAGTGTCACGCCCTGCCGCTCGAGGGTAGTTCGAGCGCCCGACTCGATGAGCCAGAAAATCTCCTGCCCCTCTGCGTCGACATGCCTGATCAGAACCGATGCGTGAGGATTCACGAATCGCACCCGCTCAATGGTCCCCTCTACTGAGACGATCTCCTGGGTAAAATTGGCGTTGGTGGAATGATGAGCATCCAGCGTCATGGACAAACACGCACCTAGACCAAGCGCGATCATCAGAAGGTGCTTAGCTGTCGTGGAAAAATTGTTCATTTTTTGCCTTCGTTCCCTCTCTTCCTCTTTTGCCTTACTTACTGTCGAATTTGTTATTCAGTTCGAGAAACCAATCATAATCGGCGTCCGTGCAGGAATAGATGTCTACATCTTCTGCCTCAATCCAACGAAACGAGTATTCCAGAACGAGAGGTGCGTCGAACAAGGATTCGTCGCGGTAGGTATGCGTAATATGCAGCTCACCGTCTCTCACCTTAATCTCCTCAATCGCGACAGTGTTCGATGACTGAGGAATGCCCCGCGATGTTCTGATGTATCCGGGCGCGTGATTTCGCGATTCAATGATCAGCGTGGTGCCCTCATAGAAGGCAAAGGATGAGCCCATCTCCGCAAACAGAGTGCCAGAGAGATTTCTGGTGCTCGGGGAATCCGACATAACAGAGTCATCTCCTAACGGGATGTGGCGACGCAGGTCGAACAACTCGTAGCTGATCTCAATAGCATCGGCCTGCTCGGTGATCTTGATCCGAGAATTGGGGTTGGCCCAAATTCTTGAAACACTGGCCGGGGTGCAAGACAGACTGGGATCATCTACGAGCAGATCATAGTCCGCGCGGATCTGTTCACCCAGGGGTGTGAGCTGAATAGCACTTTCTGTGCCCGGGCCGTTAAGTAGCCAGACGCCGCTGATCGACGTCTGTGAGAAGACAGAGCCGCAGAAAAATAAGCAAACCGAAGAGACAAGCGCAACTGTTTTCATGGCGATCCTCGCTGGCTGCGCAGAAGCCTGCCATTGGCCAGACATGCTGGGACTCTAGCATATATGCACACGAAAGGAATCAGGAAACCGGACATCATTGGTCGGCGTGTTACCTGCAAAACACATCCGCTTTCTCATGGGATGATTATGACGCCCGTCGATCACAAGAAGAGGGTTATAGAATGTTCAGACAAATTTCGCTTTTAACTGCCCAGGCAACCTATCTGACTGTCAGCTCAGCGCAATCCTTACCGGAAAGCCAATGGCAATTTCAAATGAGCATCCAGATGGGCACGGTAGATGCAGTCGTAACTCTAAAAGCGGAAGCCGGCGTGTTGACCGGTCAATTCGATCTGGGCAACGGAAGAACCTGGCCCATCGAAGAGGGCACAATCGAAGGGAGCTCCATCAACTTTAAGATCAACCGCGATGGGGCTTCGATGACCTATGTCATGACAGCAACTCTTAAAGGCGATACTGCGGATGGTATCGCGTCCGCCTAGGGCAGCAACGTGCCCTGGACCATGACTCGCAACAAATAAGCCGGGCGGCGGTCGCTAACCCGCCCTAGTGCCGGGTTACTGCCGGCAACCAACCCCCCCCCGGGAAATAGTCGGGACGGCCGCTTCTCGTTCAGAGCTGAGGTTTGAGGTATGCTTCGCCGTCTTCAAACGAAAGAGCAGCGAATACCCTTGCAGCATCAACTAAAGCCTCTATCTGTCGCGTTTGTCGCTGCCGCTCTGGGCATCGCGACCTACTCGGGTATGGATGTTGCCATGAAGGGACTGGCACTGCAGGTCGGCGCCTACAACGCCATGTTCTGGCGCAGCCTGATCACTATCGTTCTCGCTGGAAGTTTGTACTGTTGGCGCAAGCCGGTGCGGCCATCACGATCGGTGCTTAAGTTACACGTCTGGCGCGGCTTCGTTGTGTCGATCATGGCTTTTCTGTTCTTCTGGGGATTGAAATATTTGCCGGTAGCGGAAGCCATTGGCTTATCTTTTATCGCGCCCCTGGTCGCCCTGTATTTATCCGCGGTGATCCTGCACGAGCATATCAATCGACGCTCGATTGTCGCGTCAGTCATTGGTCTGATCGGCGCCGGGGTGGTAATCGGTGGCCGGCTGAGCGGAAACTACAACGTCGAAATGGGTCAGGGCATTCTTGCGATTCTCTGCTCGGCCGTCCTTTATGCCTATAACCTTATCCTTCAGCGGCAGCAAGCGCTGGTAGCGGCGCCCACAGAAATCGGATTTTTCCAGAATCTGACGGTTATTCTTGTTTTCGGCACACTGGCCCCGATCCTTGCCGTGGTTCCGCCCCTCGCAATGGTCCCGCAGCTGTTCACTGCTTCAATTCTTGGACTGTTTTCGATGCTGATGATGTCCTGGGCCTATGCAAGGGCGCCGGCAAGTACCTTACTTCCGGTTGAGTACACGGCATTTGCCTGGGCTGCCCTGCTCGGCTGGATTTTTTTCTCTGAAACCCTCACCTTCACAACGCTGTTGGGTACCGCCATGATTGTGACCGGATGTCTGATTGCTGCCTGGCAAACCGGAGAGACCACTGATGCTGTCGAAAATCCGGCCGTTTGAGTTTGTCGCTAGTCTGTCGGACCCTGATTCGCCAAGCGCTTCTGAAAGCGGCCGAGCCCTGCAAATCCGCGGGTGTTACTTTCATGACTGAGCAATACTTCTGCCTCATCCAGCCAAACAACAGCTTCCCACTGATCTGAAGGCGCCAGATGTGCGACCCGATGCCGCTCCCAGTCAACCCCCCCGCCAGTGGTCGGCGCAAACCAGATCAGGGATTGCGAGCCGAAATCTTCTCGCCGAGTGCTGATGAGCACCAGCTCAGAGGTTTCCGGATGAATGTCTGCAGCTGTGACCAATGACCGCACCGGCAGGGATTGGCTAATCTCAACGACATAATCGCCGGGCAGCTTGGGTAATCGATAGAGATCTGAATTGCCATTCCCCCGGTTTTTCGAAAATAGCCAGAGCTCATCACCGCGCACCGCCAGTGCCTCTGCATCAAAATTATGGGAAGACATATTGCCCGATTCATACCCTGCATATCTGACCGAAATTAACTCTGCAGCGATGTTCTCTGAATCCAATCGCGGTTTGGGGATGCGATAGATGACTAGGCGATCACGGGTGTTCAGATTATTCCCGGTGTCCGCCACAAAAAAATGGGATTGGTCCTGAGCCAGCGACTCCCAATCGACATTGCGCGCATTGCCAATGGGGACTTCAGCCAGAATCTGACCTTGTAGGGACAGGGCAAACAGGACGGCGGTATTGCCGCTGTCGTTCAATGTCCAGACCACTTCATCTGCAATGGCCAGCGCGGAGCTTTCCTCCAGTGAATCGGGGAACTCAGTCACGAATGTCACATTCAACTCGCGGTCCTGGCCCGGTGAGCAGGCATGAAGAGCCAGACAGCAGATGAGACCTGGTAAAGCCTTCGAAATCTTGGCGAATCTGAAACCTGTGCGCATCTGTGACTCCAATCTCGCCGTCAAACCTAGCCGTCGAATCTGGCACGTTCCCGCCAGCTGAAATAGGCAATCAGCAGGAAACACCCTGCGACAATTGAACCAGTCGCCAAACCACCGCCGCGCTCATCAAGCAGACTCCAGACCAGCATACCCAGAGCAATCTGCAGCAGATAGATGACAGACCACGGGTGCATCCAGCGTTTCATTTTAAGATAGCCGTAGCTTGCTGCACCATAAACCAGCCAGTGCAGCAATCCGCCTAGTTTGGCAAACCAGCCGGTAAAAAGCACACCGAACCAAACCTCTTGATCTTCGCCCAACGGCTTGATCAAAACGTCCCAGGGCAGATAGACAAAGGTCATAAAAATGCTAAACGCCAGCAGCAGCTGCATCCACCAGGGACGGGCAGTGAGCTGATATCGCAAAGAAAAATCCGAGTGCATCATCGCATTCTCTGACAAGACCGCGCCAAGCTCAACAATGGAAGAATAGCCACCACGGTCACCCGCTCAAGCGGCAGTGATGTTAGACTCTGATGGCGTCCAACTCCCTCATCAGGTCCGGCTCAGGTTTAGCGAGATGAACAATCATCACTCAAGCGTCTGCGGACTCTTACTGTTTTTTCTGATTGTCTGCCCGGATGCAGCCTGGAGCCAGCAGCAGTGGCGCAATCTGCAGTCAGACTGGCTCTTCGAGGTGATGCCTCAGGCCATCAGCTTTTCCCAGAAGAGCGGCAGCCCTCCGGTTATCAGAGCATTCAGCGACCCTGAACAGGAACAACTGGTTGGCCTGGTGTTTACCACGCCGGACATCCCGCCTGAAGAGGTCGGCTTCAGCGGTCCGCTTCATCTGCTGGTTGGTATGGATCTTGAGGGCGTTCTGACAGGCACAAAAGTGTTGTACTACACCGAATCCTACAGGAGTTTTCGCGGTGATTTTGTCGAGGATGCGGGCTTCACGCAGCAACTGACGAACAAGTCGATTGCGGACGCATTCAGATTAGGGACTGATATCGATACGATCAGCCGAGCCACCATCACCAGCTGGGCACTGACCCGGGGGGTGCGCAATGCCGCCAGACGGGTTGCTGAAGCCTATCTGATCAATTCCGAATTCAGCCAAACAGCGAGGAATGAAATCTCGGCGCTGGAAACATTGGCGGAGCTAGATTGGAGCGGCCTGCTGGACGCGGGTCTTGTGCGCCAATTCACTACCGAACTGGCTGACCGCGCCAGTCTGGATATTGCTGTGGCCTACATGGGACATGGACGACTGGGAGACATGCTGATCGGCAGTCGCGCCTATTCAAATTTGGAGCGCACTCTGGGCGAACAGGCGGTAGAGGGCAATCTGCTGCTGCTGGGCCTGCGCGGCAGCACCGCCCGTCTTCAGCAAAAGCGACTGGCACTGATTCAGAATGAGACGCTATTTCGGCCGGTTCAGGGCAGCATTTTGTTCGCCGGAACCGGCGAAGACGGCAAGATCGCCGGGAAGGCCAGCCTGGCAGTGGCCATGGTGATGCCTGACGCAGTCGATCCGCGGGATCCTTTCAGCCTCGTTTACGGCACCGGAATCGGTCTCAACCCGTTTGCCAGCTTTGACGAAGTACGCTATCAGCTTCCGGCAGACCTTTCCGATTTCCTATACGGCTCTGAATACGAAGGGACAACAGCAGTTCTGACTACAGCCGGTTCTGAACCAAAGCACCTGTGGACTCTATTCTGTTCAATTCTTGCGGGAACCCTACTGCTGGTAGCCACAGTGCATCTGCGGCGAAAATTCAAGCTAGGCCAATAAGGTGCGCAATTCTTCAATACACTTACGAATAAAGTTAGTCGTGTGCCTGGAATATTCAGGTGGGCGAAGGCTTGGTGTTAGACTCTTTGGGCGAGTTTTCTACTGGATCCTCCAAGAGTTCGACTGCGGCGGCAATGGCATTGCGGCGCGAATCAAAAAAGTGTTCTACAGGCACTATCTCGCCCATCAGATCCGTAAGCATTTTACGGATCTGATCAGTCATCCCTGAAATGAAAACCAATTTATTCGAGACCTTTCCGTCTTCGGCAACAGTTTGTACTGCGCGTGCCGCCGACACATCTAAGAAAGGTACCTTCGAAAAGTCTAAGACCATCACCTTACTAGGGCCTTTTGACTTCTCTCGTATTTGGTAGCCGAAATCAGCCGCAGCTCCAAAGCTAAGTGGTCCACCGAAGTCAAATACGTTAATGCGATTATTCGCATCAGTTATTAATTTTGTCTCTTCATCAGAAAAATTCGTGGATAATTTTTCATCAGCAATGTCTCGCAACGACTTCAATTGTTCATCGGCGATCTGTTTCACGAAGGCGAGAGAAGCTAGCACCACGCCGGCACCAACAGCTTGGATAAGATCCACAAAGACGGTCATCGTCAGGACTAGCAGCATTAGCGCGAGATCCCAACGTGGGCCACGATGAGCCTTGAGAATATAAGCACGATCAATAATGTCCCATCCAGTTTTTATAAGAATTCCCGCAAGCACAGTATGGGGGATTTTTTCTGCCAAAGGGGCTAGGACTAACACTATTGCTAGCAAGAAGACGCTGTGGAACATTCCAGAAATCTTAGTAGTACCACCAGTTCGGATGTTGATCATCGTTCTCATGGTCGCACCGGCGCTTGCTATACCTCCGAATAGACCGGCCACCATATTACCGATACCCTGTCCGATTAACTCTCGATTCGAGTTATGCCGAGTGCGAGTCATATTGTCTGCCACCAGCGACGTAAGCAAGCTATCGATTGACCCGAGTAGCGCCAAGGTTATAGCTGCTTGGAGAACGATCAAAAATGTTTCCTGATTAAAGCTAGGCATGATGAAACTAGGTAATCCTGTGGGAATGTCACCCAGAGTCGGAGCGCCGGACAGGAAAAGACTGGCAAGCGTGCCAATAATCAGAGCCGCTAGGGGTGGAGGCACGATTTTAGCCAGTCTCGCCGGCCATTTGAACGCAATCAAAAGCGTTAGCACTCCCAGAATTAGCGCCGCAATGTTTGGGTCAGCCACAGCACGAGGAATTTCCATAAGCGCACCGATGGTTCCGCTGTCTCTCGGTTCATGGCCAAGCAGAAGAGAGGTCTGAAGCGCGATGATTATGCAGCCGATGCCACTCATGAATCCTGATATCACTGGATAGGGTACCAATCGGATGTATTGGCCAAGCTTAAAAACTCCCAGAGCTACCTGTATAGCACCGGCCAGGACAACCGTGGTAAACACAAGAGAAGGATTGCCGTCCAGCGTCGCAAAAACGCCCGCAAAGACAACAACCATAGGTCCAGTAGGTCCCGTTACTTGAGAGCCTGTGCCACCAAATAGAGATGCAAAAAAACCAACGAAGATTGCGCCGTATAAACCGGCAATTGGGCCCGCGCCTGAAGCCTCACCGAAAGCCAGAGCTAATGGCAACGCAACGACGCCCGCGGTAAGCCCACCAAAAAGGTCTCCCTTGAGGTCTTTTGTTTTGAAATCTATCATTTAGGTCTTCCTAGCTTGTCTGAACAAACACAAAGTTCCGAAAATCTCTACTCTAGCCATCCGCCCAAGAGCGACATAGATTTTAGGGGGAGTAAGGTAAGGACGAATGGTGTAGAACGATCCTTAACACACCAGCCTCATCTTTCTTATATCCCCAACTTTTATCCACTTGCGTAACCGATCCATTTTTATCTGTAAAAGTTACCCATCCCATCCACATTGCAATATTTCCGTCGATGAAGCATTCAGAGGTCTCTGACACCACTTTACGCCATCCCTTAATACCAAAGCCTCCGTCGAGCGGATATTCATCGCTGTGTCCAACAAAATATGCCAAAGCTCCTTCTTTGGTGGGACGAAACGTTTGCTCTCCACTGGCCATCGTCGGTTTAAATAGGACTGGGCCATGACCATAGCCATACACGCTATCTATCGCATCACTAGCTAGTTTTCTCGCGGCCTCAATACCACGCTCCTCGAAAGCGATCGAAATCTCGATTAAGGCATTACCCCAAGACTCGCGTGCCTTCTCAATGTCTGCTTCTGAAATACTCGAAATCATTATGGTCTCTCTATTCGCAAATGCGTGGTGTTTTGATCGAATTGCTATTTTATTAAGCTGTTATATGAAAGAATATTGATATAAACAGAATTTCGTTATAGATTTTATCTATATACAACATAGACCGGTAATCAGTGGTGTCAACTTGAATACACTGGGAAATCTCTCACTGAAGCAGCTGCAGTATTTTGCCGCGGTGGCTGAGTATGGCAGCTTCCGACAAGCAGCTTTCCGCCTCAACATCACTCAACCGACACTTAGCAACCAAGTAGGCGTCATGGAAAAGGCGCTCAATATTCAACTATTCGAACGCACCAGAAAAGGCATCAACACCACTCCTCAGGGCCGTGAACTTCTGCTCAGCGCACGACGTGTACTTGAGGAAGCGCAAGGATTTACCACTCAGGCCGCGCTACTCTCTGGAGGTGGTATGGGAACTTATAGACTTGGCGTTACCCCAACTCTTGGGCCGTATTTGCTTCCCCACATCCTAAATCCTGTCCACGATCGCTACACCGAGCTAAAACTCTATGTCCGCGAAGACACGCCCAGTGATCTTGAAACTGGCCTAATCAATGGTCAACACGATCTGATTCTCACCACACTACCAATCATGTCCAAAGAACTTGTCGTCGCGCCCCTATTTAGGGAACCGCTCAAACTAGCACTCGCCAAGGATCATCGCCTAGGGAGCAAGGCTCGAATAAACCGCATGGATCTGCTTGGAGAGCCAGTACTAACAATCAGCGAACACCACCTGTTCCATCGCCAAATTACGGAGCTGTGCGAGCGTGTAGGGGCAGTAGTCCGCAGAGATTACGAGGGGACCAGCCTCGACACCCTCAGACAGATGGTGGTTATGGGTATGGGCATCGCTTTTCTGCCTGCACTCTACGTCAAATCAGAAATCAGGGATAAAAAAGAGCTAAGAGTCACTGATGTGGAAGGCATCAACGTGGTTCGCAACCATGCGCTGGTCTGGCGTAACACTTCGCCGGTCAGGAACTTCTACAAGCAGCTAGCCGAAGAGATTCGGGAAATCATCGAAAGCTCGCTGGGATCGGTTATCCTTCCGGCTAGCCACAGCCGCCTTGTCCAATGAGCGAAACAACTATGCACCAGTCATTGGGAGCGAAAACCTTCCTGACATTAGCTCGCCGCCCGCTGATGGTGGGTTGCGTGTTTCTTTTTCTTCTGAGCTGCGATATCCCGTATGTCGCAGAGGGCAGCTGGGATGTCGTGTATGAGCTTCCTGGCCAGCAACGCGCCGGAGTCTGGCATATCAGCGAAAAAAGTGGCGTGAAGGTGGAAGGAGAGCTCAGTCTGCAGGTCGATGAACTCGAACTCGCCGGCAGCCGCATGTCCTGGTCGGCAAACGCGACTAACCCGCTGAAGCCGGCCGGGTCTGTGCAGCGCCTCAATTTCAATGGCACCGTTAACGGGAACCGGTTCGCCGGCACCCTGTATACCCAGTCCGGCAACCTCACCATCACCGGCACGCGGCAATAAATGTGTGAATCACCCTACAGTGGTCTGCGTTACCGCGTTGCTGAGGGAATTGCGCATATTGTGCTGGACCGGCCGCCCCTGAATCTCATTGATGAGGCACTGACGCGCGAATATCACCACGCGCTGCGGCAGGCAGAAGCCGATCCTGACTGCAGAGTGATCATTCTGTCGGGAAGCGGCAAAGGTCTCTCAGGCGGGCTGGACATCAAATTTGTAGAGGCGTTTGAACAGGAGGAAATGGAGAAATTTCTTCGCCTATTCTACGTCGACACCCTGGCGATTTGCCGGTCTCTTTCTAAACCGCTGATCACTATGGTGCAGGGCTATGCCCGGGAAGGCGCCTGCACTCTGGCTTTTGCCGGAGATCTGATCATCGCCGCGGATGATGCTGATTTCGGCTACCCGGCCGTTCCCAATCTGGCAGGTCCTCCCGGTATGCATGTCTGGTTCTTGCAGCGTCTGATCGGCAGAATGAAAGCGGCAGAACTGATCTATACCGGCGAGCCGATCAGCGCTCTCGACGCTTCCAGCATGGGTCTTATTACCAAAACTGTGCCGGCCGCTTCTCTAGAAGCAGAGACCCAGAGAATGGCTGCCAAAATTGCCGCGATGTCTCCGCTTGCGATCAAAAGAACCCGAAAGCTGCTTTTCCAAATGGAAGACATGGCGTTCTCAGAGGTGCCAGATGTCGCACTCAAGGCGCTGTCAGAAGCCTTTTCCAGCGAAGACAGCAAAGAAGCGCGGCTTGCGTTTCGAGAGAAACGCCCCCCGAACTGGCGCAACAAATAAACGGTTCAGTCAGCGATACCCGCCGACGGGACTTCTGAGACACCTCAACGTTCAGGGCAGCCTGAAGACGTAAAGGATATTGCCACCCCGTCGCTGACGGATTTCAGGCGTCATCATCCGGTAGTTGACCCCGCCGCCAGCAGCGATTGCCAGATACTGTACCCCATCAAGCTCATAAGTCATCGGAAACCCTCCCGCGGAGGAGTTCAGAATCTGCTCCCAGAGCACCTCTCCTGAATCCGCGTCAAAGGCGCGAAAACGTCGCGCATCGTCGGAGACAAAAACCAGGCCGCCGCCGGTGGTCAGCACCGAACCGGCAACACCAGCACGCTGCCGATAAGTCCACTTTTCTTCACCGGTTGCGACATCAATCGCGGAGAACATACCCACCTGCCCGTCGAAGTCTTCCGGCGGCAGTTTTCTCTGGGTCGCGGAACTGTGATAGCCACCAAGCACAGGATTCACAGGATTCAGGTAGTAATCCATGCAGACATTGTTACTGGGTACATACAAGGCGTTCGTATCAGGACTGTAGCCAACCGAATTCCAGTTGATACCGCCGGTGGTAGAAGGGCAGACGAAGCGCCGCTGGCGGATTTCGGTAATCTCAAGATTCTCATTGGTGATGCCTTTGTGATTTTCGATATCCACACCAACAATGACGTTCTGATAGCTGGTTTCCTTAGCCCATAAAAACTCGCCGGTGGCGGCATCAAGAGTCCAGACGATGCCGGTTTTTCCGGGAACACCGGTAATCAGCTTTCGACTTTCATTGGAGACGATATTCGGATTGATCCAGTCGACAGAATCGGCATACGGAATCACCTCTGACTCTACAATGATCCGTTCGAAGGGATGATCCAGATCCCAATTTCCCCCCGGTATGTACTGGAAATACCATTCAATTTCACCGTTGTCGGCATTGAGCGCTAGGGTCGAGTTCGTATACAGAACATCTCCATCGCGGGTATCCCGCTGAATTTCACCCCAGGGAATGGGTACGGCAACCCCCACATAAATCATATCCAGCTCAGGGTCGTAGCTCGACGGCATCCACGCAGAGCCCCCCCTTCGCTCCTCATTGGGCACGTCGCCCCAGGTCTCACCGCCCGGCTCCCCGATTTTCGGAACCGTGTTGGTTCGCCAGATCTCCTCTCCAGTCTCCGGGTCGTGTGCGGTAATCCAGCAGCCGGTATTGATGTAATAGCAGCCGGACATCCCGACAACCACTTTGCCATCCAGTATCTGCGGACCGCCTGAATAGTGCTGACCAATTGTCCAGTCACCGATCTGCCGTTCCCAGCTCACCTCTCCCGTCAGGACACTCAGCGCCACCAGATAGGCGTCGCCGGTTGCGATGTAAAGCTTGTCGCCATAGAGCGTCGCATTGCGATTGGCACAGGACAATGAAGCTGCGTGATCGACCCGCTCACGTCGATATTCCCAGATGGGAGTTCCATCGCGGGCATCCACTGCCTCAATAAAGTCGCAGGCCTGAGGCAGGAACATGATGCCATCTCGTACCAGCGGAGTTGTCTCCTGCATGCCCGGCTCCATGGTCCAGGCCCAGGCCAGCCGGAGGTCGCCCACTGACTCTTTGTTGATCTGATCAAGCGGGCTATAGCCCCAGTGATTCTGGGTACGTCGCCACATTAACCACTCGCTGGGGTCGGGATTTTCAATTTCTGTGTAAGTGACGGGGGTATAACTCTCCAGCAGCTGCTGCGAATGCTGCGCGTGCATCGCGAATGGGGCCAGCAGTGCCAACCCTGTGACCAGGGCGGTTCGGGATAGGTTACAAGGCATGATCAGTTCCTTTTTATTATGCGACAGAGCATAAAGTCTCTGGCTGGGAAGGTCTATGCCTATCGCAGAATGCGCAATAGGGTACAACCCGTAAAACAGACAACACCGTATCGAGCATTGACCCGATCTATGCGATCATCTTCGCACGAGTGGACGTTTACAGGAGAGATTTCGTTGTCTCAGGCACAGGGTAATTATGTGAAACCACGGCTGTTAGCTGTGGTACTGGCTTTATGCGGGGTTGGCTTGAGCCTTCAGGGGTGGACACTGGCCTTTCTCGGAGGTTCGCCCTACTACCTGGGTGCGGGTCTGCTCCTGATCACAGTCGCCCTGCTGCTGTTTCGGGGCAAACCGGAGGGAGCAAAACTGTACGGCGCTTTCCTGGGTGTGACCTACCTCTGGGCCCTGTTCGAAGTGGGTCTTGACCCCTGGCAACTCATGCCGCGCGTTGGCCTGTTCACTGTTCTGGGCCTGTGGTTCCTGTTACCCAGAGTCAGACGGGGTCTGCTGCAGCGAGAGCCTGATGCCCTACTACAGCTGCCGGCCACCCGTCCCGTCGCCGCCGCCCTGGCAATTCTGGTTGTTGCCCTGTTCGCCACCAATGGCAGATACGAGGTCAAGGTACCCACTGCAGCGGGCACCGGGCAGGTCTTCGATGACACAGGCCAGTGGCGACATTATGGGGCAAGCCAGCGCGGCACACGCTTTGCCCCCACCGCACAGATCAACACCACCAACGTGGGACAAATGGAGCCTGCATGGACTACCAGAACAGGCGTACCCGGAGAATTTAAAGGCACACCGATTCAAATCGATGATGGGCTCTATTTGTGTACCGGTCGAAACGTCATTCTGGCGCTCGATCCGGATAGCGGCGAGGAGCGCTGGCGATATGATCCGGAAATCCAGTCTGCGCGAATAGGGTTCTGGGACACCTGCCGTGGCGTCACCTACTATGCCAGCCCGCCAGAGCAGGCGGACAGCAACTGTCCGGAGCGAATTATCACGGCCACAACGGACGCGAGGCTGATTGCGGTGAGCAAGGAAACTGGCGAGACCTGCTCAGACTTTGGCGATGAGGGAGAGGTCAATCTGCTGACGGGCATGGGGGAAATCAAACCAGGTTACTATTTTGTGACCTCTCCCCCCACTGTCGCTAATGATACTCTCGTCTTAGGCGGCTGGGTTCTGGATAACCAGGAAACCGAAGAACCGTCCGGCGTCGTTCGGGGTTTCGATCCGGTGACCGGTGCATTGAAATGGGCCTGGGACATGGGACGGGAGGACCGCATAGGCCTTCCTGCGGAGGGTGAGACCTACACGCGGGGAACGCCAAACGTCTGGAGCCTGACCAGCACGGATGAGGAGCTGGGACTGGTCTACGTCCCCACAGGCAATGCAACGCCGGATTATTTTGGCGGTCACCGCAGCGAAGCAATGGAAAAGTACGCCAGTTCGGTCGTGGCGCTGGACACTGAAAACGGTCGCGTGCGCTGGCATTTCCAGACCACGCACCACGACATTTGGGACTATGACGTTCCTTCACAACCGACTCTGGCAGACATCCCGATCAATGGCACGCTGCGTAAAGTGGTAATCGTCCCGACCAAGCGAGCACAGATTTTTGTCCTTGACCGGGAAACCGGTGAGCCGGTTACCGAGGTTGCGGAACTGCCAACGCCACAGACCGATATTCCGGAAGAATTTACCGACCCGACTCAGCCTTTTTCGGTGGGCATGCCGAGATTTGATCATGAACGACTCAGAGAAGCAGACATGTGGGGCATCACGCCTTTTGATCACGCTTCCTGTCGCATTCAGTTCAAGCGGATGCGCTACGAGGGACCCCTAACTCCGCCCACCACCGGTTACGGTTCACTGTATTACCCGGGCGTCGGTGGCGGAATGAACTGGGGCAGCGTGGCTGTGGACGAGGTCAACCACCTGATGGTGGTCAATTCTCTGCATAACCCCTCTGTCGTGCGCCTCATTCCGAGGGCCGAAACAGAAACGGGGTACAACTACGGCATCGGCGGCGCCCAGGCCGGAACGCCCTATGCTGTCTATTCGTTCTTCTTTCTGTCGTCTGTTTTCGCTCCCTGTCTCAAACCGCCCTATGGGGAAATCGCCGTGGTCGATCTTGCCAGTCAGGATGTTCTCTGGCGCCGTCCACTGGGAACCACAACCGACATGGGGCCTTTAGGGATCCCCACCAGATTGCCCTTGCCGATGGGCATGTTCTACACCGCCGGTTCCATGGTCACAGGAGGCGGACTGATTATTAACGCGGGCGTAACGGACAGCAAAGTCAGAGCCATCGATGTCCTGAATGGCCAGGAACTCTGGACTGATGAGTTGCCAGCCGCCTCAACCGCGACGCCGATGAGCTATATCAGTCCGAAATCGGGACGGCAGTATGTCGTTATAACGGTGCCGGAAGGCGGTGGCATTCTACAGCTTGAAACTCAGGTCAATGAAGATGACGAGGAGCCTGAAGTGGGCGGGGGTTGGGTCTATGCCTACGCCCTGCCCGAGCCAATCAGCTCACCTTAGCCGTTAGCACAGGCCAAGCGGCACGCAGGTCCCGCCCACTGTCCACTGGATAGGAGGTGTCACACCGGAAGCCGTCAGCGTGTAGGTTACCGGGTCTAGCGTGCTGTCGTCGTCACGCCAGGTGAAGGTGACGACTCCGTCAAAAACATGCAGGCCATGTGACTCAGACTATCCGGACCGCTTCCACGAGAAGCCGGTCAGGCTTTTACTTGAGCTTGGAGTAATCGGTAGCGCTCATCATGTAAGCTTCTGCTGACAGCGGTACTGCGTATTTCTCACGCAGCGCATGCCAGGCGGGATCCGCGGCAAACGCTTCCCAGACTTCCTGACGGTGGGCCCGATCTCGATAGGCTAGCATCCAGACCAGCGTGTTCGGGTTGTCCAGACGCTGCCAGACAGCGACAACCTCGGCACCATGCTTCTCAAAAATGGCCACCTCCTCCTCACGGAACCGCTGGTGCAGGTTATCAATGCCGCCCTCGCCATCCACCGCAGGCTCAGCCGTGTACATGCGAAGCTCAAAACAGCGCGAACCGGCGTCAACACTTTTGCTGAAATCCTCAGACAAATCGGCCGCAGGGCCGCAGGGTTCCGCATTTTGTTGCGCGGACGCTGGCAGGGTGACAAATAAGGCAAACACGCTTAGCAGGATAATTCTTGGCATGACTGGCTCCCTTGAGACTTGTTATTTTAAGTGAGCCCCCATTGTACGACTCTTATGATGGCTGGCAAACGTCGGTGCCTATCCTCCCAACCGGGCTGCTTCTGAAGCAGGACGAGCGAACGGTGCTGGTCAGCACCCAACTCCGGATACCCGCGACAAATCGGCAGGCGGGCGCTGAGCTCGATGGCCGGCAATCCAGCCACGAGATCCGCCTTCAGTCAGCCGTCAGGATCGGTTATTTTGAGCCTCCACCAATACTCAACATGCAAAAAGGGAGAATAGCGACGTGTCACACAGGTTTCGATCGGCCGCGTTAGGACTTTCCATCTGCCTGCTCCCGGCGGCCTGCAGCGATCAGCCCCCGTCCATTGAGCCCGGCCTGGCAACGCAAAACGCAGGCGCAGACTGTGAGGCTGCTGATCTGGTACTACACAACACCACGATTTATACCGCCAACGACAACCAGTGGACTGCCAGCGCTCTGGCAGTGCTGGGGGACCGCATTGTCTATGTCGGCGATGAATCCGGCATCGAGCCCTACCTGTGCAGCAGTGCGCAGATTTTCGATCTGACCGGGCGGACCGTATTCGCCGGCTTCACTGATGCCCACCAGCATCTGGAAGGTATCGGTCGCCGGACAAAAACCCTCAGCCTGTTCGGTATTCCGACGCTGGCTGAAACAGTGGCGGCCATCGAGGACTGGGCAGAGACCATTCCCGAAGGAGACTGGGTGCAGGGACGCGGATGGATCGAACGGGAGTGGACCGACCAGCAGCGCTTTCTCAACAAGTTCGACGTAGACGCATTCACCCGGAACAAACCTCTGTTCATGCCGCGGGCAGATGGCGTCTCGGCACTCGTTAATTCCCGGGCACTCGAATTGGCAGGTATCACCGCGAGGACGCCCGATCCTGAAGGAGGGCGCTTTGAGCGAGACCTCGACGGCACACCAACCGGCTATGTGCTAGCTAATGCGATGAATGTCTTTCGTGAGCTCATCCCTCCCGAAACCGATGACTACATCAAAGACAACCTCGAGCGAGGTCTGCAGGCTAATGCCGCGCTTGGCTGGACTCAGACCCATGACGCGGGCATGGCATTCAGACAGATTGACCTGCTTAAAGAAATCCATGCCGAAGGGAAAATGGCGCATCGTGTCTATGCCGCTGCGCTGGTGCAGGAAGCGGATTTGATGCTCGAACGTGGCCGGGAAACCACCCCGGACCACTTCTTTGATCTGCGGGGCATCAAGGTGTTCATCGATGGCACTCTGGGATCAAGAGGCGCTGCCTTACTGGCGAATTATTCTGATGCAGATCACAACGGTTTTATGAACCGCACAACCAAAGAGCAAGTCATGCCAGTTCTTGCAGCGTCACTGCGGCAAGGCCTGCAAATCTGGACCCATGTCATTGGCGACCGCGCCGTGCGAACGCTGCTGGACTGGTATGCCGAAGCACGGAATGCACTGCCGGAATCCGAATGGTCCAGCACCGATTTGCGATGGCGGATGGAGCACGCCCAGATCATTCCCCCTTCCGATCAGGCGAGATTCGTGGAGATGGGGGTCTTTCCCTCCATGCAGCCCAGTCATGGCATTGGCGACCTGAACTTCGCTCCGGACCGGCTGGGCCCCGACCGTCTCGGCTATGCCTATCCCTGGCAGCAACTGGTTGACCGCGGACTGATGATTATTGGTGGATCAGATGCGCCGGTTGAGGTGGGCGACCCCCGTATCGAGTTCTATGCCGCCGTCACGCGCAAGCGTCTGGACGGCACAGACGGTCCGGGTTGGCATCCGGAGCTGGCAGTGTCCCGCGAGACCGCGCTGAAAATGTTCACTATCTGGCCGGCACATGGCGCCTTTCAAGAGCATCTGCGAGGCTCGATAGAAGCAGGAAAGCTGGCAGATTTTACGGTGTTCGACGGCGATCTCATGACCATCCCTGAAGCGGACATCCTCACCGCCAGAAACGTCATGACTATAGTGGGGGGCAAAATTACTTTTGAGGATTTATAGGTCAGGCGCGCAACAGGCTGACCCGGCTGCTCGCCTTGTCCTGAAGAGCGCACAGCCGCGCCATGGGTTGACGCGGCTGCGGCGCAATTACTTCTCGTAAAGTACGACAAATTTGCTGGTGCGACCCTGAATAGAAGGATCAAAAACCCCGTTATCAAGCGGGTCTTCCGCGTTCATGTGCATCGCTGAACTGCGGATCACACGCAGACCCGCGGCCTCTGCATAGCCAGTGATCAGATCATCGCGAATGCGGTGCAGGCTGCCCCCTACCTCCGGTCCGGAGTCTGCCGCTGCCTGATGGTCAACGGCGAGCAGTCTGCCGCCCGGCTTCAACACCCGAACAATTTCATTGAAGGTTTCTGTGGGATCCCCCAGGGAATTGCCACCCGGCGCGAACCACAACTCATGGGGACCCAGAATCCAGGTAACCAGGTCTATCGAGCCACTGGCAGGCGCCAGTTCATCAAAATTGGTTGTGCTGAGTGTGACGTTGGAGAGCCTGGCGGCACGGTCATTGTCTGCATCGCCGGTAAAGCTCTCAAAAGCCGAAGGATTCTGCATGGTAACACTGCCACCGGCCCCGACTGCCCGACTCATTATCTCGGTGTACCATCCGCCTCCCGCTTCCATCTCCAGCACCTCCATGCCGGCCGACAGCCCGGCAAAACTGAGCACTTCCAGTGGCATACGCCGTGCGTCATCCTGCGCCTCTTCGCTGGGTCGGTCAGGATGACTGAGGGCGGCTGCCACGAGATCCGCTGAAGATTGGGCCTGCGCCGAATGCAGAGCAAACAGGGTCAGCGAGGATGCGAGACCTGAAATGCCCAGTTGAATGATTCTTTTCATAGCCAACTCCTGCAATACATGGGTCGAAAAACCTGCCCATCTTTCCATTTTTAGCGAAAGGAATCCAATTTAGTCTGGGCTTGGCCAGATCCTGCGGCACAGATGAGGCTCACGGTGCACCAGCGGCAGCACCTTCGGCTGATACAGTTGCGTGAAGGCTTCCGCTTTCTTGTGCTGTGCCAGATGCCCCTCAGAGGCCCAGAATTCGATTAAAAGAAACAACTCAGGCTCTGCTTCAGACTGGAATACGTCAAACCGCTCGCAGCCGGGCTCTACTGATGACAGGGATGCCTGCTGCCGGAGCAGTTCGGCAATTTCAGTAATCCGCTGTGGATCTTTGGCTCTCAGTAACACGTTATTGAATACCATTTGCTTCCTCCTGACTGTCGGGATATGTCAGACAACTTGGTAGCAAATCCGGCGGACCATGTATACTGGGGCCTCAACCAGACTCGGACAATGCGTCCGGCCAGCGCAGCGACAATGAGAAACACCCATGACAGATCAGCAACCTTCGGAACGCACCAAAGTTTCGCGCTTCAGTGGTCGCGGCATTTACCAGCGTGACGAAATCTATTCCCTGCTTGATAAATCGTTTTTATGTCAGGTCGCCTACACCATTAACGGGGAAGCCAGAGTCTTACCCAATGCCTACGTGCGAGTTGACGATGCCCTCTACCTGCATGGACATCTGCAGAATCAGATGCTGAACGCACTGCTGGATGGGCAAACCGCCTGTATCAGTATGACGCTGCTGGATGGGCTCGTGCTGGCCCGCACCGGTTTTAACCACTCGGTCAACTACCGGTCGGTGACGGTGTTCGGCAAGGCTAAACGGGTAGAAGAAAACAAAGCGGAAATCCTCGATGTCTTCATCAACCATATTGTCTCGGGCCGCGCGCCCACGATT
The DNA here is from genome assembly GCA_902537815.1 of uncultured Pseudohongiella sp. Lineage (GTDB taxonomy): Bacteria > Pseudomonadota > Gammaproteobacteria > Pseudomonadales > Pseudohongiellaceae > UBA9145. The sequence continues at coordinate 29,748 of CACBCS010000008.1, read as the reverse complement.
CGCGCAGCGACGCCGCAGGAGCTTAACGCGACCCTGCTGATCAAAATCCCCATTGACGAGGCGGTCGCCAAAGTGCGCAGTGGACCACCGAAAGACAAGGACAGCGATTACGAAAACGCAATCTGGGCCGGTGTGATCAATCTGAACACACTGGCCGAATCAGTGGAGCCCTGCCCACAGCTGGAAGCCAATATTCCCATGCCGCAGCATATCAAATCGTTCATGACTCAGATAAGCCTGTTCAAGTAACAGAGAACCCATTCGGCAATGGTTCGGCCCGACATCATGGTCTGACCCGTATGTACTTCTCAAAGCGCTGCCGCCCGACCTGACCGGCGAAGATATTTCCGCTGCGGTCTGATGCAAGAAACTCGATTCCGCTGCCGTTGGGGATTTCATAATCCGGGATGAACTCGGTGACATATCCTGTCCGGGCATCTCCGATACGGATGCCCCTTTCCCAGCCGCGGTTCCATTGCTCACCGGACATGCCATCGGCGACGTAGAGAGTGTCGTCGGCGTCAATCCACAGACCGCTCGGTCTTCCGAATTGCGTCCAGATATCGAGCAGCTGTCCTTCCTGAGAAAAGATCTGAATGCGGTTATTACCACGGTCCGCAACGAACAGGCGTCCTTGTGAATCCATCTTCAGATCGTGCGGGTCATTGAACAGGCCGCTTTCCCTGCTGGTGTCCTCAATGCCACCCCCGAGCTGTAATAGCAGCTCACCACCCGATGAAAACTTCATGATCCGGTTATTTCCGCCACGGTGGCCATCAGCGACCCAGATTTCCCCGGTTGGCCCAATCAGCACGGCAGCAGGCCCGTTGAAATGCTCCGCATCATCACCCGGAACTCCCGCCTCGCCGAGACGCATCAGCACCTCGCCATCCTGATTCAGCTTAATGATCTGATGCCCCATCCCGAGTTCCGATCCGGATTCTCCCCGGGCATCGCCCTCAGGCGCGCCCTCGGTAACCCAGAGGTTTCCGTCAGCGTCCATATCAAATCCGTGAGGCCAGGCAAAAAGACCTGCACCAATCGACTTGACCGTGCGCCCCTGACTGTCCAGTTTATGGATTGGGTTCAGCGCCGATCCGGCACACTGATTGCCCCCACATCGCTCGACAATCCAGATGTGTTCGCCATCCGGATCCGGCTGCACGCCGGTAACCACTCCCATGGGACGCCCGCCGGGCAACTCTCCCCAGTGATTAACGACCTGATAGGGATTGGGCTGTGCCTGCACCAGCCCCGTGTGAGCGAGCAGCCCGCAAACCAGTACGCCCAGTAAAGTCTCGATTGTTGTGTGTCTTCGCCCTGATTTCATTGGTTCGGATTCTCCGGTCTGACAGCGGACTTCAGTCTAGCGTCAAAACCGACTCGAATTGAAGCGCAAAAGCCGATCCGGAATCAGCGCCCCCGGGCCCGTCACGGATACACCGGTCCGGCGTGCCGAAAGTGGCTCAGTCCGGGCACTCAGCCCTCTGGTATTAACAAGTGTGCTGTTTTATTCTGCCGCTATGACTTCACTTATCTATCCCACGACCAATCTCACCCAGGTTGAGCAACTGAACATCGTCCGCGGCGATGGTATCTATGTATACGACAAACAGGGCAAGCAGTACCTTGAGGGTCTGTCGGCCCTGTGGTGTGCAGCCCTCGGCTACGGCAACGAAGAGATGATCGAAGCGATTACCCAACAGCTTCGCACGCTGCCCTACAGCCATATGTTTGGCGGACGTACCCATCAGGTCGCGATGAACCTGGCCGACCGGCTCAGCGAGATGGTGCCGGTGAGCGACGCCAAAATGTTTTTCGCCAATTCTGGCAGCGAAGCCAATGACTCGCAGATCAAAATGCTTCGGTATTACTTCAACGTAACGGGCAGACCTCAGAAGAAAAAAATCATTGCGCTGGAACGCTCCTATCACGGCGTCACTATGGCTGCGGCGGCGCTGACCGGCTTGCCGGTCATGCACACGCACTTTGATGTGCCAACCGATGCTCTCGGGATCCTGCGCGTTTCCACCCCACACTATTATCACGGACAGCAGGATGACGAATCGGAAGCAGCATTTGTCGCACGCCTCGTTAATGAGATTGAACAGCTGATCGAGCGAGAAGGAGCCGACACCATCGCCGCCTTCATCGCCGAGCCTATCGGCGGTGCCGCCGGTGTCGTTGTCGCTCCGGACAATTACTATCCCGCAGCGCAGGAGGTGTTGAAGAAACACGACATCCTGTTCTGGGCTGATGAAGTAATTTGCGGATTCGGCCGGACCGGAAATGACTTTGGCTCCAACACCATGGGCATCAAACCTGATCTGATGAGTCTGGCAAAGCAGCTGTCCGCAGCCTATATACCGGTCAGTGCGGCTGTGGTGCCCGGCTTCATGTATGAAGCGATGCGCGAACCCAGCAATCAACTCGGCATTTTCGGCCACGGTTATACCTATACAGGTCATCCGGTTGCGGCAGCGGCGGCGCTTAAAGCTCTGGAAATTTATCAAAGGGAGCAGCTGTTTGAACATGCCGCTCAGGTCGGCGCCTATATGCAAAACCGTCTGCGACAGTACGCAAGCCACCCGCTGGTTGGTGAGGTCCGCGGCAAAGGGCTGATTGCTGCGGTTGAGCTGGTTGCCAACAAGGACCAACGAATCAGCTTCTCAGATGGCAAGGTTGGCGCCACAGCCAAACAGTACTGTCAGGACAACGGCTTGCTCATCAGGGCAGTCAGCGGCAACTGTATCGCCTTCTGTCCCCCGTTGATTATCAGCCGTGAACAGGTTGACGAGATGATCAGCATGTTTGACATGGCTCTGGGTCAGACTCTGGATTACGTGCACAAGGAAAAACTGTTGGTCTGAAACACTGACCGGAGAGGTTGCCGCGCTAATGAATAAAATGAGAACCGCTATTTTTGTACCTTTCATTCTGATTTTTCTGGCCGCCTGCGGCGGAGAGGAGTCAGAGCGAATGGGCGCCGTGAGTCCCGCTGATCTCATTCTGACTAACGGCAAAATTTTCGTAGCTGACGAAGCTTTCTCTCTGGTCGACACCCTGGTCGTCACTGACGGGTTGATCGTGGCAACCGGTGATAGCAGCCTGGCTGAACAGTTTGATGCCGAAGAGACGGTTGATCTCGGCGGCAAACTTGTCATACCCGGTTTCAACGACTCTCACACACACATCCGCGGGCGGCCACAGCGCTACATCGAACTGAGCGAAGTCACCTCCATTGAAGAAATCCAACAGCTCATCACGGCCAAAATCGAAGAGATTGGCGAAGGCGAATGGATCACCGGCTATGGCTGGTCCGAAGACGAACTCGATGAAGGGAGACGCCCGCTGCGCGTCGATCTGGATGCAGTGGCTCCGAATAATCCGGTCATTCTCACCCGGGCAGGAGGGCATAGCGCAGTAACCAACTCGTTGGCACTGCAGCTTGCGGAAATTACTCTGGACACCCAGCAGCCCGAAGGCGGCGTGATTGAAGTGGGAGAAGACGGACAGCTGAATGGCGTCATCAGGGAGCGCCAGAGCATTGTTGGAAGACTGGTACCAGATTCCACTTATGAAGAAATCATCGCCAGTCTGGAAGTGAACCTTAATGCGCTGCTGGCCAAAGGCATCACCTCAATCACGGATGCCTCAAAAACCGTCGATGACTACGAGATGTTCGAGGACCTCTATCAGAATAACGCGCTGGCGCTGCCGCGATCGGCACTCCAGTTCCAGTGGTATGACCCTGATGCCATCAATGCGCTCAACGCACGGGTCGGGGAGGGCAACGACTTTCTGAAACCCGGTCCAATCAAGGTCTTCGCTGACGGCGGTTTCACCGGACCGGCTGCCTATACCCTCGAGCCCTACGTCAATCAGGGCGAATATCGGGGTTATCTCAACATGCCGGAGGGCGAACTGGTTGCCCACCTCAATGAAATTCATGATGCCGGCTACCAGATGGGCATCCACGCCATTGGCGATGCGGCCATCGTACTGGTGGTCAATACGCTGGCCGATGCTCTGGAACGTAACCCGCTGGAGGATCACCGCCACTACCTGAACCACTTCTCCATGAGACCGCCGGAGCTGACGATGGAACTGATGGCAGAGCATGCCATTCACATTACCCAACAGCCGAATTTCACCTATACCCTGGAAGGGCGCTACGCCGAAAACCTCGATGGCTGGAGACTGCAGCACAACAACCCACTGCGCGGCCCGATGGATCATGGAATAACCGTCGCCATTTCCAGCGATATCCTGCCGATCGGACCGCTGGTGGGTATTTACGCCGCCGTAACCCGCAAAGGGATGACTGGCACCGTGTACGGAGCGGACGAAGCCATCTCCATGGAAGAAGCCATCCGCGCCTACACGGCGCTGGGAGCCTACCTCAACTTTGAAGAATACAAAAAAGGCACGCTGGAGGTCGGAAAGTTTGCCGACATGGTATTGCTGTCAGAAGATCTGCTGTCTATTGATCCGGAACGCATTATGGAGGTGGACGTCGAAAAAACCTGGATAGGGGGTTCGCTGGTCTACGACCGAGACTCGCCGTAGCGCACAGTGCCCTAAACCTGAAGACAGATCTTTTCAGCCTGTCAGCACTGCCGGTCCGGAACGGTTCAGGCCCGCCAGTACCACACCCGGGCGCGGCGCAGGACAAGGAAGGAAGGTAGGAAGAAAGAAGGTACGGCTTATTCGACGCCCGAATAGCCGGGAATGGAGTTCAGCACACCGAGTTGCCCGATCTGTTCCCGGGATCCGTACCGCGCCTCCACCGTCATACAGCGACGCCGGCGGACCCGGCTGAAAGAGCGGTTTTCATCATCGCATACAATCATCTGACTGAGCGGCTTGCCCCGGTTGTATTCCGCCAGTTCCTCGAAGCTCATCCGTTCAAACCGAGGGGTGGTGTCCACTTCGCAGGCAACAAGCGCCATAGCCATCAGGAAAAAGGAGATCAGTCTCATTGCTGGTAAAAACCTCGCGTTATTGGTTTACTGACAAACGGTTGAGTCAAACAATGCGGCCCGCCAGACAATGAAGGGCGAGTCGCGCGTTTTCGCCCGAATCTGCCGCCTTGTGCTTCTTGTGCTGCCTCCCGCTGAGCGCGGCCAAGACTAGACTATTACCGACCGGTCCACAAACAAAAACGACAAGAATCCGGAAACAGTTTTATGCCTGACAGTTCTCAACAATCGAGTTTTCTTCGCGTTCTAGGCAGGCGGGACGTGGTCGCACTGGCCTTTGGCGCAATGATTGGCTGGAGTTGGGTGGTCCTCACCGGCACCTGGATCACTTCCGCGGGTGTTCTTGGTGCCATCACCGCGTTCCTGCTTGGCGGTGGCGCCATTGCAGTGGTCGGCCTGACGTATGCAGAACTGTCGTCCGCACTACCCTACGCAGGCGGCGAGCATGTCTACAGCGAAAGAGCCCTCGGCTATCGGGCTTCGTTTATTTGCACCTGGGCAATCATCCTGGGCTACATGTCTGTTATCGCTTTTGAAGCGGTTGCTCTGCCGACGGTCATGGACTCGCTGGTGCCCGGGCTGGACATCGGCTATCTGTGGACTGTTGCGGGTTGGGATGTTTATGCCACCTGGGTAGCTACCGGTATCGCCGGCGCCATCATTATGACCACGCTGAATGTCATCGGCGTCAAATTTGTTGCCATCGTCCAAACCACAGTCGTGCTGCTTATCCTTGTCGTCGGCTTTTTCTTCGTCGGCGGGGCAGGCGTTACCGGCTCGATCTCCAATCTCGATCCGCTGTTTGCCGAAGGAGCGACCGGTATCACGATTGTACTGGTCATGGTGCCGTTCATGTTTGTGGGCTTTGACATCATTCCACAGGCCGCGGAAGAAATTGATCTTCCGTACCGCGATATCGGCACCGCTCTGATTCTGTCCGTGATGATGGCCATTGCCTGGTATGCCCTGATCATCATTGGTGTGGGGCTGGTCATGGACGGCGATACGCTCGCCGCTGCTGATCTGGTGACAGCTGAAGCCAATGGCGTGATTTACGGCAAATTAGGCGAAACTGTTCTGCTGGTGACGGGGCTGGCTGGCATCGTGACCAGCTGGAATGCTCTGATTGTGGGTGCCAGCCGGGCCCTCTATGCCATGGCAAAGGCGGGCATGCTCCCCGCAGCGCTGGCCGAAGTCCATCCCCGCTATCACACCCCCAAAAATGCGATTCTGCTGATTGGGGCACTGTCTGTGATTTCACCTTTCTTCGGTCGGCCGGCACTGGTTTGGCTGGTAAATGCAGGCGGGCTCGGCATCGTTGTGGCCTATGCCTTCGTTGCCTTATCCTTTCTGGCGCTGCGCAAAAACGAACCCGAGCTGGAGCGGCCCTATCAGGCACCAGCGGGCAGTTTCACCGGTTATCTCGCGCTGGTTCTCTCAGTGGCCATCGGCGCGCTCTATTTCCCCGGCAGCCCATCTGCGCTGATCTGGCCACAGGAGTGGGCGATCATTGTATTCTGGATCATTCTGGGCGCCCTGCTGTTCGGCCTGTCACGGCTCTCCAGCCGGGCAGACTGAGCGACAATTACCCTTCGGAATGCGGCTCTGGTGCAGACCCGGGCGCTTGCGAAATGACAGTCAGTAGTTGAAGATAGAGCTCCACGGTTGAACGTAGAGGACAGCCCCCATGACCCGCACAATAATAAAAAGCAGCTCATTGATTTTATTGCTATTTTTAGCAATTTCCGGCCAGGTAAACGGTCAGGCAGACCCCAACTATCAGGCCCCGCGAACACCCGACGGACATCCCGATCTGCAGGGTGTGTGGGAAAATAACACCATCACTCCAGTTGAGAGACCCGATGTCTTCGGCAACAAGGAATTGCTGACTGACGAAGACATGGCTTTCATTCAAAGCCGAATCGGCGAAATTATGGCGGCCGGAGAAGATGCGCTGTTTGGTGGCGCCGTTCTCGAGGCCGTATTTAGCGGCGAAATCAACTCCTACGATCCAACTACCGGGAACTACGACTCCCAGTGGATGGCGGAGCGGACCGTGCACCGCCGTACCTCGCAGATCACAGACCCTCCCAACGGCAAATATCCTCCGCGGACTGAAGCGGCAGTTGCTGCCGCCCGGGAACTGAGAGAATGGCGCACGGCCCATCCGGCCGACTCGTGGACGGACCGACCGCTTGGAGAGCGCTGCCTGTCATTCGGAGCGCCCCGGCTCGGCTCGGGCTACAACAGCTACTGGCAGATTGTACAGTCGCGGGGCACTGTGGTGATCTATCAGGAAATGGCCCACGATGCGCGCATCATCCCGATCGTCGAACAGCCCCATGCACCGGCCGGCGTAAAACTCTGGCACGGCGATTCACGCGGCTGGTGGGAAGGCGACACCCTGGTCATTGAAACAACGAATTATTCTGATGCCAGCAGCACCAGTCCGGAAACGGACAGGAAAGTCAACGTGGAGCGTCTCACCAGAATCAGCGACAACGCACTGCAGTATCAGCTGACGTCGAGTGATCCGGGGCAATTCACCTCCTCCTACACCCGGGAGATTATTTTTGACCATACGCCCGACAAAATTTATGAATACGCCTGTCATGAGGGCAACTACGGGATGTATAACATTCTGTCCGGGCACCGGGCCGAAGAGAGATTGGCAGCGCAAAATCAGGACGATTAAACAACAGTGGAACTGAAATCTATCGCTGTCGCCTTGGTGTCAATCCTGACACTGACGACCCAGGCGAACGCGCAGCAGGCGTTCTACATGGCGAACGAAGCGGTGATGGTTACAGACGGCGACACCAAGGTGCTGTTCGACCCGCTGTACCCGGAGAGCTATGGTCAGTATCTGCTGGTACCCGAAGCGATGCGGGAGGCGCTGTTTGCCGGTGACGAACCCTTTGATGGCGTCGACGCGATTTTCGTGAGTCACTTCCACGGAGACCATTTCTCTGCTGACGACATGCTCAGACTGCTGACCGCGCAGCCCGACATCATGCTCTACGCACCTCAGCAGGCGGTTCTCGCCATGCGGTCCATAGCGGACCCCATGCAAGAACTGGTTTTTGATCGGGTAAACGGTGTTGCCCTCGAGTATCAGGATGCACCTGTCATCCTTTCGATGGACAAGCTGAAAGTCGAGGCCGTTCGGATACCCCATTCCGGGTGGCCAACCGACCGACTGAACGTTCAGAATATCGTCTGGCGCGTCACCCTTAACGAACGAAGCGTGGTTGTGCACATGGGGGATGCCGACTCTAATGACGTCCATTTCGCTCGCAATTCCGATTACTGGGGTCAGGTTTCTCCGAATATGGCTTTTCCTCCGTACTGGTTTTTTGGCAGCCGCGAAGGAAGGAATATTCTGGAAAACCGGGTCGGCGCCAAACGAAATGTCGGAATCCATGTGCCCAGAACGATCCCCGGAGATCCGATGCAGAGACCACGACCGCTGCGCGGAGCAGATCTATTCATGGTGCCCGGCGAGACCCGCCGTATCAACTGATATGGCTTCAGATAAGTTCAGATTCCCTACCCTCACCGCGGTTGTCATCGCCAATATGGTAGGGACCGGTGTCTTCACCAGTCTTGGTTTTCAACTGCTTGATATCCGCTCTGGCTTTGCTCTGCTTGCCCTCTGGGCGATTGGTGGCGTGGCTGCCCTGTGTGGGGCCATGACCTACGGCGAACTCGGTGCCGCCCTGCCCCGCTCCGGTGGAGAATACAACCTGCTCAGCCGAATTTATCATCCCGCTGCAGGCTTTGTGTCGGGCTGGGTTTCTTCGACAGTGGGTTTTTCCGGACCGGTCGCGCTGGCTGCGATGACGTTTGCCGCTTACGCGTCTTCTATCTTTCCGGAAGGCCTGAGTGAAAACTTTCAGAAGCTTCTTGCAGCAGCCCTTCTCATTCTGCTGACAGGAGTCCACGCCACCAATCACAAAAACAGCAGCGGCACCCAGGTAATTTTTACCCTTCTGAAAATCGGTGTGATTCTCGCTTTTGTCCTCGGCACGCTGATAGCGGTGGACACACCACAGCCAGTGAGTTTCCTGCCCGCCGAGGGCGATTTCGCAACCATCACCAGCGGCGCTTATGCTGTGGCACTCATCTACGTGTCCTTTGCCTACACGGGATGGAACGCAGCAACTTATCTCAGTAGCGAACTCGAAGACCCCCAGCGAACGCTTCCCTGGATTTTGATCTCTGGCACGGCTGTTGTCACCCTGCTTTACTTCGGGCTCAATTTTTCTTTTCTTTACGCCGCGCCGATGGACCTGCTCGCCGGGCAGGTTGAAGTAGGAGCAATCGCCGCGCAGGCGGCCTTCGGAGAGACGGCGGGTCGTCTCACTGGTCTGATTCTGGCCATGCTCCTTATCTCAACTGTCAGCGCAATGACCATGGCGGGTCCGAGAGTGATTCAGGTTATCGGCGAGGATTATCCCGCAATCGGAATACTGGGCCGTAAGAACCGCAGCGGAATACCTGCCACCGCAATCTGGATACAGTCTTCCGTTGCGCTGCTGTTTATCCTCTCTTCGACCTTTGAGTCCGTGCTGGTTTTTTCCGGGTTTACCCTCGCGCTCAACAGTTTCGTTACCATCGCAGGCATCTTCGTACTGCGCTATCGACAGCCCGATCTGGAGCGGCCTTACAGAACGTTTCTTTACCCCCTGCCGCCTTTACTCTATCTGCTGCTCACCGGCTGGATTCTGGGTTTCACCCTGATCAGCCGACCGGTAGAGGGGCTGTTCAGTCTGGGATTTATCGGGTCAGGACTGATCTTTTACTGGCTGGCAGCCAACCGGCTCAGCGTTCGCTAGGCTCATCAGCATTCATCGTAACTCAGCGCCGGGTCCGGATGAGACAAGCATCAGCAAAGCTGCTGGCATATGTGTTCTGCGTGATGGGAACGTAGACCAAACCCTGAGTCCGGGCCCCCTTGCCATGCTCCGCATTCAATCGCTTGGGTTTGATCCGGCTTTAAATTGTTTTTTGACGGCCTTTAGGGCGTCAGCAAATATCTCGAAGCTCTGTGCGAGATCTTGCTCAGTGTGGGCCGCGGAAACAAACAGGTTATGGTGGGAAGTTAAAAACAAACCGCGCCTCGTGCACTCACCGCAGAGGGCCTGATGAAATCCGGGCCCGGCTTCGTGCTCTGTACGCAAATAGGCCATTGACGGAATGCCGCTGACGACCAGCTCGTGGCCGGCGTCGGCTGAGATCGATTGCAAACCACTCCACAGCGCGGTCCCTGTCCTGAGAATGCGCGCAGGCGCGTCAACACGCCTCAGCTCCCGCAAGCAAGCCAGCGCTGCCGCCATGGGTCCGGCTGAAAACCAGAAGCTGCCGGTCTGAAAAACGCTGGCCGCCGCATCCTTTATTTCGCCACGCCCGACCACAGCTGCAATCGGATAGCCATTGGCGATCGCCTTGCAATAGCAACTGAGGTCCGGCGTGTAGCCAAAGTAAGCGGGCGAACCTTCCATATGCAGCCGAAAACCCGCTCGCACATCATCACAGATTGACAGCACCCGATGCTTGCGCAACATGTCGTGAACGTCCTCCCAATATCCCGGATCCGGCAGGGCGTTGTCTTCATAAACCGGATGATGATAGGGCGAGCTGATGAATGCAGCGATTTCTTCAGGATGCTCAAACAGTGCTGACTGCAGGGCAGGAAGATCATTCCACGGAATCCGAATCAACTCCTGATGATCACGCTCGCTGATTCCGGCGCGGCCTCTCGCCTGCATCCAGGGCGAACTGCCATGATACCCCCCTTCAATGGCGATCAGTTTCCGACGGCCCGTGTACGTGCGTGCAATGAGGACCGCCATGTTGGTCGCGTCTGCGCCGTTCTTCGCAAAAGTCGCCCAATCCGCCCAAGGGATCAATTGCACAATCAATTCCGCCAGATCCACCATCACCGGAGAGGCAAGTGTGCAGGTGTCTGATTTGGCCAGCTGCTCGCGTACCGCCTGTTCGATAACTTCGTTATCGTAACCCAGAATCATGGGACCATAAGCGCACAGGTAATCAATATATTCATTGCCATCTACATCCCAGAAGCGTGAGCCCTTCGCGCGGTCCACATAAAATGGGTACGTTCCCGCTGGAACCTGCACCACCGGATTGAAGTGTCCCGGAATGCCGTTAGGAATCACATTTTTAGCTCTTTGCAGCAGAGCCTCACTTTTGCTGTAGTTGTAGCTTCGCCTCTGCTCAGCCATTACTGCCCGCCTCATCATGAATGATAAAGTCCATATCATAGCTTCCCATGTAAAATGCAAAGAGCACTGCGGCAGTCCCCATAAAACCTGCAAAAAATAAATGATACATGGCCCCTTCGAGCTTGGTGGAGCCATCAGGGTTTTGGATTATCTGGTTGACCACCGCGGTAAAGACATTCCCTGCTGAAATCGATAGGTAAAAGAAGGACATGACCAGAGACTTCATCCGCTTGGGCGCCTGCGTATAGGAAAACTCCATCACCGTAATCACCAGCATTACCTCAGCAATAGAGAGCAAAAGATAAGCCAGCAGCTGCCAGCTGATATGAGGCGTCAGGCCCTGCTGAATTTGCGATTCACACCATGCAGTGACGAGAAACGGCGTCAGAGCGAGGAACATGCCAATACACATCTTCCGGGCCGGGGTAACCTCAAACAGTCTGTTCATTGCCGGATAGATCAGGTAGGTGAAGGTCGGTATAAGCAAGATGATCAAAAACGGATTTGCTGCCAGAATCTGAGCAGGCAGCAACTCGACTCCGAATACCATCCTATCCATGTTCTGCGCCTGTAATACCCAGGTGCTGCCCTGTTGATCGAACAGGGACCAGAACGCCGCAACCAGGACGTAAATCACTAGCAGCCGCTTCACCACCCGCCGGCCTTGGGGGCCGGTGATGTCCTGCAGATATCCCTTGCCTGCTGGCGGAATATGGACAAATTCCCGGCGGCCTACCCAAAAGGTCAGCGTCGCCAGCGCCATGAAAGCACCGGGCACACCGAAAGCTACAGCCGGCCCGCAGTGTTCCAGCAGCCAGGGCGTCAGCAGGGAAGAAGTTGACGACCCGAGGTTAATGCCAAGGTAGTACCAGCTGTAAGCCCGCGACAGCAGATGCTTGTTGGTCCTGCCAAACTGGTCACCGACATTCGAGGCCACACAGGGCTTGATACCCCCGGAACCCACCGCGACCAGTGTCAGGCCCAGAAACAGGCCGATCTGGGTATCTTCCAGAAAAAGCGAGAAATGCCCCGCGCAATACACCAGCGACAGCAAGATGACGGTCTTGTATTTGCCCCAGAAGGCGTCCGCAACGATCGCGCCAAGCAGCGGCAGAAAATAGGCAGTTGCGGTAAACAGATGAAAATATGACGTCGCATCTTCATCGGGCAGCGTCGCCAACTGCCCGTCCGAAGACATCAGATACTGGGTCATAAATATGACCAGAATTGCCCGCAAACCGTAAAAACTAAAGCGCTCAGCAACGTCATTCACAATGATGTAAGGAATCCCGCCCGGCATACCGGGGGTTGAAACGGGCGCTGTCAGATAGTAAGACATGTAATCATTGTAACGAAAAACCGGCGGGAAGCACCGCCGGATTTTCCGGCGCAGGAAGGTTAAAACTCTTGCTTTTCGAAGCAGACAAGGTAAGGTCCCGCCGGCCTGACGTCAGCCTCGCCATTGGCTTGCAGACCGGGATGCGAGATGATTCGCTCTGTCTTTACCAACCTTCCGTATGGAGCCCGCCCCATGTTCTATGAACCGAAAAACCAGAACCACGGACTGCCCAAGAACCCTTTCAATAGCTTGGTGATCCCGCGGCCCATAGGCTGGATCAGCTCGGTCGACAGCGACGGGGTGTTTAATCTGGCCCCTTACAGCTTTTTCAATGCCGTGTGTTACCGACCCCCAACCGTTATGTTTTCAGCAGGTGTAAGCAGTGCCGATGATCGTAACAAGGACACGGCCCGGAATGTCGAAACTACCGGTGAGTTCGTTTGCAATCTGGCAACGTGGGAATTTAGAGAGCAGATGAATCTGTCTTCTGCCACCCTGCCTCCGGAGGCGGACGAGATTGCGCTGGCAAGTCTGACGCCCGTCAGCTCCACTCTAGTAAAGGTGCCGAGGATTGCCGAAGCGCCGGTTCAGTTGGAATGCAAGTATCTTAAAACCACCCTGATCCCAGGCTGGGATCAAGCAGATGGCTACAAGGTCATCTTTGGAGAAGTCATTGGTGTCCACATTGATGACGCCATGATCACCGGAGACGGCGTTATTGATGTCGCTAAAATGATGCCGATCGGCCGACTCGGGTACAATGATTACGCGCGGGTAGACGCGGATTCAAGCTTCACGATGGTACGACCTGAATAAAACAGCTCGATCGCATCCGGCGGTGCGCGTCGCAAGTATCATCGGGTCGTGCCGGGCACGGACAGCGGATTTTTCTTTTCGCGCACCATACGGCACAATCGGGACATGCGGCAGCACATCTGGTGCCGTCCATCGTCCTCCAGCCGACCGGGCGCGGGGGCGATCACAATAAAAAGTCAATCAGGTTCCAGATCTCGCATCATGGCACCCTGCACGGAGACATCAATGTCGTTCAAGCTTCTCCCATCTTTTCGTTCTCTCCGACTGCCTGTTCTGTTGGTGATGCTCACAGGACATCTCCCGCTGAGCGCTCAGGAAATTCCGCGCCTCTCAAACGGACTGCCTGATTTTAACGGCGTCTGGCAGGTCTTGAACGAAGCCAACTGGGATTTAGAACCCCATATTGCAAGACACTCGGTAATGATGCGGGAGGGCCCAGTCAATGCAGTGCCAGCCGCAGAAACCCTCGCTGCCGGAGCCGTTCTCTCGGTCCCCGGCTCCATGGGGATCATTGAAGGTGGTGGCCGAATTCCCTACAACGAGCAGGCGCGCAGGGTCAAAGAAGACAACGCGGCGAACTGGATCACCCGGGATCCTGAAGTAAAGTGCTATATGCCGGGAGTGCCGAGGGCGACCTACCTGCCCCATCCTTTTCAGATCATTCAGAGTGAGAACGATTTTTTTATTGCCTATCAATTTGCCGGTGCCGTGCGGGATATTTACCTGGAAGACCCGGGCCCGGCACCGCTTGACTCCTGGATGGGGTGGTCAGCAGGACGCTGGGAAGGAGACACCCTGGTGGTCGAAGTGACGGGACTGCATGACGGCACCTGGCTGGATCGCGCCGGCAGTCATCACAGCTATCAGATGAAAGTCACCGAGCGCTATACCCTGATGGGCCCCAATCACATCAACTACGAAGCGACAATTGAAGATCCCCTGGTACTGACTGAGCCCTTTACCATCAAAATGCCTATCTACCGTCGCATGGAGCCTGACGCCCGAATCATGGATTTTCGCTGCGTCGAATTCGTTGAAGAACTGATTTATGGTGAGTATCGCAGATACCCGCTTCCCCGAGATTAAGCTCAGGAGCATGGACATGAAAACTTCCAAAAAACGTTCCACCTACCTGCTGGTTACCGCGATTGCGGGGCTCTGCATCGCGCCTATGAGTCTGGCACAGAACGGTGAAATTCCCCGTACCGCCAATGGCAAACCGGATTTTTCCGGCACCTACGACGTGTCAACGCTGACGCCGTTTCAACGTCCCTCACAATTCGCAAATCGGCTTATCCTGACCAACGACGAAGCCTTTGGCATTGCCAATGCCGAATTCGAGCGTAAGGAAGGGAATCAGGTGGGCACTGATCCCAACCGCTCAGCACCTCCTCAGGGTGGAGACGGTTCTACCGGTGCGGCCGGCAACGTCGGCGGCTACAACACATTCTGGGTAGACAACGGCACGGATGTGGTCCGGATAAACGGCGAATTCCGCTCATCCATTATTACCGACCCCCTCAACGGCAGGTTGCCACCGGTAACCGATGCACTTCGTGATGCGCGTCGTGCGGCCCTGGGTGCAGGCGAAGCACCGCGCCGGGAAGGTGGTGCAAATGATGGTACCGCTTACTGGCTGGATGCGGGATTGGAGGCACCCGGGCCCTACGACAATCCTGAAAACCGGCCATTTGCGGAGCGCTGCATCATGTCATTTGGCTCCACAGCAGGGCCGCCTATGCTTCCCGCACTGTACAACAACCATAAACGCATTGTGCAAACGGAAGACACCATTCTTATTCAGATTGAAATGGTGCACGAAGCACGCATCGTCAGAATGAACGCGGAGCATGATCCGTCCACCATTCAGAAATGGCTCGGCGATTCTATCGGTTGGTGGGAAGGTGACACTCTGGTGGTTGAAACGACAAACTTCAGGGACACCCCCAATTTCTCGCGCGGCTCGGCCAACATGGTAGTCACCGAATACTTTGAGTACGAGAACAGCGACAAGGTGATCTACCGCTTTACTGTAGAAGACCCTACCGTGTGGACTGCTTCTTTTAGCGGCGAGTACTCATGGCCACGCACCGACAACAAACTGTTCGAGTATGCCTGTCATGAAGCGAACTATGCACTGGAAGGCATCATGAAAGGCGCTCGTGTACTGGAAGCAGAATACCGGGGCGAAGACCCGGGTGGCATTGCCAATCCGACTCAATAAACCGCCGGAAGACAAACAGGGAGCACTATCATGAAATCAATTTCTTTTTGGCTTAAAACCAGCGCAGCAGGACTACTTGCTGCCGGGCTGTGGATAAGCGTCGGTATGCAGGCCGTCGCCCATCACGCCTTCAGCGCCGAATTTGACCCTAACCGTCCGGTGCTGTTGCGCGGCCCAATTGTGCGCGTTGAGTGGGTGAACCCTCATACCTGGA
Source organism: uncultured Pseudohongiella sp. (assembly GCA_902537815.1). GTDB lineage: Bacteria > Pseudomonadota > Gammaproteobacteria > Pseudomonadales > Pseudohongiellaceae > UBA9145. The sequence goes on along the minus strand of CACBCS010000008.1, from coordinate 13,925 downwards.
TCCATCTGGAGGTCACCAATGATGACGGTAGCAAAACGACCTGGATGGTCGAGGGTGGCACACCGAATACACTGCTGCGTCGTGGACTCTCACGGGACACGATCCTGCCGGGAACGTTTATCGTAGTCGATGGGTATCAGAGTAAGGATCGAAGCGCGCGGGCCAATGGCCGGGACATCACTTTTGAAGACGGGCGCAAGTTCTTTATGGGCTCATCAGGGACCGGGGCACCTTACGATCAGGACCGCAATTAAGCAAAACGCACCGGCCAGGCTGATAGACCCCGTCAGGGACGATCGACCTGTTGTCTGCCGAAGGCCGGAAATTCAACTTTGATTGAAAAAGAAATCGACATAGCAACCGCCGATGGCGACATGAATACCTTCATCACCCATCCGGAAGAAGAAGGGCCTCATCCTGTCGTACTGTTCCTGATGGACGCACCGGGTAAGCGCGGCGAGCTGCATGACATGGCCAGGAGACTCGGCACCGCCGGCTATTACGTCATGCTGCCTAACCTCTACTACCGACGCGTGCGTGTTTATCGCATTGCTGAATCAACCCGGGAAGAAATGCATGCGCATATGGACTCGCTCAGCAACGACATGATCTGCACGGACATCGCTCAGCTCATTGACTATGCAGACCGGGACGATGCGGCGAAACCGGACAGGCTCGGCTGTGTGGGCTACTGTATGAGTGGCCCTTTCGCTTTTGCTGCGGCAGCGCGGTTTCCTGATCGCGTTGCCGCAAGCGCCTCATTCCATGGCGTCAGGCTGATGACCGATGCACCCGATTCACCGCACTTTGAGGCGCATAAAATTACCGGAGAGATGTATTTTGGCTGTGCCGAAACCGACAGCTACGCACCCACAGAAATGGTGGAGTCCCTAAAGTCACACCTCAAAGAGATTGCGATCAATGCGCGCGTCGAGTGGTACCCGGGGACCCAACACGGTTTCGTATTCCCGAAAAGAGAGGGTATGTATGACAAGGCCTCAGCAGAGCGGCACTGGGAAAGACTTTTCGCCCTGTACCGCCGCTGCCTGTGACATGCGGTGTAGTCCACAAATTTTATTGCCCGCCGGATCTCTCAGATAGGCAATATATATCTTAATCCCCGCCCCTCCGCGAATACCGGGAGGGTCCTCGCAGTCTGTATCACCTGCTTCGACGCCGGCCTTATGCCAGGCGTCCACCGCTTTCGGACTCTCTGCGGCGAAGCCGAGAGTAAAGCCATTGCCGTGCTTAGCCGGTTCACCGTTAATGGGATTGGTAATTCCAAAAACACCGGTAGGGGTGCGGTAAAAATAGCGCCCTCCGGATCATGAGCGGGCTCACCGATCCCCAGAGTGGCCAGCGCCGCGTCATAAAATTTACGGGAAGCTTCCAGATCATTTGCGCCCAATATTACATGGCTGAACATGTGCCTCTCCTAAAGTTACTCAAACCTCTCGACCAGGCTGTCTGGCCATGCGCCAGAAGCGCGCAGAGAGTCTGTACTTAGCCAAAAACCGAGGGTCGAGAGGCAGGCGCCTGGTTCCTTCAACGCTAATTCACTGAAGATCAGCTAATTACCAGCGTGCGTGGCATTTGACCAAAATTTTCCCAGCGGCTGACTTTTTCGGGTAACTCACTCTGGGCCGGCTGCACGTTCCCGTTCGCGTCTGTCACGCGTGAGACTATGGTGTGCTCTCCGGCACCCGGATTGCTCCACGGCATCGAGAACAGTTTCCAGGAATACTGACTGGAGCGCGGATCTATTTCGGCACGCTTCCAGGGCCCGTCATCGATTTTCACCTCGACACTTTTCAGGGGCGTGCCATCGTTCAGTACAAAACCGGTAATCGTAAACTCGTCGACCATGCGGCTCACCCGAACGATCGCCGATTTGAGATTAATGCGCGCCACGGAGTTTTCAACCCAGCGCTCCTGATCTCCGACACGTTCTTTTTTCAGAGTGACGTAATCGCGACCCATAAACCTGCCCATGTATCGCCGGTCCTGCACGTGAATCTGGGTCAGCCACTTCACGTTTGCCACCCCGTAAAAGCCGGGAACAAGCAACCTCACAGGGCGGCCATGACCCTGCGGCATGGCTTCTCCATTCATCTGCAGCGCCAGCATGTTGACGTCGCGCATCGCATCGGCCACTGGCAGGCTTCGGGCGAAGGCCTGCTCAACCTCCGTCTCCCTGATTTCCTCGACGCCGATATCGCCGCCGAAAAACACGATTTCCTTCCCTTCCGGCTGAATACCGGCCGCCTCAAGCAGATCTCTGAGCCGCACGCCGCGCCAGTTCGCGTTGCCAATCAGGCCCTGAAAAATCCCGAGCGGTCGATTGCCACCACACTCGAAGCCCGCATCGAGATCAACCTGCGGCATAGCCTGCAGGTCCGCTAGGGTATATTCGACGGGATTATCCACCAGACCCGTGATCTGCAGGCGGTAGCTCGACAAATCAAGCTCAGGCTGACCGTAGTGCTGGACCACATAAAAATCTTGGTTGTCCGTGTAAAAGCTGTCTGAGGAGATCTGCCGAGTATCAAGGAAGTGGGTTCCTCCGGGCCGCGCAGGTGGCCGGGAATAATCTTCCGGCATATCACTGAACGGCACCAGCTCCTCACCTTGAGCAAGTGCCGGCAGGACCCATGAAGGTGCCGACGCAACGGCGCCGGCGGCAAGCCCGGCGTTCATGGTCTTTTTAATTGCTGCTCTGCGCGAGATGGTCTGCGACTCCGATTCGCTTGATCGTTCGTGGTCACACATGCGTTTTTCCTCCGCTTATTCTCATTTTTTATAGTAGACACAGCGATTCATACCGCTTTGCCGTTGTTTATCCCGTCCCGCCGCACCCAGACCTCGGGGCAACACTGGCCCCGAATCCGGTGGCCGGACTACTGACTAGGCCGCTTTTTGAGGCAGCAAATCCCGCGCTTCCAGCGCCAGGCCGAAGGAGCGCACCCGTTTATCGTGGTCATATATCGAACTGACACACATCAACTCATCAGCACCTGTACGCATCAGGAATTCGCCCATCTGATTCGCCGCACTTTCTACCGATCCTACCGCCGAGCACCGGGTAATCATCTCCAGCATGGCCGCTTCCGGAGCGCTTAAGCTTGCCTCAAGCCCCTCCACCGGTGGCGGCAGCTGTATCGGATTTCCCCGTCGCAGCGACAGCATGGACTGCAAAGCCGATGAACGCAGATATCGCGCTTCCTCGTCTGTGTCCGCGACAAACACGTTATAGCCAAGCATGACATGGGGTTTTTGAAGCTGATCGGAGGGTTTGAACCGCTCGCGATAGAGAGCTATGGCCTGCATCATGTCTTGCGGCGCGAAGTGTGACGCGAAGGCATAGGGCAGGCCAAGCGCCGCCGCGAGTTGCGCGCCGAACAGGCTTGAGCCGAGAATCCACAGCGGTATGTTGGTGCCGGCGCCGGGCGTGGCGACTACCGCCTGTCCCTCGCTGGCCTCTCTAAGATAGTGCTGGAGTTCCACCACATCGTTGGGAAAATTGTCGGCGCTCCCGGCGAGATTTCTGCGCAGGGCATGGGCAGTCAGCTGGTCAGTTCCCGGCGCCCGACCCAGCCCCAGATCGATACGCCCGGGATAGAGAGAAGCGAGCGTGCCGAACTGCTCGGCAATCACCAGCGGAGCATGATTGGGAAGCATGATGCCCCCGGACCCCACCCGAATTGTCGATGTACCATTCGCGATGTGACCGATCACTACCGCCGTCGCCGCACTCGCAATGCCTTTCATGTTGTGATGTTCAGCAACCCAGTATCGATGATAGCCAAAACCTTCGGCCGCCTGGGCAAGCTTGAGCGTGTTGCTCAGCGCCTTTGCCGGCGAACTACCTTGCGGCACCGGCGTCAGATCAAGAACTGAAAGCGTGGTCAAAGCAGAACCGAATGAAACAAAAAAGGCGCCAGGTTACCTGTATCACAACTTGGCATTGATTGCAGTAATCTCATTGACGGATGCCGTCACTGCCCCGCACGACGTTCAGCAATGAGTCGTTCATATTCTTCCTGCCCGAGATAGGTCACATCAACCCAGTTGTGCGCCATCTCATCAACGGTACGATCACCCCAGCCTACCCATTGATTCGGATCGGGGTTATAGGGGTTTTGTGCAGTATTGTCATGCCAGGCCGTCGTTACGATCATGGTGCCTTTGGGCACGATCGGTGCTGCTTCTTCCTCATACACGTAATTGATTTGCCAGTTCCATTGGAAATTGTCCACAAAGGACAGCATCTCACGCTCCCCGTTCGGATAAATGGCTTCCATGGACATCGCCTTGCCTCTCATGTGCATGTGCGGCTGAAAGTTTTCAATGCGGGCCGGTGCGGACAACACAAACGTCCCCTGAGTCACGGCGATTTCATTCGGCGGTATGTCAAGGCTGTGCGGCCCCTGCGCGTCGAACATACTCAGAATAGTGCGGTGCTCGGGCGGCTCATCATGAAACCAGACGCCCAGCTCAACCTGAGCCTCCGGCACTCTTTCTCCATTCGCATGCAGATGCATTTCCCACATGATCTGAGACCCGGGCATCATCAATTTACCCGTATCCGGACGAAAAATCTGGCCAGCTTTACCCACCGCCCATTCCATAAAGAGACTCGGCCCGAAGGGCACGTCAACATCTTCAGGCAGGCCCCGTTTGCCGTCTTCCTGCTGCAGCAGGAAGGCCAGAGAGTGATGCACCACTCGGCGGCTGGCATCATTCTTGGGGCGGATTTCGATGGCTTTTACCCAGCGCTCCTCGGTAAGTCCGGTCGGCGTCATCGGGCGAAACCATTTGTCCTGGGTGACAGCGGCCAGATCATAGGACTCCGATGCGACCACCAGATCCGGAGGGCTGCCCATCTGATTTTCAAGGCGCCAGACCAGCGCATCGTTGAACTCAACTGCGGCCGGTGCCAGCGCAGGATCACCTTCCGGTGCACCCTGATCAACCCAAGCCAGAATCGTGGCGCGCTCTGCCTCAGTTAGGCCCCGGTCGTTGGTAAACTCCTGAATGCCGACCTGCGGATTGACGTGCCAGGGAGGCATCACACGATTTTCGACGCGATAGCGAATCACCGGCGCAAACAGCTTGGCTTCTTCGTAGGTCAACAGCGGCATCGGCGCGATGGAGTTGGGCCGGTGGCACTCCTGACATTTCTCCTGAAAAATCGCAGCAACATCGCCGGCCCAGGTGACCTCACGATCCGATTCGGACTGCCCGAGTGTCCAGCCTGATGTCATTGCCGCAGCGAATGCCACGCTCCAGATTTTTAACAGTCTCATCGTCTTCCTCCACGCGGCCGAGCCGCCTCGCTGCTTGTGCTTCCTGTTCTGTGTGTCTCTGATCGATTCATTAGTCTGTTACCGTTATCTTAACGAAGCTGTTGGTCCAGCAGCACTGCGAGTGCCCTGCCATCTCCGGGCCACCGAGGTCGGTCAGTCGGGCCCTGAGCAGATAGTCTCCCGGCTCACTGAAGGTGACCTCTGTGGCGACCTGACCGCCTGCTGCCGGTATTTTCGCCGTTTGCTGATTGAATGACACGGCACCGAGCCCCTGATGCTGGAACCAGGTGAGATCGATCGGCGGCGTTGCGCCACTCTGAGCAACAAACATCGCGGCGATACCGCTGACTTTCCCGTCATCACGGGCCCATGCCTCAATGGTGACCGGGTCGCCCACGCGGGCAGTCATCGGGCCCGCTGTTATGCCGCCCGGGCCTTTGCCGGTCGGACCATTCTCTTCAAAGCTGATTTCAGGCGGCAGATTGCCGTTAGCATCTCCGACGATGGCATCGATGATGTAGTCGGTGTCCAGGTTAGCAGGAACATGAAACACCTTGCCCTGATTTTCCAGATGCCAGGCGATCTCTCCTTCATGATCCGCCGGCACGGTCACCGTGAAGACACCCCAGTGCCGTTCAACTTCAAACCGCGTAGGCTGCCCCTGATTAGGCAGAGCGTCCGGCGCTCCCACGATGCGGTTTGACGGCCCGATCGGAATATTGACCACCTCTTCGGTGTTGCGATTGTAGTAGCCGAACGACAGAGCCAGACTGCCATCTTCATTTTCGTACCAGCCTTCATAGGCAGGGGTCACCGTTTGCCCGGATCGTAATCCGAGATCCTTGCCCAGCGGCAACAGTTCAACTGGCAGTGGCGTACCCTGAGCGTAAACATCCGCAGCCACCAGAGAATGGGCCAGCACAACCGAGCGGACCGCAAGGGCGCGAACTGACAGACTTCGTATTTTCATTATTTTCCTCGATCTGAGCATTGACGCCGGCTGATCCGGCCAGAGCGCGCAGACGCCGGCGCCGAAAGCGTTACCCACGCGATTAGTCCTTAAGACCAGCCAATATAGCAAGTTAGTCGGCATTTTGCTGCCCCGGCAGAGCACTCCGAGCCGCGCGTCTGCGGCCAGTCAGGCTGCGTCCGGAGCCCGCGGCTGTGGCTCACACCACCGGCTAACGAATCAGGTGCGCCGTTTGTATAGCACGATAGGGCTGTAGCTCATGACCATCACATCGTTCTGGTTGATCACTTCATTGAGGATGAAGACAGAACCCATTTCGGGTCTTGACCTGGAGGCTCTCTTATCCGTGATGGTACTGCGAACCCGCAGCACATCGCCGGGAAAGACCGGTTTTCTCCAGCGCAACTCATCGATGCCCGGCGAACCCAATGAGGCAGACTGTTCCGGCATGTTGTCGCAAATCAGTCGCATTGCAATGCTGCCAGTGTGCCAACCCGAAGCAACCAAGCCACCAAAGTGGGTCTGTTTACCGCCCTCTTCCGACAGATGAAAAGGCTGTGGATCGTATTTGGTCGCGAACTCAATAATCTCTTGCGCGCTGACTTCATAGCTTCCGAATTCTTCGACAGATCCGACTTCGATGTCCTCGAAGAAGTTAGGCTTGGACATTTCATCGCCCCGCATGGCTGAATATTAGTGACAGGATTAACCCGGATTCGGTTCCAGCCGGAGAAAATACCTTGGCGGAAAGCCGGTCCGAAAGCGAAAACTGAAGCCAAAGCGGTAAATTTCCCGCACGAAGGCATCTTCCGCTCCCACGACATTCACAGCTTCAAAAGAAGCAAAACTGTCCTGACCCGGCATTTTGACTTCAATCTGAGGGTTGGCGAGAGCCTGGTGATACCAGGCTCTAGGCCAGTGATTAGCAGCGACGTAGTATTTATCGTCGATGGTCTCAAGGCGGACTACCCGCTCGTGTCGCTCATTGTCTTCGTTGAAGGTCGCGATGACAATGGAGGTTGCGCCCTGCGGCTGATTGATTCCAAGCTGCGCCTCGAACCAGACTACAGAACCGACATACAGGAGCAGCAAAGCACCGAGGCCAAGGCCACTCCACTTAAAGATTCGTCTGCTATTCATCTGATATCTCCCGAAGCATCAACGTCGCCGGCGGCCTCGCGCCGCGACAGGTACAGGATCAGAATAATGAGGCTCAGGTCAAAAAACCAGAGATGAAATACTTAGTTACAAAAGGGGCTTGTTATTCGAAGGAGCGCAGCACAAACGTCGCTGAGGTCGAGTCGCTGAGCTCAAAAACGACATTGCGATAGCGTGCTTCCCCGTCAATTCCAATTGAGGGCAGTGTCAGGCGGCCGCTGTTGGCGTCGTAGGATGCCATGTTGGGCACCGGCTGCTGCAAATCGACCACAGACTCGAGCCGGGCACTGATGAGGGTCTGCTCGTCGGAAACTGTAACCGCAAATGGTACGCGGATAAAACCATCGGCGCCGAGGTCAACATTGACTTCTAATGACTCACTTACCGCATCAAAGCTGGCCGTTGCCGCCAGAGAGTCCTCATTCACAACCGACATCAGAACCAGAATCAGATTGTCCCGTGAGAACTGCTGGCAGTTTACGGTGGACTGAAAATAGTTGGATGTGGGAGTTTCCAGAAAGAATCCCAGCCGCACAAAGTTGGCCAGGGAAATGTTACGAACCACTTCGAGTCCGTCGCCCAGGACTCTTCCGAAAACGGCATAGCCGCCGTCCTGAGTATCCAGAGTGGTATCTGCACCCAGATTGATGAACCACTCACTGGTCGCACCATTGAGTTCACTCGACGGCCTGAGCGCGGCGATGGTGCCATTGAGATTTGACAGCCCCGTGTCCTCAAGCGGGATCGGGTCATCCAGCTCGATTCTCTGTGGGCCGTCGGCGCAGTTGGTGTAGGTGTAGCCGCCACCGCGGATGAGAGAGCCACCGACAGCGCCATGGATGAAGGTATTGTTGTATCGCCCGCTTCTTACGTAATTGAGGAAATTACCACCGGTCACGGGCGCAGATTTCTCATCAATTTCCAGATAGAAGTTACCGAATGAGGTCTGCACTTCTACGATAGTGCCGGCTTCGGCGATCGGGGTGACTGAAAGACAGAGCAGGGCCGACAGCCTTGTGCGTCGAATCAACCTGACGCAGGTCATGACACAATCAGAGATTAGAAAAGCGAGGGCCGACATTTTTTAAGCCAAAGCGAGAATTGGGGTTGCTATGCCACTACGTTCTGACTCTGCAGCTGGATTTCCCCGATTCCGAGCCCTGAATACAGCGACACAGCGCACAAGATCGGTCTGGAGTATGTAAAAATGCAGCAATTTGAGTTAGTTTGACAATCCTCGAGAAAAACAAGAGAAAACCATGCTGCTTGTTCATGACATGAGAGAGCGTCGTGCCGGCACAGGCCTGCGGGTGATCCTCGCCATTTACCTCGCCAGCTCTGCGTTTGCCGCAAACGGGTCGGTGCCCGATACCTGGCAAGACGACCTGAATCCACTGCTGGCATCCAGCTGGAATTACGACACCGCAGCCCATCTCCTTGAACGTGCAGGATTTGGCGGGACACCGGAGCAGATTCAGGCGCTGTTCGAACTGGGCCTTCAGGGCGCGGTTGAGCAATTGGTGCATTTCGATGCGGCTGAGAATACCTCCGTAGTACCGTTTGATCATTCAGGAATTCATGACCCGGGCCTGGAGCCATTCCCTCCAAGCAGACCGGCAACAACTGAACTGGCGAAACGCACCGGAGAAGCGTTGGGAATCAAGGTGAAGCAGGAAGGCAATCGTCGGCTTCAGCCAGTCGTAAACAAGTTCTTCTACTGGCTGCGAGCAAGCCGGCTTGAAACAGAAAGAGTCGCCTACTGGTGGGCGAACCGGATGCTGACAACCGAATATCCTCTGCAGGAAAAAATGGCCTTGTTCTGGCATGGACACTATGCGATCAATGAAGGCAAGGTCAGGGATTACCGAAAGCTACTCCAAGAACTGGAGCTCTTCCATACCATGGGAACCGGTAATTTCCACGAGCTCATGCTGGCGGTAGCAAAGGATCCCGCAATGCTGGCGTTTCTTGATGCCGGAGTGAACGTCAAGGGAGCGCCTAATGAAAATTTTGCCAGGGAGATCATGGAGCTCTTCACCATGGGCGTTGGCAACTATGGGGAACAGGATATTCGTGAGGCCGCCCGAGCGTTTACCGGCTGGAACTACGTTGGCCTGCAATTCGCCTTTAATGAACATGAGCATGACGATGAGCGCAAAGAGTTCCTCGGTCGCTCCGGCGAATTTGATGGTGAAGACATTATTGCGATGATTATGGAGCAGCCTGCGACAGCCGAATACATCGCAGGCAAGATTTATCGATTTTTTGTCAGAACCGAGCTGAGCACGGAACTACAGAGCGAATTAGGCTCAGTGTTGAGGGAAGCAGACTACGAGATTGCTATCCTGTTAGAAACGATTTTCCTTTCTAAGGATTTCTATAGCGACGCTTCAGTAGGCACGCATATAAAAAGCCCTGTTGAACTGGCCATATCGACCTACAAAAAACTCAGTCTTGATAGCGTACCCGGTGTTCCAGATTTTAATCGTACAACCGGTTCACTCGGTCAGACTCTGTTCAGACCGCCAACTGTAGCAGGTTGGGCCGGAGGTCGGAGCTGGATCACGCCGGGGCTTTTGCTGGAGCGTGGCAATTTCGCCCGCGATGTGCTTTTCCCGGACATCAACTTCATCCCTCCCGACCGGCGCAACGGGAGCCGTGAAATCCAGAGCGTCGCCCAGCGGATTCGGGATGGCATGGACATCACTACTGCAACCCAGCCTTCCAACGTCGGTGAAGGAGCAGTCATGGCCGAGTCCAACCAGTTAGCGGACAGGGATGAAGACTTTAACACCCGCTACGGCAGTTTTCGGGGCTGGCAAATGGCCATTCAGCGCGTCAAGCCGATCTCCCGTCATACAGCGAGGCTCAGCCTCTCTGAAGACGTTCTCCGGCAGGAGTTTAATACAGCCAGCGAAGTCGTAGATTATTTTATCTTCCGATACATGAGGGTCCAGCCAAGCTCTGATACCCGCATTATGTTAATCGGTTTTCTTGAGGAAGAGCTCGGGACATCGGACATCCCAGCAGCGCAGACCTACATGGAAGATGCTCTGCGCATGATGCTGCATCTGCTTATGAGCCAACCTGAGTATCAGCTCGGATAAGAAGAACGAGGAGAGAGCTATGAAAACAGCCAATAACAGACGGTTTTCCTCAACACTCACCCGTCGGGAAATACTTCGAAAGGGCATGGCTGGAATCAGTCTAGCAGGCCTGAGTGGCACCGTATTGGCGCCCTCATTATTCGGACAGGCCGCCCAGGCAGCCGCAGCGGCGCAGGACAACGAAAAGATCATCGTGATCCTTGAGCTGTCCGGGGGCAATGACGGATTGAACACAGTAGTGCCCTATGGAGACGATGCTTACTACCGACATCGCCCCAACATTGGTCTACCCAAGCAGGAGCTACGGATACTGGATGATCACTTTGGTCTCAACGGCGGCATGGCAGGTTTTGAACGCCTTTACAAAGATGGCAACCTGGCTATCTTTCACGGGTGTGGTTATGAAAATCCCTCCTACTCACACTTCACCTCGATGGCGTACTGGCACACAGCCGCCCCAAACAGCGGAGATGAATACGGATGGGTTGGCCGCTTGGCTGGAGAAATCGCGCCCGACGCGCCACCAAACTATCTCGTCAATATCGCGGCAAGACAGTCTCTCGCCGTTCGCAGTGCAGCTCATGTGCCGGTTGTGTTCGATCAGCCTGCCCGATTTACGCGTGAAGCATTTTATGAGGAGCGAGACGAGCTGAACCGGGTGGCCGAGACCGGCAGTCAGTCCAACAGCTCCAGAGACTTTTTACTGAATATCGCGCGCAGCGCCCAAGATGCGTCGGGTCTGGTTAGGCAGGCCTGGGAGAACTACAGCTCACCCATAGACTATGGGGTGAACAGCCTAGATTTGCCGAAAGTGGTATCCCTGATAGATGCCGGCATGACGACCAAGGTGTACTACGTTTCATACAGAAATAATGCATTTGACACGCATGTGTTCCAGAACAATGTTCACCGCCGCCTGCTCACCTACACCTCCGACGCCGTCTCGGCCTTTATGCAGGATCTTGAGCGAATTGGTAGGGCAGATGATGTCGCGTTAATGATCTTTTCGGAGTTCGGCCGACGCGTCCCTGAAAATGTCAATCTCGGCACGGACCACGGTGCGGCGAACAACATGTTTGTAATCGGCAAACAGGTACAAGGGGGCCACTACGGAGAGCTGCCCAGCCTCACACAGCTCAATCCGGAGGACAACCTCGCCTACACCACTGATTTCCGGCGTGTCTATCAGACCGTGATCAATGGCTGGCTCGGGCATCAGGGATCACAGGATTTACTTCATGGTGAATTTCAGCCTTTTGAGCTGTTCTAGCCGATTGGCAGACGCTCAGTCTCGCCAACACAGACCACGGTGAAACCAGACCTTAATTTCACTGCGCCGTGAGCTCTCTTATGCGCCTTGCCATACCGGCAATAACCTCCGCCGCCACGTGGATTTCCTGTTCGGCCAGCTCATACTGTCTCTCCTCGATGGCTTCACGCACTCCGGGTAATGTTTTTACACCATAGCCCGTATAAAAGCCGGGAGCATAGATATGATGCCTAAACCAAGGTCTGCCGGGAAGGCCATCATCGCGGGTGAGCTCTCGCTCGCTGGTGTAAAGGAGCTTGTTCACCCGCTCTGTGACAGCCGCTCCGCCACGACTGTGCTCAGCATACTCCTGTGCAGCCTGTTCCAGCTCCGCCAGCGCATTTTTCAGCGGTGCAAAGTTAAAATGCGGCACCTCTGCTTTTTTGAGCGGCGCGACGAGGCTGCGGGTTGGATCCAGTGCCAGAGCGTAAACGCCGGAATCGATACGGGCATTGTTGGCCAGCGTCTCCTCGCGCATCGTATCGGCTAGAGTTTCAATTTCACTCAGATACAGGCTGACGTTGTCGGCCAGACCGACAAATTCAAAGGGCAATCTCGGCGCGTTTGCCAGACGCATAGTGGCACGTCCCGCAACCTGCGCCAGGGTGACGTTATACGTCAGCCCGGGGTCCCGGAACCGGGTGTAATGTTCATAGGTGTCGTAGAGCGTGTGATAGCTGCCGTCCGAGCCTTCCCCGCCAAAACTGATGTTCAGCGAAGCAATGCCCAGATGCTGAAGAAACGGCGAATAATCCGACCCGGAACCCAGCGGGCTGATGCGCAGGTCGCTGCGCCGCTGCAGTTCATCACGCGCCTGTGAACTGCCATTGACCTCAATGCGAGCACGACGCCTGTCGGCAACCGATACTCCGGTTTGCGGATCTCCCACATCACGCATAACTTCATTGGCCATTTTCTCCAGCACGTGGCTGCCGCCGATATTCACGAAGCCCCTGCTGTTGCCATCCGTGTTGATGTAGGCGACGGCATGGTCATCCAGTTCCGCGGCATGATGCTCCACCCATTCTGTTGAGCCGATCAGCCCTTGCTCTTCTGAATCCCAGGCCGCATAAACCACCGAGCGTTTCGGCCCTTTGCCTTCGGCCGCCAACTCAGCCAGCGCCTTGGCTTCTCCCATCAGAGCCACCAGTCCGGAGATAGGATCCGCAGCGCCGTGGTTCCAACCATCATGGTGATTGCCGCGAATAACCCATTCATCCGGATACTCCGACCCAGCCAGTCTGGCAATCACGTTGTAGGCAGGCACCATATCCCAGTTGAATTCCAGCTTCAGGCGAACCCTCGCCGGGCCGGGCCCGAGGTGGTAGGTGATTGGCAAACCACCTCGCCACTCCCGCGGCACCACTTCGCCTCCCATGGTCTGAAGCAAGGGCAAAGCGTCCCGGTATGAGATAGGCAGTACCGGTATTTCCGTGATGGTTGGCGCATCTTCCAACGCCAGTCGCTGCGCCTCCGAGGTTGCGCCGATAAACGGCGTTAACGGATCGCCCGGATAAGTCGGCATATCCATCACCGACCCCCGCTGCACTCCGCTTTCGTGCTTGTAGGGCCCCTCAGGATAAGTGTCGCCTGCGCCGTAACCATCGTCAGCCGGGTCGGAGTAAATAATGGTGCCAACTGCCCCCTTTTCCCCGGCCAGCTTTGGCTTAATCCCTCGCCAGGAGCCCCCGTAGCGCGCAATCGCAATTTTTCCTTCAACGCTGATACCGTACCGCTCGAGAATTTCATAATCCGCCGGCGTACCGTAGTTTACGAAGACCAGCTCGCCTTCAACCTCTCCGTCTGTGGAAAAAGCGTTGTAGGGTGGCAGCAAGTTGTCGACGCGAGAGGTGCTCGGATCTTCAGCGAGAGAGTCTTCAGCAAGACCTGCGGTGTAGCGGTAAGGCGCTACCAGTTCAAGCTCGCGGGTGCGCGGCGACGGAAAGAGAACCTGATATTCGGCAATTTCGACCTCGTAGCCCCACTCTTCAAAACGCGCCGCCACAAAATCCACCACAGCCCTGCCCTCTGCCGACCCCACATGATGAGGATCTCGGGACAATATTCTGAGCCAT
>CACBCS010000007.1 GCA_902537815.1 uncultured Pseudohongiella sp. | reverse complement strand
GCGCCACTGGCCAAATCACCGGCATTCAAGCCAAACAGTGAAGCCATGATGATGCCAATCACTGCCGCGATCACGGTGGTGACGACCAGGATACCAACCACCGAACCTCCGATTTTGCCCAGAGACTTGATCTCCTCCACTTTGAGCACCGAGGCCATCATAGTGATCAACACCAGAGGTATGATGATCATGCGCAGTAAGTTGACATAAATGTTGGCGACAACATTCGTCCACTCCAGTGTCTCGGTGGTGGCCTCGGCGGTATAACCGACGACCAGCTGGAGATAGAAGCCAAAAATGCTGCCCAGCATGAGGCCAATCAGCACTCTGCGAGACAGGCTCAACTCTTTTTTAGCGAGCTGAAACAGGAAGCTCAGTAATGCTGCGAAAACAACAAGATTGAAAATACCGTACATGGACATGGTGGTTCGCTCCTTGGCGCAGACCCTGGACGTCTGGCTCAGAGATCAGTTGCCTGCCGCTTTATTGTTTTATTCCGGGTGATGCGTGATTCGGAATTCATCGGGTCAAAGACAGCCCACGTTGACCTTGGTGACCGGACTCTGCGCGACGATTAAGCCTCTGACATCGCGTGCTGTGCACGCCCGATTGGTGAACACCTCACGCATCAGTATATCTAGCGCTGTCTGGAAGACCAAGCCCCCACGCTCATTCGGAACAAATCCGAAAGGCTAGCGGGTTTCCAGAGAATTGATGTAAACCACCACATCGCGGGTAGCGGACTCATCCGTCAACGTGCCGACCATGGCGGCCATCTGCTGGCCATACCGATCGTCTTCATGCCGACCCCGGTATCCCGCAACGAAGTTGTTCAGTTGCGTGACAAGATACCAGTCGTTCTGTCCGGCCAGAGCCGGCGCGCCCATTGCCGCATTGCCTTTGGCGTCCATACCGTGACAGGTGGCACAAACGCCGTACAGCAATTCACCCGACTGCACATCACCTTCAATCGTGATTTCTGCAGGCTGGTAGTCCCAGCTGCCGACCCACGCCACAATGTCAGCGATACTGTCATCCGTCAGCTTGGCCATGGGGCGCATCGCGATACCTGCGGTATCCATCGGGTGATAACCGCGAATACCGGCGCGGAAATTCTCCAACTGCCGGCGCAGATACCAGTCCTCCATGCCCGCCAGTCTCGGCGCTTCGATACCTTCATTGCCTCTACCGTCAGTGCCGTGACAGGTCGTACAGTAGCGGTCGTCATAGGGCTCCCGTTCCGCCGCAGCTGAGGTAAAGGGGATCAGCTGGCAGATAGCCAAGGCGAGCAAGATTCTGTTGGCCAGACCCCAGATTTTATATCGCGCGTCGGGAGGAACGAAACTCAGCATTACAAACTCCTTGGAACAACAGTCTTCAGACCAGCTCGGCACGCACCTGTGCATCCATGTGGCTAAGTGCCCACTGGGCAGACATCACCGCGCTTTCCTGCCAGGCTGAATGCATACTGATCTGATCACCGATGAAGTAGTGTCGACCGTTAACCGGCGCCTGCAGCTTGTGATAGAGCGTTTCTTCTTCATGGGTCCAACCCCGACCGAAGTTGCGTGACCATCTGGCTGAGCATCCCAGCATGTGATTCATGCGATGCCAGCCAATCGTGACCGGCTTCTCCACCAGCTCGCGGAAATTCGGATGAATTTTTTCATGGTCTGCAAGGTGGGCTTCGATCCGCTCTTCCTGATTCATCATGGTGTGATACATCCCGCCGCCGTAGTCATAGGCGCCGAGCACGACGCCTTTGGCTTTGTGAATGCCGTGGGAGGGATACCACAACTGGCGGCTCTTGGTGTTCGACCAGGAAATACCACCATAGATGTCCAGATCCTCCCAGAAACGGTGCTTGGCCTGAAAAGCGGCTTTGTAGGCCTCGCCGCGACGGACGTACTTCATTGCAGTGACATAATCCGAGGGAAAATTGTGATCTATGCCGACCATCAGATGAGTCGGAATGCAGTTGAAGCAATAATCCACTTCAAGGCTGTGTCGGACACCATCCTGATCATAGGCCACATTGACACCCTTGTCTGTGACCTTGACTGAGGTCACCATCGCCCGATACTTCACCTGTTCACCAACATGTTTAAGAAATCCTCGGATAATCTGGTCCATCCCTCCCGCAGGCTGCATGAGGATAGGTCCGGTGTCGCCCTCATTTGCCCCCATCATCTGTCGGCCCAAACGGGATTTAAGTAAATCCCGAAAGGCAATCATGTCTTTCTGTACGCCGTGTTTTAGAAACCCTCCTTCGGCGTAACCGGCCCGAAAGCTGCCGGAATACAGGTCATTCTCATTCAGGTCACCGAAAGAGCGAATCATACTGAGCAGTGTTTCCGCCTCAGGCTCGGTAAACGGCGCATCCAGTTCATCGCAGTTCATGGCTTTCGCCATCAACTCTGCCATGAACCCGCGCATGTTGGTGGTGTAATCAATGTTGCGGATTGGCCTGCCACCCAACATGTTGTCGTCCTGAACAAATGAGGTTTTGTTCTCATTGATGAACACCTCAAGTTCAACATTCAGCTCTTTGCAATAGGCTAATAGATTGCGATGAGTGCTGGGAATCCGGGCGGCGCCGGCATTGAAATACATGTGCGGCTCATCATCGAACTCGCAATATTGACGATTGCCGATTTCATCGATCAGATCCCCGTGACGGAGGGTCAGAACGCGGCCGCCACAGCGGTGAGAGGCTTCCAGCACCGTGCAGTCATAGCCCTGCTTGCTCAGTTCATAGGCCGCAGTCAGCCCTGAAATACCGCCACCCAGTATGGCAATTTTGCGCTGGTTACTGCCGAGATTCAGCAGATCCAGAGAAGCTGCAGACGCCGAACCCGGCAACAGATTCAGTGCGGTGCCCGCACGCAGCGCGGCCGCGATGCCGCCGGTTGCGGCAAGCAAGTTGAGAAATTCCCGCCTGCTAACTGGATTGACCATCGAAAATACTCCCATACGGAGTCTACGTAGGCCTCAGTATACTTGGATTTGCGCCCTTTTGAGGAGTCTGAAACATAGTAGTTTGTCCCGCTGGCAGTCGTGACAATTTGTCGCGTAGCTGCACCGGCTATCTCAATCTGTCCTTGATAGACAATCGAAGCCATAATGCCAAAAAGTCACAGCCAAGTTGGCCACCAGTAAGGAGCTCTGCCATGAGCCTAGCCGAATACTTTCCCGAGCAGATTCGTGAATTGCCCGCGTACGAGGGCAAATTTGATGCCTTTAAACTGAACGCAGGTTCCTGTGACGTGCTATTTGGCATTTATCCGGGCGGCACGGTCATTGAGCCCCACAGTCATGACACTGACAACGTTGGCGTGATCACCAAGGGCGTGCTGTTATTGACAATGGACGATGAAACACAGCGCATCGAAGCGGGAGAGTGGTATTTTGTGCCCGCTGGCAAACGGCACGCAGCAGAATTCCCGGAAGATACTGCCGATATCGAGTTGTGGATTCGTCGGTAACGGACTACGGCGCTAGGCTGGACCTGGCCTGAGTACCCCAGTGACCGTCGACATTAGTCACGATATAGAGTGACTGATAGGTGCCGATGACCTCGTTATCCGCATCAAAACGCTGGAAAACCGTGGCAATGTGAACCTTCCCCGGGGCCGCTAGGGTCACTTCACGGCTGAGCCAGTGGGAATGATCCCAGCCTGTAGCAGGCAGTCTGTCGAAGGTCCCGCCAGCTGCAAATTCTTCGACATTTTCCCAAACCGTCACGTTGCCGCTGGCAAAGCGAACGTGGGGGTAATTCAGTGTTGCCGCCCAGGCAACCGGATCCCGTCGATTGAAGGTCGCCATGAACTGATCCAAGGCCTGCATCGCTGCTGCAATTGCCGCTTCCACCTCACGCGCCTCGGCGCCCAGTGTCACCCGAGGCAGAAAACTAACAACGCAAAGTAAAGCAACAGTTACAAATCTTTTCATGGTAGACACCTAGGGGACACGATAAGCGAAACCGACAAGGACACTAATAGCTTACTGCGGCTGAACACCAATCACAAAAGGCACCTATCGGTTTATCAACGACTTCGCCGACCCGCAAATAAGCGGTCCGCAGGCCATGGTTTTTAGCGATGAATGCCGTACACTCTGCGTAAATAGCCATAACGACATGCTAAAAAGGGAGTGCCTGCTTTGTTCAAGTCGTTCGTTAATTCAGCACCTGTTATATCGGCCAGCAGAAAGCTTTTCATTATCAGCCTTCTGATTTCTCTGCCACTTTCTGCTGTGGAAAGCCTGGAACCAAACATTGCACCACCTGAGCAGGAACTTCTATCCTGGCTGTCCGACCAGGAAACCGAAATGATCAATTTGCTCGAACGGCTAACCAATATCAACAGCGGCAGCCTGAATAAAGCCGGCATGGCAGTTCTTGCTGAACTCTTCAGCCAGGAACTGAGCGCGATGGGTTTTAATATTGATACGCTGCCTGGCGGGCGAATCGACATGCCCAGTTGCCCCGGAAGCGATTACAGCATTGATCTGGCTGACCATGTTCTCGCCTCCAAATCAGGCAGTGGCAAGCGACTGCTACTTATGGGACATCTGGACACCGTTTTCCCTCTCGACAGTCCGTTCCAGAACTATCGCAGCGAAGGTGACCGAGTGTTCGGCCCCGGTGTGGCGGACATGAAGGGTGGCCTGGTGGTGATGCTGTACGCACTCAAGGCGCTGGACGCCAAGGGGCTGCTGGAGGACATGGCCGTCACCGTCCTGCTCAATAGTGATGAGGAAATAGGGTCGCTGTCGTCCCGCAAATATCTTGAAGCGCAAGCAGCCCTGCATGACTATGGATTGGTCTATGAATCCACCGGAACCAACAATCTGGTAAGGGCTCGTAAGGGCCTCGGCCAGGCGAGATTTGTCGTAAACGGCAAAGCTTCACACGCCGGCGGTGCCCATGAGCAGGGTCGCTCTGCCATCAAGGAGCTGGCCTACAAAATCGTTGCAATTGAAAACCTCACCGATTATGAAACTGGCGTTACCGTGAACGTTGGCATCGTCTCCGGCGGCGAAGCACGCAATACCGTTGCTCCCTGTGCTGAGGGTCTTATTGATTTACGCTACCCCACACCCGAACAGGGGCTGGAGGCAGTTGCTGAGTTCAAAGCCATTTTCTCGGAGGTATACAGCTACTCAGGGAATACCGACGACATTACGACCGACAGCTGGGTCAACCTGCACCGCCCACCGAAGATCCCGACCGAGGAATCTGACTATTTGCTGGAAAAAACCAGAGCGCTCGGCAGGCTGCTGGGACAGGAGCTTGGAGTCACGAACTCGGGTGGAGGGACCGACGGTTCGCTTACTCAGGCAGCCGGCCTGCCTACGCTGGACTCGCTGGGCATCGCCGGCACCGGAGCGCACTCCAATCGGGAACAGGCCCGGCTGAGCTCTCTGCTGGAGCGGGCCCAGCTTAGCGCCGTGCTGATCAGCAGACTTGCCCGTGACTGATTGACCTCTTTCATTCCAAAGGTGACTTAGGGACAATGGCCCTACGCCGAGGGACTCCGCCACAATAATAACAATCGGGGAGGGACGCAGATTGTCAACGACGACTGTTAAAGAAGACCCGCATTCAGACCCAGTGTCAGATGAACATGCAGCCATCCTGAAGGCCTACCAGAAACCTTCTTACCGCTATCTGGTTCTGGGCATCCTGACCACAGTTTACGTCTCGAATTTTGTCGACCGGCAGGTGATCAATGTGCTTGCCCAGCCGATCATAGACGATCTGAACATTTCAGACGGCCAATTCGGAATGCTCTCGGGTCTGGCATTCGCCTTCATCTACACGACGCTGGGAGTGCCCATTGCTCGTTGGGCGGACATCAGCAACCGGCGCAATATTGTTGCTGCTTCGGTCGCGATCTGGAGCGTGATGACGGCCCTGTGTGGCGCCGCGCAAAGTTTTGCCCAATTGTTTCTGGCACGCTTCGGGGTCGGGGTCGGGGAAGCCGGCGGCTCTCCACCCTCCCACTCCATCGTGTCCGATATTTTCCCTGCAGAGCAACGAGCCACTGCCCTTTCTATTTATTCGCTTGGCGTCTACGGCGGCATTCTGGTTGGCACGGTGGGCGGCGCCTATTTAGTTCAGTACTTTGACTGGCGTACGGCATTCGTAGTGGTGGGTATGCCCGGCATCCTGCTGGCGCTGGTGGTGCGCTTCGTCGTTAAAGAGCCGCCTCGCGGCATGGCGGAAGCGCGAAAAGACGTCGCGCCGCCGGGTTTCTTCAGTGTGATGGGTTTTTTGTGGGAACGAAGATCGTTTCGCCATCTGTCATTCGCCTGCGCCCTGCATGCCTTTGTCACCTATGGCATGGGGAACTTTATGCCACTCTTCCTCGGCAGGGTACACGGCATGCCGATTCTGGATGTAGGCTGGTATTACGGCATGATCGCAGGCGTGGGTGGCCTGGCCGGCACCTTCTTCGGTGGGTGGGTTACCGACCGGATGAAAAAGCGGACCGGCGACAGCACTTGGTACATCTGGGTGCCCTTCATCTCTACAGTCGTCGCCGTTCCACTTGCTCTGAATACCTTCCTCCTCATGTCGGATGGCTATATTGCAGTTTATTCCTATCTTCTGCCGGTCTTTGCCGGAGGCTGGTATCTTGCGCCCTGCATTGCTGCCACACATTTCCTGGTAGGTATTCGCATGCGCGCGATGGCATCAGCCATACTACTGTTTATGCTGAATCTGATTGGGCTCGGGCTGGGCCCGATGATGACGGGATTCATGAGCGACTGGCTAACGCCCCAGTTTGGTGATGATGCGCTGCGCTATGCCATGTCCATCACAGTCATGGTGAACTGCTGGTGCGCATTGCATTACTTTATGGCGACGAAGACTATCAGAGAGGATATCGCGAGAGCCCCGGACTGAGGTCACTCACTGTCACAGAGCAGCCAGCGCCTGTTCGATCTTGCTGACTCCGATCACCTCAAGACCTTCGATCGGGGACTTGGGCACATTGGCCTTCGGGACAATAGCGCGCCTGAAGCCGTGCTTGGCAGCCTCTTGCAGACGCTCCTGCCCGCCTTGCACGGGTCTGATTTCACCAGCCAGGCCCACTTCACCGAAAGCAACCGTTTGGCGATCAACAGGCCGGTCTTTGAAGCTGGAGACGATTGCCAGCAGAAGCGCCAGATCCGCACTGGTTTCGCTCACTTTGACACCACCCACCACGTTTACGAAGACATCCTGATCCGCCATGTACAGCCCACCGTGCCGATGCAGCACGGCCAGCAGCATGGCCATGCGATTCTGCTCCAGGCCCACCGCAACCCGACGGGGATTACCCAGCGGGCTGGCATCCACCAGTGCCTGAATCTCAACCAGCAGCGGACGGGTGCCTTCCCAGAGCACCATCACCAGAGAGCCGGCACTGTCTTCCTCTGTTCGAGCCAGAAAAATAGCAGACGGATTCTTCACCTCTTTCATGCCCTGCTCGGTCATGGCGAAAACTCCCAGTTCATTAACTGCACCAAACCGATTTTTCTGACTGCGCAAGATGCGATATTTGCTGTCGGTGCCGCCTTCCAGCATCACGAAACAGTCGATCATGTGTTCCAAGACTTTCGGACCGGCGAGATTTCCTTCCTTAGTGACGTGTCCGACCAGAAACAATACCGTGTTGGTTTGTTTGGCGTATTGAATGAGGTAAGCGGCGCATTCACGAACCTGGCTGACACTGCCGGGCGCGGAGGGTACTTCGCTGCTGTGCATGACCTGAATCGAATCCACGACCAGCAGCGAAGGCTTGTGTTCCTGAGCGGCATGACAGATTTGCTCGACATTGGTTTCAGCCAGCATCTTCAGCGCTTGCTGTGGCAGGTTCAGGCGCTGCGCCCGCATCCCCACCTGCTGCAGGGATTCTTCGCCGGTGACATAAAGCGCGACCTTATCCTGATCGGCCAGAGTACACATGATTTGCAGCAACAGGGTGCTCTTACCCGCCCCGGGATTACCTCCCACCAGAATGACTGATCCCGGGACAAGCCCCCCGCCGAGCACCCGATCAAGCTCCCCTATGCTTGAGCTGAATCTGGGCAGGGCTTCCAGATCGATATCCGCGAGGGTCTGGACGTCAGTCTTCTCCCCCGCATAACCCCGCTGCCGAAAATCAGCCTTCGCGGCGGGTGAGCCGGAGCCGCCCAGGTTAATCTGAGAGAGTGTGTTCCAGGCTTTACAGGCAGAGCATTGTCCCTGCCATTGACCATGTTCTGCGCCGCAATCAGTGCAAACAAACGCGATTTTGGTTTTAGCCATTTCTGCTTTCAGTCCGCTAACAACACATGCAAGAGCCTGAGTCTCAATCTGTATACGACAGACTCACCCGGGAGGTCACTTTGCAGAACAGCTCGTAAGAAATCGTGCCGGCTGCGCTGGCAACCTCATCGGCACACAAATCCTCTCCCCATAAAGTCACTTCGTCGTCGATCTGTGCATCATCAATTCCGGTCAGATCCAGCGTGATCATATCCATGGAAACGCGACCGATGAGGCGGGTTCTGACCTTGCCACTGGAAGTGTGCACAAGAACCGGAGTGCCGTTACCGGCGCTGCGCGGATAGCCGTCTCCGTAACCAATTGATACCGTTGCCATGCGGGTATCCCGCTCGCACACGTAGGTTGCCCCATAACCAATCGCATCGCCCGCTTTCAAATCACGAATGGCAATAATTCTTGACCGTAGTGTCATCACTGGCTGCAGACCGAGTTCCTCCCCCGTCTGATCAGCCATTGGCGAGCTTCCATAAAGCATCACACCGGGACGCACGTAATCGAGATGGGTCTCGGGCCACTGCAAGATGCCCGCTGAAGCCGCCATACTGGTTTCGACAGTCTGCTGACCTTTACTGAGCAACTCGCCTTTCGCCTGAGCCAACCGTGTTCGCTGGTCTTCGGTAAACTGTGCGAATTCTGGCGTATTCGGGGCATCAGCGCAGGCGAGATGAGACATCAACACCAGCTGCGTGCCCGGGTAGGCCCTTAATTTCAGATAGGCTTCAATCGCCTGTTCTTGGCCCAGGCCCAGTCGGTTCATGCCGGTGTTGTACTTAACCCACAGTTTGCGACTGCCTGAAAGCGCCTCTTCTGCCAGTACCTGATCAAGAATTGGAAGCTGGTAGTCGGCATGAACAACCGTTTCAATGCGCCTGGCCAGACACTCACGCAGTTCTTCTCGGGCCATAAAGCCGTTCAGCAGCAGAATCGGTAAATCTGGCTCCAGCTCGCGCAGGCATACCGCTTCGGACATGGTCGCGACAGCAAGCCCGCTTAGCTTGATATGCGCACTGCTCAGGGCAGCAGCCGCTTCCGCCATGCCGTGACCGTAAGCGTTGGATTTGATGACAGGATAAATCCCCGAGTTGGGGCTGTAGGTTCGAACGAGCGCCAGATTTTTTTTCAGCGCGGCAAGATTGATCGTAGCCCAGGCGCGCCTGCTAATCAGGGTCATGAGGCGAATTTCCGGATCAGGGGTCGACAGTCAGC
The DNA here is from genome assembly GCA_902537815.1 of uncultured Pseudohongiella sp. Lineage (GTDB taxonomy): Bacteria > Pseudomonadota > Gammaproteobacteria > Pseudomonadales > Pseudohongiellaceae > UBA9145. Next base: position 72,442 of record CACBCS010000007.1, on the reverse strand, counting down.
CATGATGCATTACAAACCATGGGTGTAGCTGTCGTCGTAGCGCGCTTGCGTATGATTCTCAAACCGAGTGTATTGTCCGAGAAAACTCAGTCTTACCATACCAATCGGACCGTTGCGCTGTTTGCCAATAATGACCTCAGCGATACCTTTATCTACAGTATCTTCGTTATAAACCTCGTCGCGATAGATAAAAGCAATCACATCAGCGTCCTGCTCAATCGCGCCAGATTCACGTAGGTCTGACATGACCGGGCGTTTGTTGGGCCTTTGCTCCAGACCACGATTGAGCTGCGACAGCGCAACCACCGGGCACTGAAATTCTCTGGCGAGCAGTTTCAGAGAACGCGAGATTTCGGAGATTTCATTGACCCGGTTTTCCGGGGTTCCCTTGATCTGCATGAGCTGTAAGTAGTCTACGACAATCATGCCCAGCGGCGAGTTGTGTTCGCGTACTACACGACGCGCTCGGGAGCGCATCTCCATCGGGCTGACTCCGGCACTGTCATCAATGAACAGGGGGCGGTCCTTCAGTTTAGCGATAGCAGTATTCAGCTTGGGCCAGTCCTCATGGCCCAGCTTACCGGTTCGGAGTTTTCCCTGGTCAATGCGACCAATAGAAGAGAGCATTCTGAAGATCAGGCTCTCGGCCGGCATCTCAAGGCTAAAAACCAACACCGGCTTGTCACCCGCCAGCACGGCGTGCTCGACGAGATTCATGGCGAAGGCAGTTTTCCCCATGGAGGGCCGGCCCGCCACGATGACCAGATCAGACTTCTGCCATCCTGACGTCATGGCATCGAGATCTGTATAGCCGCTCGGCAGACCAGTCAGTTCGCCCTCGGCGCTGGACAGCTCATCAATACGCTCAACAGCAGCGTTCAGCAGGGGATTGACAAATTCGGGGCCAGAATTGTTGGGGCGCGCATCGGAGATGTTGAATACTTGCTGCTCCGCAGCATCTACGACCTCACCTGCGGACCTTCCTCCGGTGTTGTATCCTGAATCAGCGATACCGTTGGCCACCGTGATAAGGCGCCTAAGAATGGCGCGCTCGCGAATAATGTCGGCATAAGCCAGAATGTTGGCGGTGCCCCGCGCGTTGCCGGCAAGCTCACCGAGATAATCGAGGCCTCCGGCAGTCTCCAGTTCGCCCAGACTGTTGAGCGCGTCTACCAGAGTCACGACATCAATGGGACGATTCGCCTCCGCCTGGCTGACCATTACCTGATAAATGAGTTGATGCTCCGTCCGGTAGAAATCCGCGGGCAACAGCACATCTGCCACATTGTCCCATTCAGCGCGGTCCAGCATCAGACCACCCAGGACCGCCTGCTCCGCCTCCACCGAATGCGGCGGGACTTTCAGAGTTGTCAGATTTGACTGCTGACTTGCAGACGCAATGGAATTGCTGGATTCGAAGGATTCAGACATGTCACCCGGACTTCGTTGGCTAGGCTAAAAAAAAAAAGCACCATTCTGTTACGTCAGAATGGTGCTTTATTTATTTTCCGAAAGCAAACCACTTCAGGTGGCCTGCTGCAACTTCAGGATTCCGCTTCGTCAGCCTCTTCGCTGCTGTCGTCCTCTGAGCCCTCAAAGGCCTCATCTGCGACCTCGGCTTCTGATTCATCCACCTCTTCGATGATACTGCCATCGGCGGACACGTCAGCTGCCGACTGAAGGCCCACCACATTGACGGTGATCTGTGCAGCAACGTCGTGCCCCAGATCAATCGTGAGCTCTGTTGTACCAAGCTCCCGGATTACGCCATGTGGCATCAGGACTTCGGCCTTGGATACATCACTGCCGGCCTGAGCATTCAGAGCATCGGCAATCTCGCGCGTACCCACAGACCCGAACAGTTTGCCCTCGTCACTGGCATTCACTTCGATAGTCAGGCTTGCCCCTTCAACCTTCGCGGCGCGTGCTTGCGACGCAGCAACCTTTTCATTGTGCGCCGCCAGCAGATCGGCCTTGCGCTCATCAAATTCCGCCAGGTTTGCCTTGGTCGCCGGAATTGCCTTGCCCTTCGGAAAGAGGAAGTTGCGAGCGTAGCCCGCCTTCACACTGGCAGTATCACCAATCTCTCCCAGTTTGCCGATTTTTTCCAGCAAGATAACGTTCATGTCATTTTCCTCATCGTCTTAATGGCTTCACGCGCCGCCTTGCAGCCGTGAGCGAAAATCAAACCAGCTATCGAGCAGCGCCAGAAGCACAACGAGCTGAACGGCGGCCGGCAGCATCAGCACGATGTAGAACGTCGCCAGCAGCATGACGGGCAACTTTCGTATCGCTACCACCGTGTGAATCAGCGCGATACCCGCAAACACCAGTGGCATCAAAAAATATAACGTCCAGGCCTCCGGAACAATCACGCCCGAACCAGCGAGCAGCACGACCGCAATCAATCCGAGGGCGACATGTCGCTCGATCCTCAGGCCGTGAAACTCCAACCGGAAACCGCCCGGATTGAAGAGTAGGGCCTGCATCCATCGCGCCGTCATCAGCAGCAAGACGGCGAGAAACATATACACGGCACCGATAACGCTCAGCATCACACTGCGAACATCATCCAGCTGCAGATCCTGTGAATTGCCTGCCTGAATGTACTGTTCCAGCTGGGCCATCAACGCATCGATAACCGCTGGCTGGACACGAAAATACACCTCGACGCTGATCCCGACTGCGATTGCAGCCAACAGCGTGAATTCCCAGGACTCTGTTTCCCTGAGCAACAGGGCGAGCCCGGTGATACCAATAAGCATGATCAGCGGAACCACATCACCTGCAACCGCCCATGCTCCAACGGGCAGAACGGCCCAGGCAAAAACTATCCCCGCTTCCTGCAGGCCTTTCCGCAGCGCTACTAGTCCAACCACAACCGGGTTGAGCAAATTAACCAGCGGAATCAGACCCAACAGCATCACCGCTATCATGGCCTGTCTGCGACCGGTCATGACGTATTCAGCAAGACCGCGCATCATGTTTCTGACTCAGACCTGATGACTGTCCGTGTAGGGAATCAGCGCCAGGTATCTCGCTCTCTTGATTGCTGTTGCCAGCTGTCGCTGGTAGCGCGCTTTAGTACCCGTAATACGGCTGGGAACGATTTTACCTGTCTCAGACACGTAGGCTTTGAGCGTTTCCAGATCTTTGTAATCGATTTCTTTCGTGCCTTCTGCTGTAAACTTGCAGAACTTACGACGACGGAAATAACGAGCCATAACTTGTTCCTATAAAAAAATTTGAGTGCTTACTCTTCGGTCGGCGTCTCTTCGGCAGCGCCGTCTGTCTCAGCGGGGGCCTCAGGGGCTGCTTCTTCAGCCGGAGCCTCCTCTTTAGCGGCAGCCGCTTCAGCTGCAGCCGCCGCAGCAGCAGCCGCTTCCTCTTCTTTGCGTTTGTGCTCAATTAGCGCCTTGCGCTCTTTGGACTCGCGCTCCTGCTTAAGAATCAGAGATTCCTCAGTCACGGCTTCCTTGCGCTTGATCACCAGGTTACGCAGGACCGCATCGTTGTAGCGGAACAGCGTCGACAGTTCTTCAAGCGACTCACCGCCGCATTCGATGTTCATCATCACATAATGCGCTTTATGAATCTTGTTGATCGGATAGGCGAGTTGTCTGCGTCCCCAGTCTTCGATGCGATGGACGTTACCGCCGCTGTCTGCCATCAATTGGGTGTAGCGCTCAATCATCCCGGGCACCTGCTCTGACTGATCAGGGTGCACCAGGAATACCACTTCATAGTGTCTCATAGAGACTCCTTCTGGTTCAGGTCTCCCAACTGACGCCGGCGCGCGTGGTGAGACAAGGAGTGATGTTTGGGCTGAGCCGACTCTTGTTTGCACTCAAGCCAGTAAAAAGAGCCGGCATCCTACAGAAACAGGGCTCTGGATGCAAGAAATCCGGTCTAAAAACGAATTCAGGAGCTGGCTTGAAGCCACAGATGTCGGTATCAGCTCTCTGGCTGCCCCCCAGAGCGCCGTTTCGGGCTGTGTCACTGCATATGTGCTGCTACAGCTGCGCATGCGCCTGGCGCGTCACGGTTGATTCCGCCGCTGGCGCACGGCTTCGAACAAGACCACCCCGGTTGCCACTGAAACATTCAAGCTGCTGATCGCACCGGCCATCGGAATACTGATCAGAAAGTCGCACTTTTCCCTGGTGAGACGCCGCAATCCACGGCCTTCAGACCCCATAACCAAGGCAACAGCACCACGTAAATCCTGTTCGTACAAGCCCGAGCCGGCGTTGTCGTCGGTACCAACCAGCCACACCCCCCGCTCTTTTAACTGCGTCAGCGCTCGCGAGAGATTCGAGACCACGAAAAGCTCGACCGTATCGGCTGCGCCGCTGGCCACTCTGCGAACAGTTGCATTGAGCCCGACCGCCTTGTCTTTAGGAATGACGACTGCGTTAACCCCTGCTGCATCCGCCGACCGCAGGCAGGCACCCAGATTGTGAGGATCAGTGATACCATCCAGTACCAGCAGTAAAGGCGGCGCATCAAGGCCCACAAGCTGCGCCAGGAAACCTTCCCACCCCTGCTGGCCGGGGCTTCGCTCCGCTCCAGCCAGTTCGACCGCAACACCCTGATGCACCTGCGAATACATGCGATGGAGCTTCCCCGCGTCCAGCTCGACAAGTTCGATCTCACTGGCTTTGGCGAGATTGCGCACTGTATTTAGGCGACTGTCTTCGCGACTACGCTTAAGCAAAACGCGTCTGGCAGACTGTGGGTTTTGTTTCAGTAATTCCAAAACTGCATTGATACCGGTAACCCAATTATTCTCCGACATGGTCATGCAAGTGCGCCTCAGCGCGATTTCCTTGTGCGGGTTTTCTTGTTAGCTGCTTTTCTACCGGCTGTTTTGCCACGCTGGCTGTCACCGGCCTGCCGGTTTGCGGCTCCCCGAGTGGCTCCTTTCTTGCGCGCAGTCGCCGAAGCAATCTGTTTTTTCGTTCTTCTCTTCTTGGCAGTCTTTGCTGGCTTTTCCGATGTTGTGCGTGCTGAATTACCGGATTCGCTGCGCTTGTCAGCTAACTTCTTGCTGCGCGTTGTGCGCTGTTTACCCTGCTTTTTCTTGGTCTTGGTCTTTGTTGTTGTCTTCGGCTTGGTCCCGACTTTGCCAGCCTTTAGCGACTGACGCAATCTTCCCTTAGAAGGCCTCGATTTCCTGCTGCCAACCATCTGCAGGTCGATCTTTTTTTCTTCTAAATCTACTCTGACAAGGCTAACCGTTACGCTGTCTCCCAGCTGATAGGTCAGGCCAGAGCGCTCACCCTGCAAAAGGCGGCGCGCAGGATCAAAGTGATAGTAATCGTTACTCAACTCGGTGATGTGAACCAAACCCTCCACGTAATAATCATTGAGCTCGATAAACAAGCCAAAACTGGCCACCGAAGTTATCGTGCCGTTAAATTCGTCACCGACACGTTCTTGCATGTACTCGCATTTCAGCCAGTCAGCAACGCTGTAACTGGCAGCATCCGCCCGCCTCTCAGCTGATGAACAAATCTCTCCCAGCCGGTCTAGTTCGGCAAACTCATAGGGATAGACGTCCGCTCTCGATAAGGTCTTCTGCTCAGGATGGGCCTCCAGCGACACGGATTTCCTGTTGGTTAAGAGAAACCGGATAGCGCGATGAACGAGCAGGTCGGGATAACGACGTATCGGGGAGGTAAAGTGTGTGTATTTGGCGAAATTCAAACCGAAGTGACCACAATTTTCCGGGCTATAGACCGCCTGCATCATGGATCTGATCAACTGAGTCTGCAGTAAATGCCGATCAGGCCGCTCCGCGATTTGCTGGAGCACTTTTTGATAATCACCCGTGGACGGCTTGTCTCCTCCGCTCAAATAGAGGCCCATTTCACTCAGAAAATCGCGCAAGCTGTCTAGTTTGTCCTGGTTCGGGCCTTCATGTACCCGGTAAAGCGCCGGCAGCTTGGCATTTTCAAGAAGGTCCGCTGCCGCAACGTTCGCGCAAAGCATGCATTCTTCGATCAGACGATGCGCATCATTTCTCACCACCGGCACAATCTCTCTGATCTTCCTGTCTTTTCCGAAAACCATCCGTGTTTCTGTCGAATCGAAGTCCATCGCACCACTGCGATCCCGGCTTCGCCGCAGGCTGTGAAAAAGCGCATAGAGCGTGTCGAGCGGTTCAGTCAGGCCGCCGTGCCGCTGGCGAAGTTTTTCCTGGATCCTTAATTCGGATTCGGTATCCGCGGGCTGAAGCATCGCCGCCACATCCGTATACGTCAGTCTGGCATGTGAATAGATGATCGCCTCATAGAACCGATAAGCCTCCAATTCCCCGTCTGCAGAGATACGCATTTCGCTGACCATAGCCAGTCGGTCTGTTTGCGGCTTCAGGGAACACAGCCCATTCGACAGCTTTTCGGGCAGCATCGGAACCACATGGCCTGGAAAATACACGGACGTGCCGCGATTACTGGCTTCAGCATCCAGCGCGGACCCGGGCTTTACATAGTGGGACACATCGGCAATCGCGACATAGAGTGTCCAGCCTCCGTGGCGGGTCCTCTCTGCATACACGGCATCATCAAAGTCCTTCGCATCCTCGCCATCAATGGTAACGAACTGACAATTACGCAGATCAAACCGCCCGATGGTGTCTTCAGCAGACACCTCCTGGCCGAGTGCTCTGGTTTCCTTTTTTGCTGCTGTTGTCCAAAGATGAGGGATTTCAAAACTTCGCAAAGCAATGTCGATCTCGACCCCCGGTGTCGCGACATCACCGAGTATTTCGGTGACCTCGGCCAGTGCCTTGCGACGCTTGGAGGGATAGTCGGTGATCCGCGCGACCACGAACTGTCCGTCAGTAGCGCCGTGTCGGTGTTTATCAGGAATGATGAGTTCATGGGGGATTCGTTTACTGTCAGGTACGACCAGGCCGAAACCCGACTCCTCGTAATAGCGTCCCACAATCTCCTCATGGCTGCGTTCAAGAATGTCAACCACGGAGCCTTCCTTACGCCCGCGGCTATCAATGCCCGTCACCCTGACCATGACCCGATCTCCGTCAAAGAGCCTGGCCATTTCCTTCGCGCTTAAATAAACATCCTCAGACCCATCTTCGGGTTCAAAAAAGCCATAGCCATCCTTCTTGCCGATGACTTTACCGGGTTTCAGATCCATATGAGACGGCAAGCCAAACGCGCCTTTTCGATTGCTTATGAGCTGACCATCCCGAGACATCGCGATTAGTCGTCGCCTTAAGGCTTCATGCTGTTCTGCATCACGCAACTTAAGCAGCATAAACAACTCATCGAGCTGCACGGGTGTGCCCGCTTCCTCGAGTTTGTCGAGTATGAATTCTCTGCTGGCTATGGGGTTGTCGTACTTTACCGCCTCTCGCTCGGAGAAAGGGTCACGATCGGACTTGGCACCAACACGTTTGCGGGCGCTTTTTTTGACAGGTTTTGACATAGGTTTTTATTCTCGGACCGCAGTCTGCGACGAATCAGCAGAACTCAGTCTCACAGGGATGAGGCAGGATATAGTCTTGAAACAACGGGCGGGCGGCCTGCCCTTGGTGTTTATCCTGCGACGGTGGAAATTCAGTAAAATGGTCTGGTAAATAGATCAGAGAGAGTGGTGCCCAGGGGGAGACTTGAACTCCCACGTCCCAAAGGACACTAGCACCTGAAGCTAGCGCGTCTACCAATTCCGCCACCTGGGCAAGGCTCAGTGTAAGGCACACTGTAAGTGCGGACTGCCGGGCCGATGGGCCATGCAAACAAGGGGCGCAACTCTAACCACCAGAGCCATCTCTGTCAACTTCCGGGGAATCTATTCAGAATGACACAGTTATCGGCTCGTCTGCCGGCAATCTGGAGACAGACATGAAATTAATCAAGGTACTGGTTACTTTACCCGCACTACTCAGCTTTAACCTTGTGGCCCCTCAGGCACAAACAGAATCTGAAGCGGAGCTCCCGGCGGTACAGCAGCTTCAGGCTGTCGACTTGACTGTTTATCAGACGGGAGAAGCCAGACAGGGGGCTGCTGCTGACAGGCAACATCTGTACGCGATCGATAATTTTACCCTTGCCAAATATGAGAAAGCCGGAGGCTCTTTAGTAGCCAGATGGGAAGGAATCCGGGGGGGCGCTATCAGCCATCTCAACAGCTGCTTCGCTGAAAAGACCCAACTCTTTTGTGCGAACTCCAACTTCCCGGAGCTGCCCATGGCCAGCTCTGTGGAAGTCTTTGCTACCGATTCTCTTCAGCACATCCACTCGCTGAGTCTTGGCATAATGGACGAGGGCTCTTTGACCTGGTTCGACCGCCTGGGCGAAGGCTGGTTAGCGAGCTTTGCCAAATACGATGGACAGGGCGGCACCGAGTTCAAAGACCACCGTTTCGCCACGATTTATCGCTATGATCAAAGGTGGCGCCGACTCGGCGGATGGATGATACCGGATTCGGTCACCCGCCAGATGCAACCCTATGCGGCATCGGGCGGCGCCCTGGGTGCTGACGGGTTGCTCTATCTCAGCGGCCACGATAAGCCAGAGGTTTATGTCCTGGCAGCTCCCCGCATGGGACCCAAGCTGATTCATGTGACTACCATTTCGGTGGACATCGAGGAGCAGGCTATTACCTGGGATGACAGTGGCGAGCGTGGACTGATAGGCATTAGCCGTTCTTCCAGAGAAATAAGAACCTTCCAGATTCCGCCAGTGGTGCTGCCTGCCGGATTGTTCAGGTTGATCGAGGTCAATTTCACGTTGTAGACACCTGAGGATTTGTCTCCTCTCAGGCCGGTCAATCTAACATGACCCATCCATCGTTAATCCAAGCGTAACCGATAGGCAACTTAAGGGCCTTGGCTATGCGCATCGCAGTAATCGGAGCAGGTCTGTCGGGCTTGAGCTTTGCTCATGCCTCGCGACCCTTCGCTGATATTCAACTGTTTGAGAAATCCCGTGGCGTAGGCGGACGTCTCGCCACGCGGCGTGCGGCGGATCACGAGTTTGACCATGGCGCGCAATTTTTCACCTGTCGTGCCAAGTCACTTGAGTCTTTGTTGAAAGACGACGACTTTCAGTCAGCAGTCTCTGAATGGCAGCCCAAACTTGTGACACTCGCGCCAGACTCTGAGACTTTTAAACGCACGTGGTTCGAGCCGCATTATGTGGGCGTGCCAAGTATGACAGCGTTTCCGAAACGGCTTGCAGGCGATTTGGCTATTTCTTACTCCACTCAGGTTCAGGAAATTAGCCGGTGTGGACAGGACTGGCAGCTCAAAGACAAGAGTGGTGCTGAGCTGGGAATGTTTGATTGGGTAGTGTCTGCCATGCCAGCGCCGCAAGTTGGCATGCTGTTTGGCACAAAGTTTAGTGAACACCGCTCAGTAACCGAGGCGCAGCTGTCACCTTGCTTCGCCTTGATGGTTGCACTCAGAGATCGTCCCCGATTGAACTTCGAAGCGGCAGTGGTCAGACAATCACCGATCTCCTGGTTGGCGATCAACAACAGCAAGCCATCCCGCAGCGAACCCTTGGGTCTGGTGGTGCACAGCAGTAATGCGTGGGCTACTGCTCACATTGATGAAGAGCCCACTGTTATTGAAAGCCAGCTTCTGGATGCGCTTCATCAACTTATCGACCCTGATTCACTGTCGATACAGGAAATTCACCTGCAGCGATGGCGTTACGCCAAAGTGGAGAAGGCCATCGGCAAAGCGTTCCTGGTCGACGAGAAAAACCGGCTGGCTGCAGTTGGTGATTGGTGTCTAGGTAACAGGGCAGAAGATGCGTTTGTCAGCGGTCGCGCGCTGGCGGAACATCTGGGGATAACCTTAAATACGAGTTAGGGTCGCTCTTGCACTGTAAAGTCGAACTTGCCTGAATAGACGGTCGGATCGTCCGCAATTACCGTTGTCCATTCGACGGTGTAATCGCCTGGCGTTAGCGGGTCGAGTATCTCGATCATGAGATCATCAGCGGCCATGGTATGCATTCCCCTTAATTGATGCTCACCGTTCGGGCCCACTAATCGCAGAGCGCTCCGATCAACGTCCGGAAGATCCTCAAAATAGAGTCGCAAAGTACGCGGTGCTCGAGTGAGTACAGCGCCTGCCTCGGGTTCAGAGTCGAGCATAGGTGAGTGAGGTATGGCCGAGCCACAGGCCGCAAGCATTGCAGTGGTTACCAGGAGAGTGAAGAGTGAGATGAGCTTTGTCATGGGGTTTTCAGAAGGGTTGACCATGTCAGCACCCAGGAGACCGAGCTATCAGGAATATATCCGGCCTGTTGACCAGAAACAGTGCCAGAGCACGACAGATCAGTGTCGATCGCGCTCCGCCTGCACTTGAGCCAATTCGCGTGCGAACTCTTCCAGCTTAGCGCGAATTTCTTCTTCCTTTAGCTGACGCAGAAAAAGCTTGTCGCCGTCGACGCCTTCGTCCGGCAATAAATCGTGCGACTCGCTATTGATGATTTCTGCAGGTTTTGACATGCCTTTTTTTCCCAGTCTCTTTGAGCGCACCCGGTCAGGTGGGCAATGAAAGCGCTGTTTTTCCAATGGGTTCGTGCTGTCTATTCAAACCCGGCAGAGCATGTCGGCAAGGTCGAACTCGGGCCAGCGTCTAGCGCAACATATAGCGTATGACAAAACAAGTCAAACAATATGTAGTAGATATCGGCATCGTGCGCAGCGACACAATGACGAGTTAAAAAATAACCCAATCAATTCGGATACTTACAAGCATTGAGGTCATCAGGCGCGATCAAATATAAAGGACAGCCATTTATAAATTAGATGGGTGTCCTTTATATAATTCAACTGCGGTTTTCACGGAATCGTGGTCCAGGGACTCGACTTGGTCTTTTTCGACACACTAAAAAGTACGAGTTTTTCTGGCTGGCTCGCCAAACACCATTACAAAACGCTGGTGATACGCGATCAATCTCGGACGAATAATTAGAAAAGACGCGGGTTGGGATTAAGTCAGCGACTGCGTTGCGGGTTTCGCGATTGAAATCAACCTACGCTGCCGAACAGGTGTCGAGCAGGTATTCGACCGCGGATCCACTTATCCGGGTGCTTGAACTTCTCACCGGAATTCATGCGATGCTCATGGAAATTGATCAGTGAAGCCTCACTGCCCGCTGCCTGCGCATAATAGCGATTGAAGTGCCGAACCGCATCCAGCCATGAATCTGGAACGATTCCAATTTCCGCCAGTACACCCGGTCTGTCCCGCAGACACAACAGTGCTTTTTCCTTGTCAGACGGCGGCATTGATAACGCCTTAGCAGTACTCGTCAGCACTTCCACGTAGCTCCGCTGGGAGATGGGAAGCCTATCACCGGAGCAACCCGGCATTTCATTCATAGAGAACAAGTCCGATTGCCGGCTCGCGGCCTGTCTTCCCAACAAATGCTTCGCTGCTCGACGCGTAAGCAATCTGTGTTGTCGATTGCTGCGATTTTTCACTTTCTTGGCCTGCACGATCAGGCGCTCCTGGATGGAAGTGAAGTCACTATTTTCCAAGGAATCCGAAATACCAGCTCTGATGGGATTCAAATCCACATAGGCCATACACGTCACCAGCGCCTTTTCGTCGAGTAGAGCTTGACTCTTGAAACGACCCTCCCAGAATCTGCCGGTACAGTCATCCTCTCGGTTCGCGCGTCGGGCAAGTGATTCATTCAGGCATCTCATGAACCAGCTGATATCGCCCAATCGTGACCGCCACTCATCAAGTCTGGCCCGAAGTTGTCTCTGAGCTGCTTTTGATTTTCGATTCAGATGGAGTGTTTCAACCAGTTTGGCGTTATTGGGAAAAATAGCAGTCCAGCGTTTGATCACTTCTTCGTCTGACCATTGCCCCAGCTGATCCTGGTTAACATGCAGCACCAGATGGTAATGATTGCTCATGACAGCATACGCACAGACGTCAATCGCGAAATTTGCTGCCAACTCCTTGATGCGAACCACCAGCCACTGCTTGCGATGGTCAAAATTCCTGCCACTCACCGGATCATCTCCGCACAGATAGGCGCGCCTCACGCATCGCGAAATGCAATGATAGTACGGGGTTTCAGACAGGGAAATTTGCTGTGAACGAGCGAGGGTCACGTTTGCCTACTACACCGAATGTTCCGATTGAATCTTTTCATGCGCTCAGCAATGACGCATCATTTCTGGGGGACGACTGATTGTAGAGACTTTCGACTACTATGCAAGGCTCGAGGCTTGTGTGACACAGCGACACGACCCTGCAAGGAGCGTTCAAGAACAAACAGCCAAAGGAAAGACTGATGAGAATCGGAATTGATCTCGGTGGAACCAAAATTGAAGGGATCATTCTTGATCAGTCCGGCGTCGTCCTTGAAAAACTCCGCATCCCGACACCAGGGCAGGAATACCAGCAGATTTTGAACGCCATCACATCGGTGGTGACTGAGCTGCAAAGCAGGGCAGCATCCAGACTGCCGGTCGGCATCGGGACGCCGGGAAGTCTCAGCCTGGTTTCAAACACCATGAAGAATTGCAACTCCATCAGCCTGAATGGCCAGCCATTAAAAGCAGATATAGAAACCCAACTCGGCTACGAAATCCGTCTCGAAAATGACGCGAATTGTTTCGCACTGTCGGAAGCCCACCATGGTGCAGGATCCGGCGCACACTCTGTCTTTGGCGCGATACTCGGCACCGGTACCGGCGGCGGTATCGTCATCAATCAGCAGCTTTTGACCGGACCAAACAGTATCGCCGGTGAGTGGGGGCATAATCCCGTCCCCGGCTCAGTTCTGCAGCTGATAGGGGACCAACGCAAGTGTTACTGCGGGCGGTTCAACTGCATCGAAACTGTTCTGTCAGGCAGCGGCATGAGTCAGACACACAAGGAAAGGTCCAAGCAATCTTTAAGCGCCATGGAAATCGCAAAAGCAGCCGCGTCGGACGCTTCGGCAAGAGAAACACTGGAGATTTATTGCGCTCACTTGGCGCAGTGTCTGTCGACGGTGGTCAATCTGTTGGATCCCGACGTGATTGTGCTTGGTGGTGGCCTGTCCAATATCCCACTGCTGTATGAGACAGTCCCTGCGCAGATGTCAGATTATGTGTTTAGTGACGCTATGACTACGCGCTTATCGCCTCCGAGTTTCGGCGACGCCAGCGGAGCGCGGGGCGCGGCCTGTCTGTGGCCGGTCGGGGAGGGCTCAGACCTCGAAAGGATGTCTTAAGGTGATGGTTTCTTCCCGGTCCGGACCTGTCGAAATGATATCAACCGGGACCTCGATGGTTTCCTCGATAAATCGAATATAAGCACGGGCGGCGGCAGGCAAGTCCTCCAATTGCTTCGCACCGACTGTCGTCTCAGACCATCCCGGCAAATCAACATAAATGGGCTTCAGATTTTCAAAGCTAGCGCAGTCCATCAGGCTGCACGACATCGCGTCCACCCCTTCATACCCGACACAAACCCGAACTGTTTCCAGACCATCCAGCACGTCCAGCTTGGTCAGGCAGATGCCAGACACGCTGTTAATACGCATCGCCAGCTTTACAGCTGCGGCATCAAACCAGCCGCAACGTCGGTCCCGGCCAGTCGTGGCGCCCTTCTCATGGCCTACAGTGGCCAGGTGTTGCCCGATTTCATCGAACAGTTCAGTGGGAAACGGTCCGGATCCGACGCGGGTGGTGTAGGCCTTGGTAATCCCAAGAATGTAATCCAAATAGAGAGGGCCATAGCCACTTCCGGTTGCCGTCCCACCGGCTGTGGTATTAGACGAGGTGACAAATGGATAAGTGCCATGATCAATATCGAGTAATGACCCCTGTGCCCCTTCAAACAGTATATTGTTGCCGGCTTTTCGATGAGCATGAAGTATCTCAATAGTGTCGCCAATCATCGGACGGATACTGTCAACCGCGGCCAGGGTCGACTCGTAGGTTTCCTCGAGATCAACTCCCTCTATTTCGAAATAATTTTCGAACCAGAAATTATGGTATTCAACCAAGCTCGACAGCTTCTCTCGGAAACGCTCCGGGTCAAGCGCCTCAGCCAGTCTGATGCCCCTTCTCGCCACTTTATCTTCATAGGCCGGACCGATACCACGCCCGGTTGTGCCAATTTTTTTTTTGCCGCGTTGGGCTTCACGCGCCTGATCAAGCTTGATATGAAATGGCAAGATCAGTGGGCAAGCTCCGGAAATCCGCAGGCGGGAACGAACCGGAACCGCACGGGATTCAAGCTCAGCTATCTCTTTGAGCAGGGCCTCAAGGCTCAGGACGACACCATTGCAGATCAGGCATTCGACCCCTTTACGCAAAACGCCTGAAGGTAAGAGGTGAAGAACGGTCTTTTCCCCCTCAATGACCAGCGTATGGCCCGCATTGTGACCACCTTGAAAACGAGCAACTGCCTGCACCTGGTCGGTAAGCAGATCAACTATCTTGCCTTTGCCTTCATCGCCCCATTGGGTACCGAGCACTACGATTGATTTTGCCATGAGATGTCCGACTTGCTTTTCCGAGCACTTAGGGTCGTTTTAAACTACCGCTGAGTTTTCCCGCCCGACCGGTTTTTATTCAACCATCCACGCTGCGCCGCGCTTAATCAATCTGCGATCACAGCACATGGTACTGACGTCAACGTTCGCTACGTCTTCTGTTCCGAGCAGAGTCACAACTTTCTCACCCTGGCTGCGCAAATCAGAAACCTTCAGTGTCAGCGAGGGCTCATCAGAGTCTGGAGCAAGAATACCTCTGGGTCGGGCAAACGCTCTCTCGCTTAGCTGAGCAAGGACTTTGAGATCTGTATCAAACCCTGAAGCTGGCCTGGCACGCCCAAACGCTTTGCCAAGCTGATCATACCGTCCGCCCTTGGCCACTGCTCGCCCGTATTCGTTAGTATATGCAGCAAACACAATTCCCGTGTGGTACTCATAGCCACGGAGCTCGCAAAGGTCAAAATGCAAATCAAGCTCTCCCAGCCGCCGCTTGACGCCGTGCACGATGTCATTAAGCTCATTCAGCTCCGCTGTGACGGCTGCAGAAGCAGCAGCGAAAGCGTCTTGAGCACGCGCTAAAACCGACTCATCACCACTCAGGCGAATGAGTTCTTTAAACTGCTGTTTCAGCGCAGAGTCCTGAACTTTGTTGTCCAGCAGCAGATCAATCTCGTCATAGGCTTTGCGCTGCACCGCTTCAAACAGCTGGCTTTCAGCTTCCGCGTTCACCCGGGCCTCAGACACCAGGGCTTTAAATATACCCACATGGCCCAACACAATCTGCACACCGGGGATCCCCGCGCTGCGGAGCGTCTGCGCCATCAAACAGATAAGCTCGACATCCGCTGCGGTTGAGGCATGACCATAGAATTCTGCCCCGAGTCTGATCGGGACGCGGGAAGTCATGATGCCCCGTGGCCGGGTATGCAACACATTGTCCGCATAACACAGGCGCACCTGTTCCTCGCGATTCAATGAATGGGCGTCAATTCGGGCAGCTTGCAGCGTGACATCAGCGCGAATACCCATCATTTTACCACTGACCTGATCGGTGACTTTAAACGTGTGGAGGTCCAGATCTTCGGACGCGCCGACCAGCAGAGAATCCAGAAATTCGATCAGAGGCGGAATAATGAGCTCATAGCCCCAGGATTCGAAAAGGTCCAGGAGCTCGCGCCGCAAAGATTCTAGTTTATGTGCCTCGGACGGGAGAATATCCTCTACGCCATCCGGCAGTAACCATCTTTTCACTGAAGTCATTGGTAGAAATCTTGTTTTACTGCCTTCCCGGGCAAAGAGAATACGCTATAGCCTGGCTAGTTGATAATCAACAGCGCGAAGGTGCCGACCAGCATGCTGGCGAGCCCGATAGCGCGTAACGTACCGTCATCAATCTGCTCAATTGTCCGCAACAGATGCCGCCACCGCTGCGGCGCGACAAAGGGGATTATTCCCTCGATGACCAGCATTAGACAGAAGGCTACCGCCAATTCGTGCCACATGTTTTGCCCTGTTGCTATCGGATGCGTCGCCCGGCAACGTCACATCGGCGGAGCACCGGCCTCATCGGATAAGGGCCCCGGCTTACCAATCAAAAATAAACCCGAACCGCCCAGACGATTCAGGTTTAGTTTGGCAAGCGCTGGCTGATGGTCACGCTGTAAACAATCCGACCGGGTTATTGCACCGGTAAGCCGTCTTTCAAGTATTTGAAATAGTCGCTGTCAGGATCTAATAGTAGCACGTCGCCCTTCGAACTGAAGGTTTCCTTGTAGGCGTTCAAGCTGCGGGTGAAGGCGTAGAACTCCGGATCTTTATTATATGCTTCGGCGTAGATGCCAGTCGCCTCAGCATCACCCTCACCCCGAATACGTTCAGCATCGCGATAAGCTTCTGCCTCAAAAATAACAGCCTGGCGGTCCGCATCAGCACGAATGCCGATGGCAAGCTCTTCCCCTCTGGACCGGAGCTCCTGGGCTTCCCGGTTCCGTTCCGTGATCATTCGATCATAGACGGAAGTACGAACATCATCCGGCAAATCAATACGCTTGACCCGAACATCAATGACCTCGATGCCGATATCTGAAGCCGTTGTGCGATTCAAGTCCTGCGTGAGATCAGTCATAAGCTCGTCCCTTTCGCCCGAGACAACCTCGATTAAGGTACGCGCGCCGATCTCGTCACGCAGTCCATCGTTGATCCGCTCAGCGAGTAAGCTGCCCGCTGTGCTGACATTACCCCGCGTTGACACATAGAACTGGCCCACATCAAGAATCCGCCACTTGGCATAGGAATCCACTTCGAGCGCTTTTTGCTCTAGCGTCAGAAACCGCTGCGAAGGCGCATCTTCTGTCTGTATTCGAGCATCGAATTTGCGAACGGTGTTAACCCAAGGGATTTTCACATGCAGACCAGGCGCAATATCCGCATTAACCAGCTCGCCAAATTGCAGCATGACAGCCCGCTGTGTTTCTTTCACCACGAAAAGCGAATTTCCCGCGATCAGCACCAGCAAAGAAAATATTCCAACCACTATAAGGTTTTTCACGGTCTTCCTCCTCTGTCGCTACCAAGACGGGTACGGTCAACCGTATTGACAGTTGAAGGCCCGGGGAGAAACGGGGCCAACTGGTTTGCCAGATCACGAAGATCTTGTGTGGAACCGCCCAGGCGAACGGAATCCGAATTTTGCTCCATAATTTTGTCCAGTGGCACGTACAGCATGTTATTTCCACCTTCCACATCAATCATAATCTTGCTGCTGGCCGTCATGACATCCTGCAGGGATTCAATGTACAGACGTTGACGAGTGACCTCTGGCGCCTTCTGATACTCAACAAAAAGCTGGTCGAAGCGCGAGGCTTCACCCTCTGCTTGAGCGATAGCCTGTTGCTTGTAGGCGTTAGCCTGTTCAATCTGGCGTTGAGCCTCACCCCGCGCCTCAGGGATTCGCTGATTCGCATACTGTTGAGCCTGATTCTGAGCGCGCTGCTCATCTTCCCGTGCGCGTATAACGTCGTCAAAGGCCGGGCGCACTGCATCAGGTGGCTGCGCTTGAACTACATTTACCCGAGCCACGCGAATACCGGTGTTGTAATTATCCATGTACTCCTGAAGTCGATCCTGCACGGCAGCTGCCATCTGCTCACGGCCCGTCGTCAGGATCTGATCCATAAAATTGCTGCCGACTTCATGGCGAATCGCTGATTCCGCAGCATTGTCCAGGCTGCGTTCAGGATCCTGAACGGCGATGACATAATTTACCGGATCTTGGATGACGTACTGAACCGTCACATCGATATCGATGATATTTTCATCAGTAGTCAGCATGGCGCGATTTTCGTAGGTTTTGGCATTCAGCTCAGACACATTGACCAGATTAACCTCATCCACAATCGGTGGATTCCAGTGCAAACCCGGTGCCACTGTCACATCCAGTACTTCACCAAAACGCAGCACGACGCCACGTTCGGCTTCATCGACCACATAGAAACCCATGAAACCCCAGATGATCGCTGCGACCGCCACCAGCCCAACCAGCAGGCCCGCCGACATGTTACCGGGCGCCTGACTTCCGCCGCCGCCACTTGACCCACCACTGCCACTGCCAAACAGCCCATTCACCTTTTTGCTCAGGTTCTTGATGACTTCATCGATGTCTGGTGGCCCCTGGTCACCACCCCGACGGCCACCACCCCAAGGGTTGTTGCCATTGCCGTTATTACCAGGTTCATTCCAAGCCATTGGCTTCTCCACAGCTTTCTTAATCACAGGAGCGCGATATTACCTAACATATGGGGATTAACACAGCATTTTACAACGCCGCGCTAGCTGCCGGACACTGAGCCGGCAATGACCGCCTGCACCTGAGGCGAGCTGTCGCTCTGGCCGCTGCGCGAAGACTTCGGTTCCCCTACCTGAAGGTCTTCCTGAGCCAGAATCCGGTCTAATTCAGCTTTTGGCAGTCGCAGATCCAGAATACTGGCACCGGTTTCATCCGTTTGCTCAGCGGTGACAAACTTACTCTGATACAGGCGGCTTCGCAGTCTTGCCTGTTTCGCTTGCAAGATAACCGTTTGCGACACCAGTCCTCCGGACAGGAGTTCCGTCATAGCCGTCAGCAGAAGATCGAGGCCAACGCCTGTCTTTGCGGAAACCCAGACTCTGACCGGCAGTCCGGCTTCGTTTCTGAGCAGTCGCGGCTCACCATCGGGAACACTGTCTAGTTTGTTGATCACTTCAAGTCGCGGCACCTGATCAGCATCGATTTCCTTCAGAACCGATTCGACTTCCATCCGCAGTTCATCCTGTGCCTCATTTACACCGTCAATAACATGCAGAAGCAAAGTCGCTGAGGCGGTTTCCTCGAGCGTGGCCTGGAATGCCTCAACCAAACCATGTGGAAGATGACTGATAAATCCAACGGTATCCGCGACTATAGCCGGCCCCAGATTCGGGAGTTCAATCCGCCTAAGCGTTGAGTCCAGCGTCGCAAACAGCTGATCTGCAGCGTAAGTCTGGGCGGCGGTCAGTGCGTTAAACAGCGTTGACTTGCCAGCGTTGGTATATCCCACCAGAGACACGGTAGGCACTTCCGCCCGCTGACGCGAGCGTCGGCCCTGTTCGCGCTGACTACGGACCCTATCGAGCCCTTTGTGAATCGCCTTGATGCGCTGGCGAATCATCCGCTGATCCAGTTCCAACTGGGTCTCACCGGCTCCTTTCAGCCCGATTCCCCCTTTCTGCCTGTCTAGATGAGTCCATCCGCGCTTCAGCCGGGTGCTTAAATGCTTCAATTGGGCTAGCTGGACCTGAAGTTTTCCTTCGTGGCTCCGCGCCCTCTGAGCAAAGATGTCGAGAATCAGACCCGTTCTGTCAAGCACGCGGCACCTCAGGTGCTTTTCGAGGTTCCGCTCCTGACTCGGGCTCAGGGCGTGATTGAAGAGTACCAGTTCTGCCCCGGTTGCGCGGACACATGCAGCAATCTCCTCGAGCTTTCCGCTACCGACAAAATAGCTTGGCGCCGGCTGCCGACGAGTACCGCCAATGTATGCTACGGGGGAGGCGCCGGCGGACCGCGCCAGCTCCTCAAACTCCGTCGGATCATCGCGCTCTTCTTCAGAGTCAACGACAAGATGAACCAAAACGAATTTTTCACCAGAATCTGGCCGGTCGAAAAACAATCAGTACCTCAAGTTACGAATTGCCCGGATCACCCATGGCGGCATCACTGTCGCTTTGTCCCTGCATCGGAACCTTGACCATGCGCGCGGGCACGACGGTTGAGATGGCATGTTTATAAACCATCTGACTCACGGCATTTTTGAGCAAAATCACAAACTGGTCGAAGGACTCGATCTGACCCTGCAGTTTGATCCCGCTTACCAGGTAGATCGACACTGGAATCCGTTCTTTACGGAGTACATTTAGAAAGGGGTCCTGTAGGGTATGTCCTTTGGACATTTTTTTCTCCTTAAGCTTTTGACAGAGGCAATCAAGCCAGCGACTCTCGAGAACGAGATCGCAATTTAACGGCTTTATGCATGGCTAACATGCGGCCGTCTCCACAATCTTCAAGACTACATCGATTGAGTTTTTGTCAGGCTCGCCAAGCGGCCTGAGCGCCGGCCATCCGCGCAACCAGGTCAGCTGCCGCTTGGCCAGTTGCCGCGTTGCCACGATACTTTTTTCAATCATCTCACCGTGGGTGGATTCCCCGGCCAGATACTGCCAGACCTGTCTATAACCCACTGATTTCATTGAAGACATACTCAGATTGAGGTCGCCGCGCTCATACAGGACCCGCACTTCTTCAATCAGGCCTTCCGACAGCATTCGACGAAATCGCTCTGCAATCCTGTTGTGTAATACGGCACGGTCAGTGGGTTGGATTGCCACAAAGTAGAGACGGCAGGGCAGTTCTGCCGGATTATTGTTCTCCCGGTGAAGCGCCGTCAGTGATTTTCCAGTGAGAAGAAATACCTCGAGCGCGCGCTGCAACCGCTGAGGGTCATTAGCATGAATCCTGGTGGCGGATTCCGGATCCACTTTTTTGAGTTCAGCATGCACAGTTTCCCATCCACTTTCTGCGGCCAGCGTTTCGATTTGCTTGCGAACCCGAGGGCTCGCATTCGGCATCGCAGCGAGGCCATCCCGCAAGACCTTGAAATAGAGCATCGTGCCCCCGACCAGAACCGGCGTTTTGCCTCTCACCAGTGCGTCGGACATCTCTTGAATAGCATCAGCGCGAAATTGTGAGGCAGAATAAATCTCTGAAGGATCTCTGATATCCATCAGACGATGAGGATACCGGCGCCGGGTAGTGGCATCCGGTTTTCCGGTGCCAATGTCCATGCCGCGGTATACCTGAGCTGAATCCACGTTTATCAGCGTGCTGGGGAAGCGATCTGATAAGCCCATGGCGAACTGGGTCTTGCCCGCCGCAGTCGGCCCCATCAGACAAATGGCCGGAGGTTTCTCTATGGATTCACTTGCCTGCATCGCCACGGATAAAGCTCCTGTAAAGTCGCCGGGTCTGTCATTACTGTCCGCGCAGGAACAGCTTGTCTAAGGCATCCAGACTCTGGTAAACCCAGGTTGGACGACCGTGGTTGCACTGACCGGAGCGTTCCGTCGCTTCCATATCACGCAGCAGAGCATTCATTTCCGGAATGGTGAGTTGCCTGTTAGCGCGCACCGAACCGTGGCAGGCCATGGTCGAGAGCAGATCATCTTGATGAGCCTGGATACGTTCGCTGCTGCCGAATTCCAGCACATCAGATAGCACGTCACGAACCAGTTGCTCGACATTGGAATCTTTGAGCAGTGCCGGCACCTGACGCACCACAATTGATTCTGCGGCCACCCGCTCCAGCTCAATGCCCAACCTCAGCAGCATTTGGTGCTGCTCCTCGGCACAGTCGGCCTCGGCCTGGGATATCGCCAGTGAAACCGGGACCAGCAGAGGCTGCATCTTCAGCTGCTCGGCCGAGGCCGCAGTTTTCATTCTTTCATAGGTGATACGTTCATGGGCTGCATGCATATCGACAATAATCAGCCCGTCCTTGTTCTGGGCCAGAATGTAAATTCCGTGGAGCTGGGCAAGCGCAAATCCAAGCGGTGGAATCTCTGCGTCGGTCTGGTAAAGCTCTGTCAGGGCATTCTTGTGAGCAAGCCTGTCAGCATACTGGGGCGGTTGCCACCCGTTATCACGCACCTGCTGATATGAGTAATGATTCGAGGGTCCCGGCCCGCCGAGCGAAAGCGCATCCTGAGCCTGAATTTGACCCGTCGCTTCCAAATGAACGCCTGGCCAGCCGGGTACAGGCTCATGAGCAGGCTCCATGTCTTTGGGGATCTGATCTCCCGGCCTCACCTCTGCCAGCGCTTTATAAAGCGCGCTGAACAGAAAATCATGGACCAGACGGCTGTCTCGAAAACGCACCTCATGTTTGGTGGGATGCACATTTACGTCAACCGTAGCGGGGGCCAGTTCAAGATAGAGCACATAGGCAGGATGTCTGCCATGGAACAGCACATCCCGATAGGCCTGCTTTATCGCATGCGCAACCAGCTTGTCCCGTATGATTCGCCCATTGACGTAAAAGTACTGCAGATCTGCCTGCGAGCGTGAAAAGGTCGGCAAACTGACCCAGCCCCAAAGTCGCAGGCCAGCGCGCTCAACGTCCACTGACACTGAACTCTCAACGAATGCGGGACCGCACACCAGAGAAACCCGTCGCTGCTTTTCGAATTCACTGCGGGCTGCCTGTAACTGATGGATGGCTCTTTGATTATGATTCACAGTGAACTGCACATCGAATCGACTCAAGGCCAGGCGTTTAACCGTTTCTTCAATTCGGGCGAATTCAGTTTTTTCAGTGCGGAGGAATTTTCGGCGGGCGGGTGTGTTGAAAAACAGATCTCGGACTTCAACAGTGGTTCCGTGGGGATGAGATACCGGCGTAACCTCTGCAAGCATCTCCTGACCTTCAGCTTGCACCTGCCAGGCGAGTTCGTCTTCTGCCACCTGCGCCCGGGATTGCAAGGTCAAGCGGGAGACAGAACTGATACTGGCCAGAGCTTCGCCTCGAAACCCCAAACTGGCAATCGTCTCCAGATCCGTCAATTCCCGAATCTTGCTGGTGGCGTGCCTGCTCAAGGCCAGCGGGAGATCTTCTTTCAGAATCCCTGCACCGTTATCCCGGATCCGGATCAATTTGACGCCGCCCTGCTCGATATCGATGTCAAGACGGGTCGACTCAGAGTCAAGGCTGTTCTCCAACAGCTCCTTCACCACAGAGGCAGGACGCTCTACCACCTCTCCAGCTGCGATTTGGTTCGCCAGGCGCTGACTTAGCAGGTTAATCCGATTCATACGCGACAGTCCGACATAGAGTGCTCATTGTAGCACTAAGCTGCAGCAGGAAATGCGGAGCCTGTCGCCAGGACAAGACTGAGGCCTATCGGGCTGACGGAATAATCAGTGTCTGCCCGATCAAAATGCGATCGCCGCGCAAATTGTTGGCTGCCCTGAGGTCAGCAAGACTGACCCGGTAAAATTGCGCAATCTCGGAGAGGGTCTCACCGCGCTGAATTTTGTGTTCGGAAGTGAGCGAAGAGTCACTAGCCGGAAGTTCAAGCTCCTGGCCTATCTGAATCTTATTACCCTGCAAGCCGTTAATCGACTTGAGTTCAGTTACGCTGAGTGAAAATTGCTCTGCGATTTCAGACAGCGTATCGCCACGCCTGACCGTATAAGATGTCGGTATAACGCCGTTTGCCTTCAGCCAGGCAACCAGCGTGCCGTCCGGCGGCGCTTCGTAGAAATAATTGGCCACGCCATCTGCAATCGCAAAGGCCATTCTTTCCTGAAAATTCCTGTTGCTCAGCCGCTGGGCTTCCTCGGGATTGGTCAGATAACCCGTTTCGATCAGGATGGAGGGAATGTCTGGGGAGTTGAGCACCTGGAGTGAGGCCTGCTGCACTTTCGTTTTACGGATGCGGGTAACCCCGGCCAGGCTGTCCAATATGCTGGTGCCTGCCATCAGACTCTGCTCCATACTCCAAGCCATTTGCAGCGAAACCAGTGTCAATGCGACGTCGTCATCAAGCTCGCCCAGAGCCAGATCTCCCCCAACGCCACCCAGCAGATCAGCGCTGTTCTCTTTCTCAGCGACTCTGGCAGAATTTTCGCGATCGGCGCGATCGCCGGACAGAGCGTACACAGTCACTCCGCGCGCGCGACTGTTGCGATACCAGTCTGCATGAATGGCAACAAACAGATCAGCGCGGTTCTGGCGTGCTATTTCAGGCCGACGCTTCAGTTCGACATAGTAGTCGCCTTCTCTGATCATCACCGGCTTGTAGCCTGGCAATTTTTGCAGACGCTCGTACAGTGCCTGCGAGATTGCCAGCGTGACGTTCTTTTCTTTAATCCTTCCGTCATAGCCGATAGAGCCCGGGTCCTCACCCCCGTGACCCGCTGAGATTGCCACGACTATGTCGCGACGTGCCTCACTTCCTGTCTGGATTTCGGGCAGATTAGCGCTCTGGCTCTGCTGACTACCCGTTTTATCGTAGAGGTCCAGCACCAAACGCTCACCGAATTCGCTGTTGGGCGCCAGGCTGAAGGTTTCCGGCTCAACGGCGCTGGTCAGATCAAGCACTATCCGCAGTGAGTCACCATTTCGCACGCCGCTGCGGATCCCTGAGATAGGGCTGTCAGAAAAGTCCAAACCGTTAAAGCTGAGATCTGTAAACGAAGACTTAATATCGACAACGAAGCGGTGTGGATCCTCCATAAGAAAGCTGCTGTACTCAACCGTATCGCTGAGATCGAGCACGAGGCGTGTGTGATCTGGTGCCCGCCACATACGCAAGTCGACGACCTCAGCCGCCTGCAGGCCGATGCCGGATGAACCCAGCAGCAGTACCAGGCCCTGTCTAATGACTTTGCTTACTTTCATGGCTGATAAATTCTAAGCCGACTTTAAAACTGGATTCCAGCGCCCATCTCACCCAAATACACGGCAATCAGGTCGCCATGGACCCACGGCGCGTTGTCTATACGTTTCGGCGGTATTGCCACAATCTTTCGGCAGCTTTACAGCCTTTAGGAGTATGGCCCTGCCAGCAGACCTCCCTGCCTGCCCCTGACCCGCTGAGGGTAATCGTAAGGTCAGGAAGCGGTAACCAGCCCCTGCCCCGTTCCGGCCATTCCACCAGACAAATTGTCTGGTCCGTGAAATACTCCTCTATGCCGAGATGAGCCACCTCTTCCGGAGAGCTCAGTCGGTATAGATCGAAATGATATATGCTGCAGTACTTGAATTCGTAGGGTTCAACCAGGGTGTAGGTAGGACTCTTCACCGCGCCCTGAAAGCCATAACCACGAAGGAACCCCCGGGCAAAGGTGGTTTTGCCTGCACCCAGATCGCCCTGCAGGAAAATCACAGCGCCCGTGCTCTGACAGCCGGACTCTGCCAGTTGCCCTGGTCTGAGGCCAGGATCTTGAAAAGTCGCCCTCGCAAGGCAGGTCGCCATCGCGAGCGTTTCCGACTCAGCACTTGCCTGATACCGGAAGCATTCAGACATACCCGGTCCCGCCTTCAAAACCGCCTACGTGGTCAGTATTGAGCAGACGACGAATTTGGGGCAACAGATCTGTTGCCAGCAACCCTTTCTGACCGGACGCGCCAGCACATCGGTCCGCTGCTTCCCCGTGAACGCAGACGGCAGCTGAAAGCGCCTGATCAAGGGGAAGCCCCTGTGCGAGGAGCGCCGCGATCACGCCCGTCAGGACATCCCCCATGCCTGCTGTAGCCATGCCGGCATTGCCCTCGGAGCAAAGCTTTATCAAATCAGGTTCCACAGCGTTTGAGATCAGAGAGCCACTGCCCTTCAGAAGGCAGTTACCTCCCCATGTATCCCGCAATGTGCGAATGGCAGCAAATCTATCCAGCTGGATATCTGAAACCGTTGCATCCAGCAATCTGGCGGCCTCGCCAGGATGCGGGGTGAATATCCATGTGTCTTTTTTTATGGCCAGATAATCGGCAGAATTTCTGGCAAGAAGGGTCAAGGCATTGGCGTCAATGATCACCGGCAGTGACTTCTTCGATGCAGCCTGGAGAGACATTCGAAGTAGCTCCTCTCCCCAGGGCCCAAGACCCAAACCAGGGCCGATAACAAGCACTGAGGCTCGCTGCATCAGTTGACCGAAATCATAATCATGGTCTTCCGTACCATGCACCATGAGCTCGGGCCTGCGCGCCAGAAAGCCTGCCCTGTGCTCTGATCGCGTCACCACAGAAACCAGACCCGCACCGCTTCTTAAACTCGCCTCCGCCGCCATCAGTGGCGCTCCTCCAAAACCTCTGTCCCCACCGATAACCATGACATGCCCGAATTTCCCTTTATGGGAAGCGGGTGGTCGCGGGGAAAACGCGCCGAGGACAGAGTGGATATCAATCCGTCTGACTCCGGAGAGCGGCGCCTGCTCATGCGAGTAGAGTGCCTGAGGCAGACCGAGATCGTCAAAGCAAAGATCCCCGGTAAAGTTCAGCGCCGAGCCCGTCAGCAGCCCTTGCTTGATCGCAATAAAAGTCATCGTCTGGGCTGCGCTTATCGCCTCGTCAAAAGGCTCGCCGGTATCAGCGTTCAAGCCTGAAGGCACGTCAACTGCGAAGACAGGCATCTGACTACTGTTGATCGCTCGTATGGCGTGCTCATAGTCCCCGCTGACCGGACGGCTTAGGCCGGTACCCAGCATCGCATCGACGAGCAGCGTATTCGGCTGATGACAGCGCATGGCGAACGCTGCTTCAGTATAAGGATGTATTTCAGCACCGGCGACCACCGCCATCTGATAGGCTCTGGACGCGTCTGCAGCAAGCTGGTCAGGCGGTGACAGGTGAAGCACTTCACTGCTAAGGCCGAGGTCTTTGGCCAGAGCGGCAATCACATAGCCATCGCCGCCGTTATTCCCAGCGCCAGCAAAAACAATCAGGTGATTGGTTAACGGCCAGCGCTTGCGCATCGCCTGCAAACAGGCCGCTCCCGCGCGCTGCATCAACTCAAAGCCAGTTGTATCAAAGTGCTTAATGGCGAGACGATCGAGTTGTTGAACCGCTTTTGATTCGTATAGCTGGCGTGGCAGTGGCGCAGTCGTTTCAGCCATAGCTCAGGGCATCACCCCTCAGTTAAATTTTTTGATGAGCCGTCTGACGAGGCGCAGTGTGGTCTCCAATTCTTCGATTGGAATGTCTTCGGTGTTTTCAATCGCCCAAGGGTCCTGAACTTCGCGCAGCAGACTGTAGGTATCCTGCCCCTTCTCACTCAGAGTCACCAGTGCGGAGCGTTTGTGCTTGGGGTTATCGGTGTAAACAAGAATGCCATCAGCCACCATCACGTCAGTGATCCTTTGTACCGCCTGACGCGATTGACCCAGAACCCGCGCAATTCCGGGGACCGTGAGACCGGCACTGGACAGGGCGATGGCTCCAATGACTTTCCAGCGAGCGTGGGTGAGACCCAGTTCTTTGGTCATCGCATCGCCTTCAGCGATGAGCAGACCATTCAGCCTGAACAGCGTCAAAACCAGATCAAGAAACAGGACCCTTTTGGGTGAGTGCAAACTGTGCCCCCTTGGCTACGACCCGCCTCAGACCCCGAACAGAGGACCGTGTTGACAGATCTAGTTGTCAATATATTGTCATTACTGACTGTCCCAGTCAACGGCGTCGGTCTGCCCGGGCAAAACAAACTTTTTGAGGTCAGCGAGCGTCAGATCAGTGAGGGACAACTTATCGCTCCGGCAGAGCGCATCCCTGACTTCGTAGCACGGGCCTGGAGGCAGAATGAATACACCTATTTGGGTTACGTTGTGGACTGTCGTGGTCACAATTGCTTGGCAGAACGCTTTACTTGCACAGGCGCAGTTGTCTGGACACCAGAGGGACTACGCGAGTTTCTCTTTCCTAGACCACATACTGTCAATATCACAGGTGAAGGTGAATTACATGCCTATAAAGACGTTGCTACTGTCAGTCTACTCATCACAACCGAGGACAGAGATATGTCTGTCGCCATGAGTCAGAATCAGTCGCTTCGCGATACGCTGATCGATGGCTTCACTGCGGCCGGAATCCCGGGCGCGGCAATCAACAACGCGCGTTTCTCCAGCGCGCCGCAATTCGGCCTGCTTGGGCGCAATCCAAATGCCTATGAAGTTTCCGCCCGGCTTGAAGTGAAAGCTCGCAGTGAGGAACACCTGCAGTTTCTGGCGGCCGCGGCTGACGAGCACGAAGAGGTCGTTTTTGACGGCACCGAATTTGAACACAGCGACGAAGAAGAGTTTGAGCTTCAGGTACGCGAGCTGGCAATCGAAGACGTTATGGCACAAAAAACGTACTACGAAACGAGTCTCGGGATTGAACTGCGCGCCATAAATTTCTTCTACGGCAATCTGCAGCGCCAGCCCCGAGGGATGCCCCTGCGCGCCATGGAATTCGCAGCCGATAGCGCTGGTATGGCAGGAACGGCCGCCGCGAACGCTGCTATTACGCCTTCATTTGATGAAGTAGACTATCGAATGTCCGCGACTGTGATATTCGAAATTGTTGAGAGTAACTAAACCCAGATTCAGGCTCTTCTGCGCCACAGCGGCGATCGCATTTTGCTTATCCTGCGCTGCAAAAGCTGATTCCCTGCAATCTGCCAGAGTGCTGCTGAGAGTCAGCAACACGGCTCAGCAGTTCGACAGGCAAACCCAAAATCATGTCACCCAAGTGCTTCGAACCTATTCCAGCATCGTAGCCATGGAGACAGGGCTTGAGTTGCCTAACCTGATCCGCAGCGCCATTGCGAACTGTTACGCGCGCGAGTATGCCTGGCATAAATTTGAACGCGGATTTGCTGTCATTCTTTCGCAGCATTTAAGTGCAGTACAGATCGACTTGTTGATAGGCTTTTACCGCAATCAGGGTATTCCGCCCAACCGGATTCAGCACTTCAAAGACGCAATTGCAACCGCCAGCGCGATTGCGGCAAGCAGTGCCGAGCTGATCTATACGACGAGCCCGGGGTGCGTACAGCAAGATGCGCAGTTAATCAGCAGGTATCTTTCTGAAGACGGCCTGCCAGTCGATAATCACAACCGGTTCGACTGATTGGACCTGATCTATAAAGAGTGGGAATGCGTGACGCGCTCCACCCCTGGTTTTTGCTTTTTCTCGCTTCTCTTCCCATGCCCTCTCTGCCCTTCTGAGCCTTTCTCATCTGTGCGCTCCGCTGTTCTTGCTTCTTTAAAGCGTCAGCAGACCACTGCCGCGCACTCACGCAAAACAGTGACACACCACTGAAGCGGTAACATGAAGTAATTTACAAGATGACTGATTGCGGGAATCCGGTCTTGCGGGTCGCGCGACCGACTGACCATTTAGTGGGTCATCGAATACATCAGATAATTAATCCCTAACCGGTAGGCGTTATTTGCAAAGCGAGTCGGATAGGCCTGGTGGTAGGTGTGCTCCCAGCCATCACCCATATCAGAGTTCCAGTTGATTAACACCATGACCCGCCCAGAATCATCCAGAATGGCATGGTTGCTTGCCCGGTCTATACCCTGCTCACCAAATTCATCGGAGCGGTACAGTGCGGGGATCATCTGCGGGCCGTCGATGTCGTAATAGACATGAAAAATTTCGTGATCCGGGCTCAGCTCTGTGATCTCCCGGTCCGGAAAAACCTGACTGAATGCCGCATAGAAGTTGTCCCACTGACGCTGCCCCCAGAAGTCATCAATCAACAGAAAACCCCCGCGCAACAGATACTCTCTGAGATTTTCTGTCTCCTTCGGGCTCAGGACGATTCCGCCATTCTGCCCGACTTCCAGCATATACAGGAATGGATAATCAAAGATCTGCTCATCATCAAACCGCAGTACGATAGGATCGCGCTCCACCTTGATGTTGGTGAGCCGAGAGACGCCCCGCAGGAAATTCATGTCCGCATCCGGAAAATCGATTGACCAGGTTCCATAACCAAACCCGCCACCCCAATAGGTGTCATACTGAACGCGGACAAAATTGAACTCACCAAGCTCCTCCTCTGCCAGATCATAGACGCTGGATTCCGATCCGCCGAGTTGCGGAAACACCTGCGCGTTAAGCGGCGCGCTAATCAGAAACAGCAGCAGAGTAATCGAAGTGTATTTGTTCATAGAGGATGATCTTTCCGACCAAATTGAAGCGCAGGTTCAGGCGGGCTCTTTCCGGGGATCAGAGGCGGATACTAGCAGTCCGGAAAAGCGAAACACAAATTGCTAGGCGGTTATCGCATAGAGTCGCAGTAATCGGCGTTACTGACCGCCGGGGTAAACCAGATAAAATCATAGGCTGAGCGGCCTGAGAACTGATCGAGATAGGCGCGGGGATCCATTTCACCCGGTACCACCTCAAGAAATGCCAGCGAAAGGATATCTGACCATTCCAGCTCTCGGTGTTGGGCTATCAGGTAATTGGGCACACCAAGGTCCTTGCGGGCGTGGTAGTTACCAGTGATCAAGACTGCCAGGCCATGGTTCTTTCCCTCGTCCAGCAACAGACTCCGGGCCATGGTGTGATCTCGAGTCTGCTGCACCCGCACCATCGGAGGGAACTGGGACTCGGGCAGCAGACCACAATGGCTCTCATCAATGTCTGCCAGTAAGCGGCTCATCACCTCTGCATCCAACACAGCTTCAATTTCCGCAGTGGTGGGTGATGAATAGACCTGCATGACGGTTTCAGCGTCCAGATTCCCGGCGGAAACCGGAACATTCGCGCGATGAGCTGCCTGAATCAGCCCTCCATAGTAAGCCCAGTTCCAGCCCTGATCGTCCCAGTTCAGAAAGTTTTTCAACGCTTCCTCTGACTCAAACCGGGTTTCGAGAAAAGCATCCAGATTCTCGCTGGCTGAGTTGTCCAGCATTTCCATGGTGAGCTTGTCCACATTGTCTGCACTGATCAGGGCCTGAAGAACTCTCAACTGAAGCGCGTGGTGGTCCGGATTGTCGTGCTTTTCACCGAGCAGGACATAGCTGGACTCCAGAAGGGTGTCCCATAGTTCTGCATCGGTCACGAACTGTCCACGCCGCGAGTCCCAGATGCGACCAATCAGCTCGTGATCAGTGTAAAGCTCAGACTGCCAGGGGAAAGAACCGCCTAGCTGCGCACTAACCTGGAGCGACAACAGACAGTGCGCAAAAGCCACCATCATGAGCACCACGCGCCTGATGCCTGCCTCGTGAAATTTACTCAGTACCACCCATCTGCTCCCAGTTACCATAGAGGTCATCATTCCAGAAACTCTGGAAATAAGCGATAGCCGCCAGTTTCTCTTTATCCGAGATCCGGTTGGCGAAAGCCGGCATTTGGCCTCCCAGAGGGACTCCTCCCTGATTAATCACCTGAAGCAGCACGGACAGAGGGTGGTGCCAGGCGTGCGCCGATCCGTTGAGTGGAGGTGGTGGAAATGAACCGTCGTCGAGGCGCTCACGCCAGTCGGCAGCAATACCCTGCGCCTGCGCGCCATGGCACTGAGCACACTCGTCTTGGAAAACTCTGCTGCCTGTATGAACCTGCTCAACCGAATACCAGCGACCGACAACTGGCGTTCCCTCACCGCCTTCACCGGACTCCAGCGACGGTGCGCATCCCAGCAACAGCGTCACGACAGTAACAACAAACATTGGCCTCAGTTTGCTATCCATGAATCAGTCTCCCTTCTTCGGATAATCAAAGTAGAGCAATTCGCCCGACGCTTCCTGAATCTCCTTCCAGTGCTGAACAGGGAATTGCAGCTTGAGCAAACCGCAGGTTGGAATATGATCGATTCGTCCATCGCATACTCCGTTGGCGAACTCGGTGATGGCCGGATTGTGTCCCACCAGCATGGCCGACTGACAGTGCTCGTCGAGAAGCCCCACTGCTTTCAGAAACATACCGGCACCGGCGAAGTAGAGCTCGGGGTTGCTGAAGACCTCATCCGGCGGAAAACCTATCTGATCGGCTATCATCTTTGCCGTCGTTTTCGCTCTCAGAGCTGGACTGGTAATCACACAGCCGACCGTGTCGCCCCGCTGCCGGAAGCGGGCGGCCATCTTCGGGATGTCCCGCAGACCGCGCTCAGCGAGTGGCCGTTCGAAATCTTTGAGCTCGGGGTCATCCCAGCTGGATTTTGCATGGCGCAGTAGATATAGCGTTTTCATCAAACTTCTACAATTCAACAGAAACCGGACATCAGCATCATGGCAAAAAACAGCACATGACGCGTGGCATAGAACAGTATTTTACTCCAGCCAGTCTGAGCGTCTAACGATTTAGGCATCTAGACCGTTAACTACAGGTAATACACCGATTAGGGCCGGTTGGATTTTCTCTGACCTATTACCCGGAAAAGGACGCACAATGACAATACACAGATCTCTTTTGATCCTCCTCGCCTGCATGATGATTTCCAACACCCTGGCTGCGCAGGAAGAAGAGGCGACAACTCTGACGACCGAAGTGGAACTGGGCGCCGTGAACACCAGCGGCAATACTGACGCACAGAGCATCAATTTCCGGGGGGAGGTGGACTGGGGGCGAGAACAGTGGGAATACGGCTTCCTAATTGATGGCCTGCGATCGTCACAGAACGGAATTCTGGCCGCTCAGCGCTTTTACTACGTCGGTAACGCCAATTACCAACTGGATGAAAACTCTTTCATTCAGTCGAGACTCGCTCACGAGGATGATCGTTTCAGCGGCTATGACAGCCAGTCAGATTTCACGCTCAGCTATGGCCGAAGCCTGCTGGGCGGGCGCCCGAACATGAACCTGACCTACGAAGCCGGTATCGGCTACCGGATCAGTCGCATCAAGGAACGTCTCAGCCAGATCAATTTCAATGACTTTGACGAAGCCATGTTCAGACTGGCCGGAGAATATGAATGGGATCTATCAGAATCTGCGCAATTCGAGCAAACCTTGAGCTTGGAAACAGGTCTCGAAACCAGCATTTTCCGGTCTGAAAGCAGCATTGAAGCCCAGATCCTCGATAACCTCGCGCTGAGGTTTTCGATATTTGCCAAGCATCAGACGGTTGTTCCGGCCGGCCGCAAAAATACCGACACAGAAACTGCTGTCACTTTCGTCATGAATTTTTAGTCAGCCGCGTCTGATTCTGGACACCAGATGCTGGCGCAGAGGACCGGAGACGTTTCTGGGTCAATCCCGATGCGCTCGGAACCCCCCTCACTTCGCGGCCGATCCCGCAGCACCAAGCATTGTGCGAAGACCCTCGGGGGATTATTCTGCAGAGCATGGCTCAGTTGAAGATACCCGCCCGTTTAACGACACTCATTTTTGCCCTATCGATGTCAGTGACGCTGAATCTGCACGCAGATCAGAACGACGAAAGGCTGAACGGATTGTTCGAGCAACTGTCACTCGTCACTAATCCGGTGGTGCTGCGCGCGACAGAACGCCAGATTTGGGCCATTTGGCTTGAACATGAGAACGCAGACGCTCAACAGCTGCTGACACTCGGCACCGAGGCCATGAATCGTCGCCAATTCCCGGAAGCATTGCTGATTTTTAACCAGATTGTGGAGAATTTCCCGAATTTTGCGGAAGGCTGGAACAAACGTGCGACCCTCTACTACCTGGTCGGCAATACCGACGCCTCGATCGAAGACATTAAGAGAACCCTGCAACTCGAGCCGCGCCACTTCGGTGCCCTGTCCGGGCTGGGCCTGGTTTATCTGCAGCAAGGCAAGCTCGCGCTGGCCGAGGAAGCTTTTCAGCAACTCATCACGGTACATCCCAACAGTCCTTCCGCACAGGAAAATTTGCGCCTGGTGAAAGAACAGCGCGCTGTGAACGTGATTTAAACCCGGCGCAGGCTCTGACAAACACAAGCCGAAAAAAAAGATGCTTTCGCATCCTTTTTTTCAACCGGTCGCTATTACTGCGCCCGGGTTCCGGTCACAGCGAACGCGCCGAAATCACTGCCAAATTCGCCGGAGACCGAGTCTCCCTCAACTGTGCCGGAAAAGTCGAGGACCAGAGTCTGACCCTGCGCATCGACTTCTGCTGAGAACGAGACTGAATTACCGTCATACATAACGCCGTCAATCGGCGCTTCACCCAGCTGATCCGAACCCATCATGCCGGTACCGTCCGCATTCAGAGTCAAGGTTGCGGGCAAAGCCCCCAGTGGCGTGTTCATCTCGACGTTCCAGACCCCGACAGCCGGTGGCGTCGAAGCAGCGCAACCGACCAATACCAGCAAGGTAACTGCAAACCATCCGTTCAATATTTTCTTCATACCATAAAACCCTTTTTCTATCAGACACAGAGAATAACAACGAAAGCCTGGAGTCACCCGATTAACAGTTAATTCGCATACCCCGCTCCTGAGTCTTGGAGCTGCTTTAATTGCGGCTAAGCTGTGCCTATTGTCCTGTAAATCGCGCGTCAGTCAACCTCAATGCGATGCCCCGGGTCAACGATCGGAACGAAATTTGCGTTCTATGGAATTTCCCAGGCCGCCAGCCAGAGCCGCTCTTCCAATTCAAACCCCAGTTCCCCGGTAATGACTCTTTCGAGGCCAGCCATGTGGGCGGCGCCATAGAACAGACTGATAGTGCGCGCCTGACCTTGCTCAAGCACATCCCTCAGCGCTGAGAGAGCCGCCTCATTCCGGTCGCCCAGGAGTGTTAATTGCGATTCCATGGCCGGATCGATCGCAATGCTGCCACTTCGGCCCAGCTCTTTCCCCAGTAAATATTTGACAGCCTGACTCCGATCTTCAGATCTCACCGCACTTAGCAGAGCCATGGTGGTAAACGAGCTTGCCGGTAAATTCTCTCTGATTCTCGCCTGCTGCTCACTGGCCAGCTGAGCAGAGGCCATGGCGACAAACAGCGTGAAAAAATTTTCCTGTTTGGCCGCCATAATCGCCTGCAGTTCGCTTACACTTAGATCAGCGTGCCGAAAGTTGCTTGCGCCATAGGCGATCTCATCGAGTTGAAAGCGAAGTCCGAGCAAGCTTGCAGCAGTGGCCTGCAGCCATCCCACTACCGACAGTCCGCTTTCTGACATACCCCGCGTGGAATAAGTACTGTTGCCATCTGTCACCAGCTCGTAGAGCACCAAATCCCTGCCGGCAAAATAGGCGTTCAGCTTGTCATAGTAGCGCTTGTCTGCAACATGCACGGCCGCTACCAGATCAAGCTCGACTCCGTAATCGCTGCGGTAGCGGCTCACTGAGGTCTGCAAACTGCCGTGCCAGTCCTGCGGCGCTTCTGCAAATCGGATGAACTGCGCCTTGGAACCGGTGGGAGCGCACGCAATCATCAGCGCCAGGATCACCAACAGCTGGCGCGGCCTGACTGTATTCATAGATGCGGTTTCGAATTTGGATTGAGTGGTCACGAGTGCCTACCAGGCGATCTCCAGTATGGCGCTCACATCAGCAGCACTGACTATCGGGCGGGGATTCTTGCGCACTACGGGATGAGCGTAGGCGCGCTCGGCAATCTGCTGTAGCAGATGTCGGGGAACGTCGAGCTGCCGCAGGCTGGTGGGCAGGCCCAGTTCGCTGATCAGCGTCTTTACCACCACATGAGCATCCTGTGAGCCTTGGCCCATGGCGTCGGTAATAGCGCGGCTCTTCTCACCGAGGACGGTGGCATTCCACTCGAGCACCGCAGGCAACATCACGCATGAGGTATAGCCATGCGGAATGGCACACATGGCACCGAGTATGTAACCGATTCCGTGACTCGCCCCGTGGGGAACTGACCCGAGGCCGCAACAGGCCAGCCAGACGGCTTGCTGATTCAGATTGACCGCGCCTTGATCGCTCTGAGAGAGACTCGCCGCCGGTAAGGACTGGCTGAACAGAGTGATGGCATGCAAAAAATGACCGTCAAGATAGGCTGAGCTCTGGCCAGAACAGAAACCCTCTATTGCATGATCCAATGACCGTATGGCTGTCGATAACCAGAGCCAGGACGGCGTGTGCCCGGCCAGTTCCGGATCGTAAACAACTGCCTGAGGGCAAAGCCGGGGGCCTCGATAGCCCTCTTTACTGCCCGAACTGCTGTTCAGTACACCCGCTGCGTTGCTGAATTCGGCGCCGGAGAGCGTGGTAGGAATGGCAAGCTGCCGAATCTTGTCGGTGCTGGAGAAAAGTCGAAAATCACCGTGCTTCGGCCCCTGACTGCCGTTGCCCTGCTGCGCGTATTCTAGAATTTCTGATTCGTGCTTGAGGCCCTGCTCGATTGCCAGCTGAACAAATTTGCCGGCGTCGATTACCGAACCCCCGCCGACGCTGATGATGACATCGGCTCCGCTCTCCCTGACCTGATCAAGCAGCTCCAGCGCATCTTCACGAGGCGTGTGCGACCGAATAGCCTTGTTGAAACCGGCCAGTTCAACCGGCAGGGCCTGTCGCAAGGCACTGAGGTCACCGGTCTTTTCAGCCAGAGTCCGGGAGGCAACCACAAACGGCCGCTGGTAACTCAGGTCGCGCAAAAGCTGCGGCAGGGCTGCTGTTGCCGCCTCGTAAAAAATTACCTTCTCTAGCGCGCTGTATGCAAATTCCATGGCTCAGGGAAGCGACCGATCCGTAGCAATGAGTTCGAATATTCCCAGTGTATGCTGAGAAGCAGCCGCCTTGCACGTCGAAATAGTCTCACGCGCGCGTTACAATCTCCCGACCTTTGAAAGGGAAATGTCTGCGCATGGCTACTCTGAAAATAAACGGCACTGAATACACTCTCGACGTCGAACCGGAAATGCCGCTGTTATGGGCGTTGCGGGATGAGCTCGGACTCACGGGAACCAAATTTGGCTGCGGCGTGGCTTCCTGTGGCGCCTGCACGGTGCAGGTGAATGGCAATCCGGTAAGAAGCTGTGTCATGCCTGTTTCGGCTGTACAGGGGCAGGAAATCACCACTATCGAAGGGCTTGCCGAATCAACACTGGCGCACTACGAACCGGGGGATCTGAATGCCGTACAGAAAGCGTGGATTGATCATCAGGTTCCCCAATGCGGCTACTGCCAGTCAGGCATGATCATGGCCGTGTCATCTCTGTTGACAGCTAACCCTAATCCTAGCGATGCGGAAATCGATGCGAGCATCAACAATGTCTGCCGCTGTGGCTCCTATCCACGCGTGCGAAAAGCGATTCGCGCAATCGCCAACGCTTAGGCCGGAGGGGAGCACCCATGAAAATCTCAAGACGCCGGTTCATTCTTTCATCAGCTGTGGTCGGCGGCGGCCTGGCTATTGGCTATGCCGCCACCAGACCCAGTGGTCATCGAATTGCCAATGACACACTCGGCGAGGGCTCGGCCAGATACCTGACCTCGTTTTTGAAAATAGACCCTGACAACCGGGTAACCGTCTATGTGAATCATTCCGAGATGGGTCAGGGCAGTCACACCGCACTGGCCATGATGGCTGCAGATGAGCTGGATGCGGCCTGGGAGCAGGTCAGGATAGAACAGGCACCGGCAACTGATCTGTACGCAGCCGGAGACATGGCGATCGGCTTCGCCGGTGAGTTTGGCGTCCCCTCATTTCTGATGCCGCTGATTGAAGCCAGTGCGATGAAAATTGCGCAAATTGGCAATCTGCAAACCACCGGAGGCAGTGCGTCCATTCGTTTTACCGGCCAGCTCGGAATGCGCGTCGCCGGCGCAGCGGCCCGTGAAATGCTGATTCAATGCGCAGCAGTGCGCTGGGGCGTTCCGGCCGACGAATGCACCACGGCTCTCAGTTATGTTCATCATAATGCCAGCGGGCAATCATTAAGTTACGGCGAACTGGCAGATGCGGCGGCCAGGCTGGAACCGCCTGAGGCGCCCACTCTCAAGGAGCGCAAGCAATTCAACATCATGGGCAAAGCCTTGTCGCGCGTCGATATCCCCGCAAAGGTCAACGGCAGTGCCTTCTACGGCCTGGATTACAAAACAGAGGACATGTTATTCGCCGCAATCAGGCTGGCCCCGGTGTTCGGTACCAAGCTGGTCTCAGTTGATGCGACTGAGGCTCTGGAGCGACGGGGGGTTAAAAAAGTCATCGAGCTGGAAGATTCTGTCGCTGTTGTAGCCGACAACTACTGGCGCGCGAAAGAAGCCCTGAAGGAAGTGTCAGCCGAGTTTGAGCGTTCTGACA
This sequence comes from uncultured Pseudohongiella sp., assembly GCA_902537815.1. GTDB lineage: Bacteria > Pseudomonadota > Gammaproteobacteria > Pseudomonadales > Pseudohongiellaceae > UBA9145. Next base: position 34,732 of record CACBCS010000007.1, on the reverse strand, counting down.
ACGATTCAGTTTCCAGCGCAGACATTGCGGCACGCTTTGACGAGGAACTGACCCGCAGCGAAGGCAGCAAGGATTTTGAAGCCGGAGACGCAGAGGCAAGTCTGACTCAGGCCAGTGAAATAATCGAGGCCAGCTATCGCGTTCCCTATCTGGCCCATGCCCCGATGGAGCCGATGAACTGCACAGTGCACATTCAAAACGGTCGCGCTGATGTCTGGACCAGCACTCAAGACCCGCTGGCCGTGCGCGGCCGGGTGGCCTCGGTTGCCGGGCTGAATGAACGCGCAGTAACACATCATCCGAGCTACTTGGGAGGCGGATTCGGTCGCCGCCTGCCCTTCAACTGGAACGTCATTGATCATGCCACGAAAATTGCCATGCAGTTCAGCGTTCCGGTGAAGACCGTGTTCAGCCGTGAAGACGACATGCAGCAGGACTATTATCGCCCGGCGGCTACTTCCAATTTCAAAGCAGGCCTGGACTCTAACGGCAACATTTTAGCGTGGCATAACAGATACACAGGTCCAATCCAGACTCCGGGGGCAGCCCACATTCCCTACGCCGTCGACCACCAATCGATCAGAGTCGTCGACGGAGATACCCATGTGCCAATTGCCGCATGGCGCAGCGTGGATCACTCACAGCAGACGTTTTTTACCGAGTCATTCATTGATGAACTGGCCCATCGCGCGGGAACCAATCCCTTTCAGTTCCGTATGGAGCTCCTCAACAAACATCCGCGACATCAGCAGGTTTTGCAGGTCGCAGCGGAAGCCGCAGGGTATGGCAGAAACCTGCCCGAAGGTCGTGCCTTGGGCATAGCGGTGCAGGAAAGTTTCGGCAGTATCTGCGCCGAGATTGCCGAAGTCTCCATTGGATCGGATGGCAAGCCCGTTGTGCACAAAGTCACGGCGGCGATTGATTGTGGCTGGGTGGTCAATCCGGACACGGCCAAGGCCCAGATAGAATCTGGCGTCATTTTTGGCCTCACTGCCGCGATGTACGGCGAAATCACGATAAAGGAAGGTCGGGTCAGTCAGAATAACTTTCCTGATTATGAGATGGTCCGAATGGCAACTTCGCCGGAAATTGATGTGCACCTGATCGAGTCAGGAGCCAGTCTCGGTGGACTAGGTGAACCCGCAACGCCTCCGATCGCCGCGGCGGTCACGAATGCAATTTATATTCTGACGGGCCAGCGAATCAGGGAGCTTCCTCTCAGCAAACACAGTTTCAGGCATAACAGCACACTGGCCAAGGCGTAACAGCCACATGCCCCTTCTTGTTATTGGCCTGCTGCTGTTTTTTATCCCACACCTGCTGCGCGAAATGGGACTACGCGATGGCATAGTTGTCAAACTGCCTTCAGAGGCTACCTATAAAGGCACCTTCAGCCTGGCAACTGCCATCGGTCTCGGACTGATTGTGCTGGGCAAAAGCCAGGCCACTTTTTTCATGGTCTGGCAGCCGCCATTCGAGTGGCGTGTGGTCAGTCACTTTCTGATGTTGCCTGGGATAATCCTGGTGACCGCCGGCAATATCCCTCTCTCCCACCTCGCTGCAGTAACCCGCAATCCCATGCTTTTGGGGGTTGGACTCTGGGGGCTTGCGCATCTCTGGTCAAATGGCGATCTCGCTTCGATTCTGCTATTCGGCAGCTTCGCGATATGGAGCATGCTAAAGTTTGTTACGATGTGGGGAACTGCGAGGCCTGTCTCGCGTGCCCCGGGTATTGTTTGGGATGCGATAGCGATTCTGCTTGGATCGCTCTTGTACGCCCTGGTGGCGCTATTTCATGGACACCTGTTTGGCGTGGGATTGAACTTTGCTTGAGCCAATTCAGAGATTACTTCAGAAGCGAACGCTGCAATATGCCCGACCACACGGCCGGGCAATGCAACGGCGAGGCTTGATGGCTTTGCTGCTGATGAGCCTGAGCGCCGCGCAGGGGCCGGTGACGGCCCAGACTCAGGTAGCAAACGCGGACTGGGAAGGAGAATGGCTCGCTGAAGGCACCCTGTTCAGAATCGGAGTGACATCAGACAACGGGTTGCTGAAGATCAAACAAATAGAATCCATGGGGCAGATCTGGTCCAGCGGAGACGGCAAAGTAGACGGTAATATTGCCCGCGTAGAGGTCGAATACGCCGGCGCCACCGGCGTCATCCGGGCTGAATTACTGGACGCAAAGACGGCCGTACTATCCGCCGCCAGCTGTCAGCCCGAATTCATGGTAGTGTGTGCGCTGTCGCAGGGCCGCCAGGCAATCTTCAGGAAAGTCGCCGGCCAGGCGGCATCAGACTCGAACAACTAGATATCTGAAACAGAGCTGATGACTTTACCTACGATGCCATATTCAACGGCCTCTTCCACGGTCATCCAGTAGTCGCGATCTGTATCCTGGGCAACACGATCAAGGGGCTGGCCCGTTTCGTTTGCGATCAGCTTATTAATCCGCGCTCTCATTTTGACAATCTGTTCTGCCTGAATAGCGATATCGGTAGCATCGCCACGGGCACCACCCAGAGGCTGATGCACCAGAAAGCGGGTATTCGGCAAAGAAAAGCGATTTTCTTTCTCTGCGGCCAGATAGATCGTTGTTGCCGCGCTGGCCACCCAGCCCGTGCCAACCACTTTGACCACCGGCTGAATAAATTTAATCATGTCATAAATCACATCGCCGGATTCAACGTGACCGCCGGGCGAGCTGATGTATAAAGTGATCGGATCATCGCCGTCTGAGGCCAGTGCCAGAAGCCGCTCAGTGACCGATCGGGCAAGCTTGTCATCAATACTGCCGAATAGGGTGATAGCGCGCGACTTAAACAGCTTCTCATCCATAAATCCGGATCTGGCTGGAGTCTGAGTGGCCGGCTTGTCATCTTCCTGGGTGCTGTGCATGGTTTCCTTCCTCATTGAATCTTTTGCATTTCACTGGTCTCACACTCAGGCTGCTTGGTCTTTATGAAGGCAATCAACTTCCACAGGTCCTGTTTTCCTTCAGGAAAGTTATTGCCATAACCCACCATCCGGGTACCCGGAATGCCTGATGTTGTTATCTGAAAAATCTCGTCGGCGGTATTGCCATAACGCCACTGACAGTCGAACAGATTCACTTCCTCCCCGACGCGGGGTTCTGCTTCGTGACAGAACTGAGCGCAGGTTCCGTCGTATATCCTGGCACCGCGCTCAACGGCCGCAGGATCCTGCATGTAGGTGGCCAGCAGGCTCATCGGAGCTTCGGCCGCAGGCTCAGTCTTGGCGCATGCCGCAAGCAACATTGCGCTGCCAAGCCAGCAGCCGATCCGTATCATTGGGAAAGAGACGCATGTCATGATTGCTTCATCAAATCCGGAGCGTCAGCTTCTGCATCTCTACTCGCCATGCGTGGCCTTGTGATCGCTTACTCTGCGCTTGCAACAGTGCCACTCAGACATGGCCGCCAGAACCCTCCTCCGCACCGAGAGGTTTGAAAGAGATAAGCAACTGGGGCAACAGGGTCAGAGAGCCGGTCAAGGCAACCAGCATGGCAAGACTAGTCAACAGTCCAAATACAATCGTCGGAATGAAATTCGACAGCGCCAAAATAGAAAAGCCGGCGACAATAGTCATCGACGTAAAATACATGGCTCGCCCGATACTGTTGTGGCAGAAATGCATGGTTGCGCGGTAATCACCGAAGCGGGGAAACTCGCGCTTAAACCGGTGCATGTAGTGAATGGTATTGTCGACCCCGATGCCAACGGATATCGCTGCGATTGTGATGGTCATGATATCCAGCGGGATGTGTGCCCAACCCATGATGCCAAGGACAAATGCGGCAGCAATGGCATTGGGGATAATGCAGATTACCGCTATGGAGAGCGAGCGAAATAGGGCGAGAAACATCAGCATGATGGCCAGCATCACCACTCCGAGCGTCAGAATCTGTGATTGAAACAGGCTCTGCAGGACGTTGTTGTACATCACCAGAATACCGGTAACGCGTACGTCCTCGTCCGCCAAGCCAAACTCTTCTTCAACGCCGCGCTCTATGCGCTGCAACAGCTCATTGCGATTCAGATCGGGCGCCGATTCGATCACCCGGACATTGAATCGGGTCTGGTTGTCAGCGACCGAGATAAAGGGGGTCAGGACAGTATCCTTCAGCGCCTCGGGAATACGGTTGTAAAGGATTGCCCAGAGAAACCCATCTACTTCCTGGTTACCATTGAGTTTTTCAGCCAGTTGCACAATGGCGCCGAACGAGAGCACCTTGCCGGTTTGCAGATCGGCATCAAGGTATTCATGGATGGCTTTGATCTGTTCCATTTTCGGGGCAGTAAACCAATAGGCGTCTTCACTGCCGCTGTCTGAAAACCCGTCATCGAATCCATCATCAAATCCATCGTCAAATGGCGCGTCGCCATCTGGCAGATCGACCACAACATCAAAGGACAGAGTGCCACCGAGCTTCTCATCAAACAGGCTCATGCCCTGATAAATTTCTGTGCTTTCTCTGAAGTAATCGATGAAGCTGTTTTCCACCCTCAGCTGGCTCAGTCCCATCATGCTGAACAGCAGTATCAGGCCGTAGATCACCAGAACTGTGTTGTTCAACCTGTCTGTCGCACGGGCAAGAAAGCCGGTCAAATTCAGACGAAGACCAGTACCGAACTCGCTTTCGTCAGTCTTGAGCAAGCTCATGATAGAAGGAAAAAGTGTGAAGGCGACCAGTAAAGCAGTCACCACACCCATCATCATCATCCAGCCAAACGTGATTATTGGCAAAATCCCGCTCACAACCAGAGAACCGAACGCGACCAGGGTAGTCAGCGCCGTGTATAGGCAGGGGCGATACATGCTGAGAACCGCATGCCTGAGCAGCTTATCGTGATCACTGTGGTGTCGGGTCGCCCTTAATTCCCGATAGCGTACGGTCAGATGCACGGTGAGTGAAATCGTGATGATCAACAGCAATGAAATAAAATTAGAAGAAACAACGGTGACACGCCAGTCCATCAGTCCGAGGACTCCGACCATGATGACGCCCGCTACCGCGCAACAGGCCAGCGGTATTGCCACCCATCGTAACTTGCGAAAAATAAGACCAAGAGCAAAGACAATAAGAAGAACCACGGCGATACTGAAGCTACTGAGATCGCCCTGCACAAAGGTCACCAAATCGTCGGCTATCATTGGTGCGCCGCCCAGATAAATCTCCGCGCCATCCCGATACCTATCGAGCGTTGCCCGTATTTCACTGATTAATTCGTGCTGCCGATCTGCCGCCTGCACACTGTAATTGGCATATTCCGCCTCAACCTGAATCAGCTCGGCCAACTGTTCAGGGCTGGCGTCGCCGGCGCGGCTCAGAATCCGCAGCTCCGAGCGACGATTAACCAACGAGCGGGCTTTTTCGTCGAGGGCAAAGCTCACCTGAATACCGGCTGTCTCACCGTCAGGACTCAGCAGCGCATTGCGGAAAATCGGACTGGTCATGATCTCCTCTTGCGCCGCAGCAAGATCGGTTTCCGGTGCCAGCAGGGTCAGGTAATCTTCAGAAATACCGGTAAGCGGGGTATCACCAAAAATTGGCACGGTCAGAATACTGTTCACAGATTCCACCCGATCAATGGCCAGAAGGTCTTCACTGAGGCGCCCGAGCACCTGCAGTTCGGCAGGGTCAAATAAGTTACCGTCAGGAGAGTAGGCAACAGTTACCGAATCGGCAGTACCGTAGCGGTTATTGATCTCCCTTGAGAATTCAAGATCGGGGTCATTTTCCAGCAGCAAGGAGTCTGCCGACGCATCCAGCCGGAAATTCTGCGCGTGCCAGGCAAAAAAGACCACCAGCGCCAGCAGCATGACAATGACCAGCTTTGGTCTTTCAAAAACAGAGTGGGAATAGAGCCGGGCGATCTTCGAAGTCATAGTTCTGTGCACTGTGCTGATACGGCTGGAACTATACGCTGTTTCCCTTCAGTTATCGATTGGCACCACCCGGCGATAGTGCCAAGCGCGATCACCGTTTCCAGCCCGCCAACAGCGGCCAGTGCGCCGGGGCTGAGGCCTGAACGTCACTGCCGAAAAGTCTTCAGGCGGGCCTCTCGGGCTGAACAGTGGGACCGTGGCATACCCCTGACCTGCGTTTTCCTGTTCATTGTGCATATTGTAAGTAATTGTTTTTAATAATATAAAAGAAAATCTATGTCGTCATTCTCACTCCAGCAGCAACGACTCAGATTGAAACTGGGCTGGCGGGTTGAAAGTTGTTAAGATCGACCCTACTTTTTCAGACGGCAACCCGCTTCGCGTAAGCCTCCGCGCAGTTGTGAGATCACCGGTTGGCACGGGGATTCAGGAGCCGCGCACTAACAGAAGTGAAATTGAACAGAAACTAGGAGTCAGTGATGAATTGGTTGAACAGGTTAATCGTTGCCCTCGCCGCTGCGACCATTTCGGCCGCCTCGCTAGGCGATGAGTGGCTGCGGTCGATTCCGGAATTTGAGCTTACTGATCATCTCGGTGAGGTTCATACGCTGGAGAGCTATGAGGCCTATGATTACGTCGTGTTTTATGTTCAGGGCGTGGGCTGCCCGATTGCGCGTATCGCCCTGCCAAACTACCGGGCCGTTCGCGATGAATTCGCCGACAGGAACATTGAGTTCACCATGTTCAACTCGAACATACAGGACAATCTTCCAAGAATCGCAAAAGAAGCGGGCGAGTTCGGAATCGACTTTCCCATTATGAAAGATGAGGGGCAGCACCTGGCTAAGGCTCTCGGCGTTGAGCGCACGGCTGAGGTGTTTATCGTCAATCCCCGCACCCGTGAGGTGTTGTTTCGCGGCCCCATCAACGACCAGCTGGGTTACGAAACTCAGCGGAATGAGGCCAGCGAGCACTATCTGAAGGATGCCCTCAATACTGTACTCGCCGGCGGCGTGGTCAATATGGATGACATTCCCGATTCCAAGGGCTGTCTGATAGCAATCTTCGACACCTAGTCGGAACCTTCAGTTTTCGCGCAACACCAAAAAGGGAGGCTCTGCCTCCCTTTTTGGTGAGCAACAGATGTTGTTTAAGATTACCGATTCACTTTAAAACCGCGATCCGTCGAACCATGCCAATCGATTTTTCAGCCTTTGCGAAGAAACTTGCGGCACGTTGCGTCACGTCACGCCTGCATTTTTTCCTCGTAAGCTGCGTGGTAATCAGCGCGCTAGCCAGCGGACTGCTCTCAACCCGCTTTGATGGCACATTCAATGCGCTGCTCACGCAAAGTGACCCCTACCTCGATGAATTGGAGCTCATGGACCAAGAGTTTCCAATTCCTACAGAGGCTGCATTTATCTTTGTCGCTCCTCCGGGCCAGACCGTATTCACTCAGGCGACGCTGGGGGCTATCAATGACCTTCGGGAGAGTTATGCTGCGATACCTCACGCCGGATATCTGTCCACCATCCTGAATTGGATTTCACCCGAAACCCAACGTCGGCTGTTCGCGAAGAGTATCAACGAGTACAGCGAACCCGAACTTGCTGAGCTGGCCCAATCGGCGGTGCAGGATCGATTGCTTACCAACAATTTGTTAAGCCAGGACGCCAGCCTGACGTTTGGAAATTTAGAACTGGACGCGAGAGATGCGAGCACCAGCGAAAGGTTAGAAATCGCCGCGGCAATTCAGCAGCTGCGAGACGACATTCGACAGCGTCATCCGGGCGTCGAACTCTATGTCGGCTCGGAGATGATCCTGGAGCAGTCCAGCCAGAGCGCAATGATCGAAGATCTGACCAGCCTGTTGCCAATCGTCATCCTCATCTGCGTGCTGATAATCTGCTATTGTTTTCGTTCACTCACTCTCGGCGCCTGCATCCTGGTTCATGTGGTGGTAACTGCAGCATGCACGGTTGGAACAGTCAATTATCTGGGTTTTTCATTCAACAACATTTCTATCATCGCGCCGTTAGTAGTAATCATCATCGCTGTCGCCAACAGCGTTCATATCATTTCAATCTACAAACAGGCACTCGCATCGGGCATGGGCAGGCTTTCGGCCATGGAGCACAGCCTGTCCTATAATTTTCAGCCGGTCTCTCTGGCAGCGTTGACCACAGCGATCGGATTTTCTTCGCTCAATATGACCTCCTCACCTGCAATACAGGATTTTGGTCAGATCGTGGCTGTCGGAATCGTTTTCGCCTATGGCCTGACCTTCACCATGCTGCCGGCCACCATGGTCTGGTTCACCGCCCTCGGTAAACAGGATGTGCCGGATCAAACCGTTTTCATGCAGCGCCTGCTTGACCGCGTCATCGCTTTCACCAACACACACGACAAGTCTATTTTTCTGCTCTTCTCGGGCCTGGCATTGGGCACCGCAATGCTCCTTCCGCTCAACGAAACCGATTTTAATCGACTCGATTTTATCGCCAACGATGGTGATATACGCGAGTACTATAATCAGGTAGCCGAGAAAATGAACCGCGGGCCTGCTCTGACCTATGCAATCAAGACGCCCGACCAGAACGGAATCGTTGATGTCGGCTTTTTACAGGAGGTAGAGGCGTTTACCGGATGGCTAGCCAGTCTCGAGAGCGTGGAGTCGGTCGCCAGCCTCAACGACGTGCTCAAGACAATTAACCAATTCATCAACGACCAGAATCCGGAATATTTTTACTTGCCGGACACTGAAGAAACCGTTGAAAACTATCTGGACGCTTTTAGGCTGGTCAACAGCAGAGAGTTCCCCATAAGCGGTTTCGTCAGTGATGATCTATCGGCCATGACCGTGTTCATCAACGCAACACAAATCTCCAATCAGGAAGTGCTGGATCTCGACATTCAGATCACCCAGAAATTTTCTGAAATTTTCACTGATGCTGAACTGATTCATGGCAGCGGGCTGCTGCTGTTCTCGAGAATGGACGAACTGGTAACCACCGAGTTGCTGCAGGGGTACACCGTCAGTCTCCTGCTGATAACGCTGACTCTGGTGCTTGGCTTCGGGAGCACCTACTTCGGAATTCTCAGCGTGCTGCCCAATCTGCTTCCTGCAACCATGGTCTTTGGCTTTTGGGCTATTCTGGTTGGACAACTGGACCCCTTTGTAATGATGCTGTTCAGCATCAGCATCGGTCTGGTTGTGGATGACACGGTGCACATCCTTAGCCACTATCTGGAGAGTCGCCGGGGCGGTGTTTCTCAGTCAGAGGCTGTTGCCCACTCGATACAGATAGCCGGTCCGGCGCTGACGGTCACCACCCTGGTGCTGGCACTGGGAACCACCATCTTGATTTTCGCCAACACCATCTATTTCCAGCAGTCAGCCAAACTGCTTGTACCTATCGTCATTCTGGCGCTGGTGCTCGACTTGGTCTACTTACCGACGATACTGAAACGTTTCGACAACAAATTCTCGAACGACTCTGGCGAAAATATCTGAATTGGAGTAACGCATGGTCAGCAAAGATGAAATGATTGCCTTCTTCCGGAGTGAGTTTCCCAAGGCGCGCTACGTCATTGAGGATTTCACCGGTAACTCGGTTGTGGTGAGGCATCAGGTGGGAGAGCAAGATTTACGACCGGGTGGAACGGTCTCTGGCCCGACCATGATGGCGCTGGCGGATACCGCTCTGTATGTCGCACTTTTGCGAGAAATCGGTCTGGTGCCGCTTGCGGTCACCACCAGCCTCAACTTCAATTTTCTTAGAAAGCCAGTGGCTAACCGGGATTTGCTGGCGGAATGCAAAATGTTAAAACGGGGTAAGTCTCTCGCTGTCGGGGAAGTATCTATCTGTTCCGAGGGCGATGAGGCCCCGGTCGCGCATGCCACCGGAACCTACTCAATACCCCCCGACCGCTGAAAGTTGGCGAGCCCTTGCGACAGACCTCAGTCTTCAAAAACCACTGTAAAGGATACGGGTACTGCCCGACTGATACTCGGCAAGCCGGCGACCTCGCGCAGCGCCTCCACCCCCGCCACCAGATCAAAGCTTTCCGCATTAACCACGATGGGCTTAAGAGTAGTGGCCATCAGCCCGGCTTCCTGACGACTGACCAGAACCGTGGCGTTGTAGGTTTGAGACTGATCGCGCAGTTCCAGGTTGAAATCAATCGCCATTTCTTCGCTACTGCCCGGAGCCATGTTGGCAAGTCTGCCGCTGTTGATCCGCGCGGTGATAGTGCCGCGCGGGAAGAGCTCTGTTTCGAACAACATGGATTGCATACGCTCATTGCGAATAGGAACCAGGGTATTCACACTGGCCAGCGCAATCTCAATCGACACCGAGCCATCCTCCTGGATGGTTCCCGAAAGTTCATCAAAGGTATGAACTTCAGCGACATGATCGGCTTTGACCGTCACAAAACTTAAGGTCGATGCCTCATTGTTAAGCGTCCACTGCGCCGACGCTGCAGCTGAGACGATCAGCAATCCCGAGGAAATAAGACATTGAAAAAGACGAATCGGGGCTTTCATGAGTTTCTCCAAACACAAAAAACGAATCAAGGCTTCAATATGGCTCAGCTGCCGGTTGAAATCCAGTAGTTTACGCTCGCCGCAACAGAGCCTGAACAGTCAACGGCACAGCTGGCACCTCCCGCGACGCAACGCTCTGCGACAAGCAGCGGTACCCATGCGGGTCAGACCAATCGGCAAGCTGACACGCTCTTTCGCAGATCAGGGGCTTGGCCAGTTCTTCTGGAAAGCCTCGAACGCATTCAGCAGGGCCTCCGTGTTCGCTTCTCCCAGCTGTGCCAAGGCAGTTGCAGCCGCTTCAATCGTCGCCAGACCTCCGGGTACGCTGCCGCGCCGGATACGGTACCGGCTCGATGCATCATTAATGTGACAGACCCGCAGTTCCTGTAGCCACGGATTGGACATCCAGATTTTTTTGGCCTTGCGCCAAGTTCCGTCAATCAGGACCAGCCAGTGCACCGGTGAAGTTTGATTCGCTTCAGACAGGGGTACGCTGATGCTGGTTGGAAAGAGCACCACCACGCCCGGATTCGACAGCAAGGCATGCCGCACCCCGTCGAAATCTTCGGGTTGCTCACCGACAACAACTTCTGCCCCCTCTGCTACAAGGGTAATAAGCCGCGCGGTATTTTTTGCGTGCCCTGCTTCAGTGGGATGCTGCAGAATTGTGAGTTTAATGGAATAGCCGGTCCGGTCGATGCCGTGGCAAAGACAGGTGCGCTCCGGATAGTCACAGCGTGGGCAATAGGGTCGAGGCATGGTTCAGATCAGCATTCGTTCACAGCGGGAAATACGATCATTGGCCCAATTGTCTCATCACACTCGTGAGGCTCACAAAATAAAAGCACTGTACAGACTCAGACAGCTGCCGCCACTTAAGCATTCAGAGGGCAATCTCGATGCGCTGATGGGCTTTGAATTCAACTTCCTGCCGAGATTTACTCGGGATGTCTGCCAAGACATGGCGACTGAACAGTGGTATGCCCCCACCCAGGAACACCGGAAATTTAGACAAAATCAGATCGGTAGTCAGGCCCTTTTCTAAAAACCCTGACGCAAGCTGACCCCCGCCCAACAACCAGACATGCGAAAGACCGCTCTGAGTCACCTGCATAAGAAAGCACTCAATCGAAGGCACGCACGACAGCTGAGCCCCCGGCATGGAGTCCACATCGGCAGAGCTGATTACCCAGGAAAGTTTATCCTCATAGGGCCAGGATCCATGGTGCTGGATAAAGCGATAGGTTTCTCTGCCCATGACAATAGAGTCAATACTGCTGAACAAGGCGTCGAGATGGGTGTCAGAGCTGTCGCTCTCCACTTTGTCCAGCCATGACACATCGCCATGCTCTGCAGCAATAAATTCGTCAGCGCTCATCGCGGCGCAATAGGTGACCCTTAACATCGGGCTTGCTGCCTGCTCAGTCATCCGGTTCTGAGGATTTTGTCGATGGGGCGACCGTGCGCCAGTTCGTCTACCAGCTTGTCAAGAATTCTGACTTGCCGGGTTAAAGGCGTTTCTATGGCTTCAACCCGGTAGCCGCAAATCACCCCCTTCACCAGCGCGGCTTTCGGATTCAACTCAGCGTTTGCAAAAAACGTCTCAAAAGAAAGCTCATCGTCAATCGCCTGTCGCAGCCCCGCTTCTTCAATCCCGGTGAGCCAGCCGATCACTGTCTGCAATTCCTGCTCGGTCCTGCCTTTGCTGACCACTTTGGTCACGTAATGTGGATAAACAGCCCCGAATGACACAGACGCGATCTTGGCATCATGTTCCGGTGTGGTCTTTCCTGTGGCTGTCATTCAGCGCAGGCCTCCGTTATTCGTCATCATCAACACTGGGAATACGACCCTGATTTTTCCCTTCCACTTCCCAGCGCCTCCAGCCGGCCAGAATCCCCATCAAACCATGATTACCTTCATGGCAGGCGTACTCATAGATCGGCTCTTCGATTCTGCGCATAGGCAAGCGGGCAGACCACGGCTGATCCCACATGGCGGCGTCTTTCACGGTGAAGTCGTAATCCAGTGTATTCTCATCAATCCAGGTAAACCGCTCTTCGATGCGCAGATTCGGGGATGTATTGCGCCAGCCATACTCAGGGTAGAAATGCTTGCTTGTAATCACCAGAGTATCGCCCTCCCATCGGGCAATCGAACGGCCCGCCCATTGTGGAAACGGCGCGTCAAAATCTTCAGCGAACGGGATAATGCGGGCGTGATGAACCATTTCGGTCATGATCATTACATGTTCGCGGGTTTGAACCAGCTGCATATTGTTGTTGTAGGAGCCGGAGATGAGAGGCGGCCCAGTGCGATTGTTGATAATACACCGATCGTTCAAGGTTCGTGCCTCGGGGCCAGCGCTGTCGCGTCTCATCTGTTGCACAAAGGCATTACGCTCACGACCGATGGCGTTCAGCGGCGGCAATCTGCCGTTAGGCGGATCATAAACCAGAGAAGTACGCCGATCCGAAACAGTATCATTACCGCGTTCATACCAGAATTCATTGTACGAAATAACACCGGGTGGATAGCCCGCACCTCCAACCGAGTCGATAATCAGATCACGATTCTGGCGTCGATTCTCATAGGCCGCCCACTCGGCTGCTTCTTCAGCAGTGAGTGTGGCCTTGTCAGCCAGCTCAGCGGGTCGTTGCAACGGGGTAATCGTGCGGAATGTATAGGTGCCCTGCAGATCCGGATACCCATGTTCGGTTCTAGGCGGCTCCGGCGACTGAGCGAGAAGCGGTTTAGATGCCAGGAAAAATGCGAGGGCCAGCAAGAGGTTGAAACGCTGATTCATAATTGCCTCCAGAGGTTTTGGTCTTATTATGACGGGACAGCAGCGCGTTCTTATCCGACCTTACTCTCATTTCCGGGCTTTTTGAAGCCGCCTTGGTCTGTGGTCTGAAAGCAAACTCCTCGGTGACCCTCGTGGCACTGGGCGGGCAGTCAGACCAAACGGTATCTGCAGCGGATTCCGCGCCTGAGCGCATGTTTATAATTACCCGAGAACACTTGCCGCCTCGATTAAATCGCAGAGACAAAAAAGCCGGGGTGTGCCCGGCTTTTTGGTTCTCAGAAAGAGTGGACTTAATCGTCTCCCCCCTGGTTGGTGAACTTGTAGTTCACGACACCAAAGAACATCTCATCCCAACTTTCGTTGCCCCATGGCACCGTCCGCTCAGGATCCGGATTCGCGGGATTTTGGCTGGAATTATCGAACGCGCCTACGACACGAATCTGTGTGCCGGCTGGCACCAGTTTGGGCTCTTTGTATAAGTAGCTCAGCTGCCAGTTGTAGTTGTATTTCGCAACGTTGATCAGCTCTTCAGTGGTGCCGTCAGGGTAGTCAGCATAAAAACGCATGTATTTACCCCGAAAATGCATGTGCGGTGTAAAGCTATGCAGATGCGCCTCGCGGTCTATCGTGATGCTTTTCACCTGCTCGAACGCCGGATCATGAGGAGGGATATCGTCCCAGCCAAACGGAAAAATACAGGCGCAGTTACCTGACATCCTCTCGGCTGGTTCCTCGCCTTCCGGGTAGAACCACACACCAACCTGGCTGCGATCGGTAGTCTCTTTGCCATACGGAGTGTAATGCATGTTCAGGTGTAGAACTGAACCGGCCTTGATGAGGCCTCCGGTACCTTCAGGGTTCATTTCCTGGATGAAACCAGGGATGTAGGCCGCAATGTTCGCTTTATCGGGGTTACCAGAACCTCCGAGGAAACCGCGTCGGGGTTCTTCACCCGGGAAATCCAGTCGATTTACCGTGTGATGCAGTACCTGGCGATCGCCGGCGATAATCTGACTGCCCTTCATCCACCGGTCAGCCGGCATGTCAAAAACCACTTCAACATTGGTGAAAACCCCATTGCCTGTCGCCGGGACAGTGGTTGCAGGAATATCAAGAATCATATCCGGCTCACCGTAAGCCCACTTGGACTCTGGCCAGGTCAACTGGGCCAGCGGATCTTCGTCACCATCTTTAGGGGCACCTGCTTCCGCCCAGGCAATGATATTACGGACATCCTGCTCTTCAATCACTCGGTTATTGACGAAGTCTCCGATGTGGCCATCGATGGCACCCGGTGGCATGCGCTTGGTCATCAGCACTTCCCTGATCATCGGGGACCAGCCCTGAACCATGGCATGACTGTCCATAGCGAAAGGAGCAATACCGCCCTCGCGATGACAGGCTGCGCAGTTTTCCGCCAGAACCGGCGCAATGTCCTCGACATAGGAGGGGACTTCGATCATTGCCTCGTAGGTCACTGGCTCACCGCTGACTGCAATTTCAGGCGTCGACACCTCGTCACCGACCAGAACCTCATTGAGCGCGGTTTCAGCCCCGGACACGGAACCCCGATACTTTACGGTGAAGCGGGCCGGATCAAAGACCAGCACCTGGCCGCTATTGGAGATTCCCATCGCTTCAGAGATCACCCGATGATCATCCATCAACACCGGAAGATCGCTGCCGAGTCTGCCCATTTCCGCCGCCACTTCAGCCCGGTTCTCGAGTCCCATCGGGTTGATCATCAAAAACTCGATGCCTCTGGAGTCAAACTGTTCTCGCAGCGCAAGAAACCCGGATAGCGCCGCTTCAGTTGCCTCGCTACCGTTAGCCTGCACCAAAAACGCCACCGCTTCATGGTCATCCAGATAGCTCATGCTGTGGTGGTAGCCGTTCTGGTCGATCAGTGCAAAATCTCCGACCCGCTCCTGTGCCAGCGCCAGCACCGGCGTCAGAACGAGGGCGGTCAGCGTCAGTGTCAGCTTGGCCGGCTTGTACATAATTGTCTCCTTAAAAAGGTTTAGCGATTACAACGCAAATATTTGCGATTTGGTTGACTAAACGCGGCACCGTGCTAGTAAGCCATTGAAACCAACACAAATAGTAAAGAGGGATTCACGATGCGTCAATCGCGCTGACTTCGCTTTAACCTGCCAAAAAGGCCTTTCACAGCATTTTTTGGACTCAGGATTGCTGCAGCAGCTCCAACAGCTGGGGGTACAGGGCCGGATTCGCGATCAGGAGGTTCTTGTTAAAGAATTGGGGGTCCACATCTTCCGGCACCGCACCGAAATGGCCACACACTGCGCCAGCCTCCGCGGCTATCAGTCTGGCCGCTGCGAAATCCCACAGGCTGAGGCTTTCGTAATAACCGTCAAGACGACCGGCCGCCAGCCAGCATATATCGAGTGCGGCGGAGCCCAGTCGCCGAATGTCGGCACAATGATGAAGAATACTTCTGACCCGCTCCACCATGTCGTCAATCCCTTCTTTGATGTACGGAAACCCTGTAGCAATGATGGCTCTGCGTAAATTTGTCTCCTCAGCCACTCTGATCGTCGCTCCGTTCAGCTTCGCGCCCTGCCCCAATTCGGCGCTGAAAAGCTCGTCGGTGAAGGGGTTGTAGACGACGCCAAGGGTTATTTGTCCGTGCTCGCAGTAAGCAATGGAGACGGCCGATTGAATGTGACCGTGGGCGTAGTTCACGGTGCCGTCGATCGGGTCAACAATCCAAACCGGCACCTCAGACTCCCAGACCCGCTGCAACTCAGGAGAAGACTCTTCAGACAGGAGCCGGTGTTCCGCGAAGCGCTGCTCAATCCTGGTTCGGATTAGCTGGTCTGCCTTGATGTCGGCATTGGTCACCAGCTCGTCTCCTCCCTTATAATCATGTACAAGGTCAGCCTGCTCGCGCTCGCACAAAATCAGCTCACCGGCTTCACGCGCTACGCTTTGTGCAAAATTCATGAGCTCTGTCATTGCCGCTTCCTATTCCGACTCAGTAGCTGGGCATCAGCCGCAGCAAGATTTATTTAAGCCGACGAGGACTTCGATATGACTGCCGCCGACCGGGCACTAAAGTATGGGGTTTTCGCCATAATTGCCACCCTAATCAACCTGGCATCTCAGGAGTTGACGATCAGAATCTATGCAGGTAGCTACACGCTCTACGTCGCCCTCCTGGTTGGCACTATGACAGGCCTAATCAGTAAATACTGCCTGGACAAGAAATTTATCTTCGCCTTCGTCACCCGTTCGCAGCGACACAACCTCAGAACATTCATCGCCTATGCTGTGACCGGAGTACTTACTACCGTTTTATTCTGGAGTTTCGAACTGGGCTGCGAATTCTTGTTTGGAGGTAAGTCCGCGCGCTATTCCGGCGCTGCAATCGGACTGACCATTGGATATGTTGTAAAGTATCAACTCGACAACCGGATGGTTTTTGTCTCAACAGCCGGCAACAGTCCAGCCCATGGCCAATTCGGTCAAAATCAGAATGATGGGGGTAGGTAGAAGAATGCGTCTTTCGGGCTGGGGTCGGTATCCTTACGCAGAAGCGTCCGTGCTTGCGCCCAGAGATGCTGACTCCACAGCGCAAATTCTAAAAACCAGCGTGGGACTGCGAATGATCCCGAGAGGCGCGGGGCGCAGCTATGGTGACAGCGCCCTGGCAACCAGGGTGTTAAGCAGCCGGTATCTGGACGACTTTCTCAGCCTTGACCGGCGCGCTCTGACCATTCGCTGCGGCGCCGGCACCACTCTGGCCGAAATACTGCGTGTCTGTGTGCCACAGGGCCTGTTCCTGCCGGTGCTGTCGGGCACAAAGAATGTCACCATAGGTGGTGCGATCGCAGCCGACATTCACGGCAAAAATCACCACGTCGATGGCAGTTTCTGTGATCACATTGAACGTTTCACTCTGCTTCTGCCAAGCGGTGAAACCGCAGTCTGCTCTCCCACCGAGAATAAAGAATACTTTCAGGCCACCTGCGGCGGTATGGGACTGACCGGAATGATTCTGGATGCAACCGTTTCATTGAAAAAGGTGCCGAGTGCCTTTATAAGCGCCCAGTCAATTCCTGCGGCCAATCTCAAGGAGAGTCTGGCTTTGCTTCGACAGCATAATGACAAACAGTACGTCGTCGCGTGGGTGGACTGTCTGGCAAAAGAGTCGGCGCTGGGCAGAGGGGTCATTTACCTTGGCAGTCACAGCGAGACAGGAAAGCTGGAGCACAGATCAAAACGCAGGCTCTCTGTGCCCTTTACGACGCCGGGGTTTCTGCTCAATCGCTACACGATGGGTGGCTTTAACCAGCTGTACTACGCCCGCCACAGATTCAAAAAGTCAGTGAACTCGGTTTACTATGACGACTATTTTTTTCCGCTGGACAGACTAAAAGGGTGGAATCGGCTTTATGGGTCTGGAGGGTTTCTGCAGTATCAGTTCGTCCTACCGGACGACGCCGCAGAGTCCGGTCTGCGAGAAACGCTGGAGACCGTGAGTCGGTCAGGAAAAGGCTCCTTTCTTGCCGTGCTCAAGAGATTCGGGCCTGCCAATGCCAACTGGTTGAGCTTCCCTAGCGAGGGCGTCACACTGACCCTTGATTTCAAATATGAGCCCGATCTGCTGCCGCTGCTGGACCGACTGGACGAGATCGTTCTGGCTGCGGGCGGACGACACTATCTGGCGAAAGATGCGCGCATGAGTGCTGCAGTATTCAGACAGGGTTACCCCAACTGGCACCAATTCAAAGCCCTAAAAGACCGGATTGACCCGGCCGGGTCACTGGGTTCACTGCAGTCGGATCGGCTTGGGCTCACTCAAGCCGGCGTGAGGTCATCTCAGCGTTGAATATTCTTCTGATCGGCGCTAGTTCAGCAATCGCGACTGCAGTTGCCAGGCGCTATGCAGCAAATCACAGCAGTCTGTTTCTGATTGCACGAAATGGCTCGCGATTGGCGCTGCAGCAGCAGGATCTCCTGGTTCGAGGCGCAGCGCGGGTCGGGACCCGTGTGCTGGATCTGTTGAATCATGAAGAACATGAAACCGCGATTAGTGCCGCGACTGAATTCTTTGGTGAGGACGACATTGACCTCGTCCTGATCTGTCACGGGTCGCTTCCGGATCAGGAGGCGGCAGAGCAGGATTTTGATCTTGCCCGGCGTGAAATTGACATCAATGGCTTAAGCGTCATCTCTTTGCTTACCCGGCTGGCACCTTACTTGAAAGAGCAAGGTCGCGGGATGCTGGCGGTGGTCACCTCAGTCGCTGGCGACCGAGGCAGGCAGCCCAATTTTGTTTACGGTGCAGCCAAGGCCTTGGTCTCAACCTACCTTCAGGGTCTGCGGGGAAAGCTCTTACCCTATGGCGTCGACGTACTAGACATCCGACCCGGACTAGTGGATTCACCGATGACGCAGCAGTTTGACAAAGGCCTTCTCTGGTCTTCCCCTGAACTTGTTGCCAGACAGATCGAAAAGGCTGTCAGGCGCAAACGACACACTGTCTACGTTCCCGGCTACTGGCGACTGATCATGGCTGTTGTGCGATCAATACCGGAGGCCGCCTTCAAGCGGCTCAAGTTCTAGGCCTTGACTGAACTCACTTCAACAGGCAGCGAGGCCCTGCCTCTGTTTGTCGATCTGGACGGCACCCTGATCAAAACCGATCTGATGTTTGAGTCGGTTTGTGTGCTGCTCAAGCGAAACCCGCTCAATCTGGTACTCATGGTCATCTGGCTTTTGAAAGGTAGAGCGACTCTGAAAGCACGACTGGCTGAACGGGTTGACCTCAGTTTCAGCGGTTGGCCTTTCAATGCGGAGTTTCTGGATTTCCTGAGCGGCGAAAAGCGAAACGGGCGCCAGTTGGTTCTGATTTCAGCTGCCAATGAACGAGCGCTTCAGAAATTCGCCGAACCCCTTCAGTTGTTCGAAACCTGTGTTGGCAGCGATGAGCAGATCAATCTGAAAGCCACGGCCAAACGCCAGCGTATCGAGGAAAACACCCGTGGCAAACCGTTCAGCTATGCCGGCAATTCAAAGGCTGATATCCCTGTCTGGGAAGCTGCAGCAGAAGTCATTCGCGTAAACTGCAGCAGTTCACTCGCCCGCGACCTCTGTGACACCAAGCCAAGCAGAGATTTTGACCCGCCAGGCTCTCGGGTCCGGTATTTGTGGCAGGCCATGCGGCCACATCAGTGGGCGAAGAATGGGCTGTTGTTTATTCCGCTCACGCTGGCGCATCAGATTACTGACGCACACCGCCTGCTGCACGCTGTTATCGGTTTTATCTGCTTTTGTCTGGTGGCATCGAGTGTATATCTCAGCAATGATCTGCTGGATCTCGAGTCTGATCGCTTGCACAGCACTAAAAAAACGAGACCGCTGGCTGCGGGCAATCTGCCGATTCAGACCGGCATGGTGGCAGCTATAGTTCTGCTCCTGGCCGCGTTTGCACTTGCCCATCTGCAGCCCAGAGAATTCATGGCCATTCTTTTGGGTTACTGGACACTCACCCTACTCTACAGCTTGCTGCTGAAACACCTTTTCCTCCTGGACTTGCTCACGCTGGCAAGCTTGTATTCCCTGCGACTCGAGGCCGGAGCGCAAGCCGCGCAGGTCAATGCTTCGATTTGGCTGTTAGGGTTTTCGATGACCCTGTTCTTTGGACTGGCTGCACTAAAGCGCGTTGTCGAATTAAGCAAATCAACCCATGCCGGAGCACTGCCGGGGCGGGCCTATACCCGGGGCGATCTGACCGCGCTCACCGCGCAGGGCCTGTTCGCCTGCGCCTGTTCGGTGCTGATATTTATTTTTTACATCTATGCGGATGAGACCCGGACTTTATACCGCTCCCCGGAATTGCTCTGGCCGATTGCCGGACTGCTGGGTGGGATCTTGTTCAGAGCCTGGTGGTTAGCGCGAAAGGGCGCACTGAATGAAGACCCGGTTCTGCTGGCAGTGTCAGACCGTCCGAGTCAGGTTGCTACGGCACTGATGTTTGTCGTGCTCTGGTTGGCCATCTGATGATTCCGCTGAAAGGATCGCACCGCCAGCGTCAGAAAAACCCGATCGAGGCTGCGCCCGCCGGCTGCATCAAACCACCATGCTCAGAATACCGTGGTGAAAGCGGAGGTGGTTTTCCATAAAGCTTGAGACAAACAAATAGCTGTGGTCGTAGCCTTCACGTTGATTGAACCCCAGGCTCATCCCCGCGCTGTGGCAGGCTGAGACCAGCAATTTAGGCTTGAGCTGTTCTTTCAGGAAGGGATCTTCCGACCCTTGATCCACCAGCATCGGAATGGGCCGCGTCGCCCGTTTAACGAGAGCAACCGCATCATAGTCCAGCCACTCGCTCTGATCGTCGCCAAGGTAAGCGCTCAGCGCTTTGACGCCCCACGGGCACTGCATTGGCGAGCAGATCGGCGCAAACGCGGACACGCTTTGGTACTTGTCCGGGTTCTTCAGAGCAACCGTTAGAGCGCCGTGCCCGCCCATTGAATGCCCGAAGATACTCTGTTTGCTCCCATCCACCGGAAAATGTTTCTCAACCAGAGCGGGCAATTCCTCTACCACATAATCGTACATATTGTAGTGCCGGCTCCAGGGCGCCTCCGTCGCATTCAGGTAAAACCCCGCTCCCAGGCCAAAGTCATAGCTTTTTTGTTCATCGTCAGGCACTTCGTCGCCGCGCGGGCTGGTATCCGGCATCACCAGCACAAGGCCCAGTTCGGAAGCCATTCGCTGCGCACCTGCTTTCTCCACGAAATTTTCATCAGTGCAGGTGAGTCCGCTCAACCAATACAGGACAGGAAGCTTTAAATCGGCTCCCATAGCCAACTGCTCCGGGAGGAAGATCGAAAAAGTCATTTCACAGATGCAGCTGGTGGAAAAATGCCGGTAGCGCTCCTGATTACCGCCGAAGCATCTGACGCTGGAGAGTTTTTCTAGGGGCAAGACGAATTTCCGGTTTGAGTGCGATGGCGGCGAATCCCTGAAAAGGCACCATACCGCAGGAGTCTTCCCAGGGAAAGGCGCAGGCCTCTCAGAGCAGGCGTCTGCAGGCTACCACGAGCGGTAGTGGTGATTGCCTCGCTGGCGCCGGTGTGTTGGACCGCCCGCATGTCGCCGGAAGCGATCAGACCGGAAATTGCGACCGCCTTCGGAGAATCCCCAACTGCGAAAGGGATTGTCAGACCTCTGGTTGAAGCGTCGCGAATTAAACCCTTGCGCTCGATTCTGGTCAGCAAAACCCTGATCCCAATCGTATCCGTTCCAGACATAGCGCTGGCCGCGATTGTTGATTACCCAGGGGCGCTGGTAAGTGCCGCCTATATCGACAGCGCCACCGGGAGCCTGATCCCAGTGCCGCCCATTCCAGCGAAAAATGGCGAAGCCTCCACTCTCCCGGGCGCTGCCCAAGGCCCAGCCATCCGCGAGCGCAATGGCAGAGCCGGGTAACCGGTAGCCATTTCTGTAGATCGCAAATCCATCGCGCACGCGTTCACCCAAACGCCAGTTGGCAGGGCCGTCAGAATACCGATAGACCCGGTCATCCGCCTGCACGGCCGGCAATCCCGTTGTCATGGTAAACAGAACGATTAGCGCAATAAGCCTTTTTTTCACGGCGATTTCCTCCCATGGAACTGCGTTGTGGAGGAAAGCTTAGGCGCAGACAGCTGAACGGCAGGTGAACCGGCCGGAAGCGGACCACCGTGGCTCCCAGGACTCTTTTTGGCTACCTGAAGCGTGGCCGACGCTCAGGCTAGCGCAGCGGACAGCCCGGCCGCAGCCGCCGTATCGACATACTCTCTGAGCCGCGTGATTTTGCCATTCTCAATGTCAGCAACAACACAGGCAACCAGCGCCAGCTGGCTGCCGTTGGGCAGCGTGCCCCTCACTGTGTGTTCCTCGACGAAACCGCTGTCCGTGGCGCTGCGGATGATATTTTCATAACGGAAATCGCTGACTATGGCGCTCACGGCCTGTGAAAACTCGATAAGCGTTTCGACATCAAACTCGTTATTCAGATTCTGGCGTGCCCTGAACTCCGGTGCACACAACTGTCGAACGGTATCCATGTCTCCTGTCTCAAAAGCCGAAAACAGATCGGCGGCAATTTGCTGGTTATCCATCTTCTTGTCCTCAAGGGGTGAAACTCAGTAGGCCGGACTTCAGCTCACAATCATGAAAGCGTCTTCGGTCGGGTTCCAGCGACTCGGCTTTCCGATGCGGGTCACTCTCATGTCACCTGGCAAACGCGGCTCGAGACACCGGGCAAACTGTTCCACATCGGAGAAGTCGGGATCAAGCCATTTTGCGATCAGATCCTCATCCCTAAGGTCGAGCA
This sequence comes from uncultured Pseudohongiella sp., assembly GCA_902537815.1. Taxonomy (GTDB): domain Bacteria; phylum Pseudomonadota; class Gammaproteobacteria; order Pseudomonadales; family Pseudohongiellaceae; genus UBA9145. Next base: position 12,112 of record CACBCS010000007.1, on the reverse strand, counting down.
TCAAAGGCATTGATTTCGGATGAATGTCGTCCCACTGCGGCGACAGCGGGGGGAGAGTGATGATCGAAGCTGCGTAAACACACTCTCCTGTCTGCTGATCGAGATATTTCCGGTACAGCCCGCCGAAAGCAATGGCTGCGCCCTCCAGTTCGATCATGTGAAAGGTCTTCTTGTCACCGAGGCCCTCAACGAAAGCACTTGCTGGAATGATACAACGTGATTCCCGATAGGGCGTGTAAGAAATGCCCTCCGGCGTATGCAATTTGTCAGAACGGGAGTTGAAGCTGACGTATCGGTAATCGGGTTTCAGCGTTTTGCGATCGAGGAACAACCACCAGATGGCCTGTGAAACCCTTCGCTGATTCGCAAGGCCCGAACGACTTTCATGAATGATGGCGATTCGTCCGCCGGGCGCAATATCCTGACTGATGCAGCTGTCCGGGATCTGCACGCCGAGTAAATCACACAGAAGGCGCACCTCGGGGCTGTCGATAAGATTAAAGCGTCCGCACATTGCTTTTTCGCTCAGGGCAATAGTAAAGTCGGCAGCATCAGCGCCGTTTTAACTGCTGAAACTTCCCGTAAAACTGCCTTATATAACAACAACAAGGGAACCGCTATGCAAGAAGTGCGAACCTCCTACCTGACCCTTTGCCTGGCCGGCCTGGCTACGCTGTGGTGTTTGTCGGCGACTGACTCCGTCGCAGCCCAGGTCACAGCAACAGAAACGCTGCGCTGTGAAGCCCTGCTGGACAGCCGCAATCTGACTTTGACCCGAGCAGAAATCGCAGAAAATCCAGAGGATGGATCATCCTATTGCTATGTGCGAGGCATCATCAGTCCCGCGATTCACTTTCATGCACAATTGCCGCTGCCAGCGAACTGGAACGGGCGCTTTCTTCAATGGGGCGATGGCGGTAAGGACGGCGATCTGGACTTTGCGAACCACCGGTTGGCACAGGGCTATGCGGTCACTAACAGCAATATGGGACACGATAACGGCGTTGAGCCCGGCGCCTCTTTCGGTTTCAACAACCGTCAGGCTGAAATCGATTTTGGCTATCGCGCGGTACACCTGACCGTTATGGCGGGCAAACGGCTGGTCAGAGACTATTACGGAAACCGTGCAGAATACTCGTATTTTGAAGGTTGCTCTCAGGGCGGTCGTCAGGCCTTCATGTCTGCCCAGCGCTACCCTCAAGACTTCGATGGGATTATCGCCGGTGCGCCGGCATTCAATTACCAGGGCCTCAATGCCGCCGGCATCTGGAACCTGCAGCGTATTTTTCGGGACAATCTGGTGGGGAATCTGGCAGTAGACAGCACCGGGGATGGCAGTCCTGACAGTCTGGCACTGCTCGACAAACTTCACGACAGAGTGCTGCTGAAGTGCGACGCCCGGGACGGGGTGCAGGATGGCATCATCGATAACCCGCTTGCCTGCGATATCAACCCATCGATCGATCTTTCAGATCTGATGTGCCCCAGTGATACAGCCGGAAGCGATTGCTTCACCACTGCTCAATTACAAACCATTACCGACTTGTACAACGGCCCCTCTGATTCATCGGGCAGGACAGTCTATCCCGGCAAAATGTTCGGCTCCGAACTGCGATGGGCGGGGTACTACATCCCCTGGCAGGGCAACAGCATGGGTCCTTCAAAGCTCATGGGCGTCGCTGGCGATCACATGAACTACCTGTTTTACGAAGAAGACCCGGGGGTTACAGTGCCTGATGTCCGTGACGTTACCTACCAGGCAAATACCGAGGGCGTGATACCGGAATTTCATTGGATTGACTGGGATATCGACGACTTCTTTTCCGGCAAGGGTGATCTGATGAAATCCATCACCGATGCCAATGACCCGGATTTGTCGCGCTATTTGATCGATGCCGGGGGCAAGATGCTGATTTATCATGGATTGGTGGACACACTCATTGTGGCAACGGATACCATTAACTATTACAACGACATGATCGATCAGACGTTTGCGGGCAGTATGGACGCGGCTCAGGATCACGTCAGACTGTTCCTCGCGCCCGGTATGGGCCATTGCCGGGGCGGCCCGGGACCGGACACCTGGGACAATCTGGTCCCACTGGTAAACTGGGTGGAAAACGGCGTCGCACCGGAGCGCATCACAGCCACGCACAGTACCGATGGTCAAATCGATAATGAAAGACCGCTGTGTGCCTACCCACAGCAGGCCCGATACGTCGGCCCGGCCGGTGGCGCTGACAATCCCGATAACTGGCGGGCAGAGAACTTTCAGTGTCAGTAACGCGCGTCCTGCTAAGGGAACCTGACAATCCGATCCCGTAACAAGCCGGCAGTGCTCAAGGCATAGGCATACCCCAAGAGAAATGCTAGGTTTCTAAAAGACAGTCCCATAAATAAGAGCCAAGAGGTATTTATGAAACTCGGCCAAGCCCTCACGCTGACTTTTTCCATTTTTATGCTGGGACACAGCTCAAGCGGATATGCTCAGGAAGTCTTCCGGGCCCGCCTGTCGCCCATGCCGACAACGCCTCAGACAGTTAATAACATTCTTGGCGAGGGCGAAGTGCTTCTGACACTAACTGACCAGCGATTGGAGGTGGCCGGCCATTTTACAGGCATGAGCTCAGCAGCAACGAGCGCCCACCTCCACAATGGCCCGCCCGCACAGCCGGGACCTGTCGTTCAGGTTCTGGAGATTGACGCGTCCACAGACGGCGAGATCCGCGCTACTCTTGAACTCACCGACGAGCAGCTCACTGCCCTGCGCAACAATGCGCTCTATATTCAGGTTCACAGCGAAACCAACGCCGCCGGTGAACTGCGGGGATGGATCTTTCTCAGAAGCCATTTTGACCGCTCCTGACGAGGGCGGTAACTCACCATTCACCTTAATCTGACGCCACGGTGCGACAGCAGACTTGATCAGTAGAGAGTGACCATGAAGCACATTCACAACTATGAAAAATCTGGCATCAAACAGCTCACAACCGTTATTTTTCTCGGTGCATTAAGCGCCTGCGGGCCTGATTCTACCTCAACGACCGCGATTGAGGTCGCCACCGCGCCGCCACCGAGCGCGACACCGGCAAAAACCCCCGGTGCTGTGACCTTCGATACACAGGCGGACGCCGGCGCCCGGACCTACGAGATGAAGTGCGCTGTATGTCATGGCGCCAACCTAGAAGGCTCAACCCTTGGCCCGTTGCTCACAGGCAACACCTTTGTCCAGCGCTGGGGGGAACAGAGCCCCGCCCTGTTACTGGGCAACATCAGAGCCAACATGCCGCCCGGAGGCAGTGAGAATCTGACAGAGGTCGACTATTTGAACCTCGTTGCACACATCCTCAGTCAGAATGGCGTCGACGGCGTCATCACCGCCCTTACGCCGGAGACTGATTTTGAAATTGCCGATAATATTTCGGCAGTGGTAGCCCGGCGTCAGCGACCTGAACCTCCCGCTCCCGAAGGACTGACGGTGGCAGGCAACACCGAAGACTTCGTTCCATTTGTGCCCCTGACCGATGCCATGCTGCGCGATCCCAGCCCAAATGACTGGCCGATGCATCGTCGTAATTACTATGCGCATTCTTACAGCCCGCTTGATCAGATCAACAAGGAAAATGTGGGCAACCTGACCCTTGAATGGGTCTGGAATATGCATGAAGGGGATTCCGAGCCAGCTCCGCTGGTCTATAACGGCATTGTTTATCTGATCAACCCCGGCAATGTCATACAGGCGCTTGATGGCAGAACCGGCGAACTGATCTGGGAACACTGGACCGGCCCGGCCAATCGGCAGGACATGCGCAACATTGCCATGTACGACGACAAAATCATTCAGGCAACAACTGATGCCCGTCTGGTTGCACTGGACGCGCGCACCGGAGAGCAGGTATGGGAAACGGTCATTGCGGACAACAGCAAAGGTTTCTCGAACTCATCGGGCCCTATCGTAGCCGATGGTAAGGTGATAGTAGGTCTCGCCGGCTGCGCGCGCTATATCCCTGAGGACTGCTACATCAGTGCCTATAATGCCGATGACGGCGCACTACTGTGGCAGTTTGAAACCATTGCCGCAATGGGGGAGCCCGGCGGCGATACCTGGGGCGGTCTGGACAACCTCTTCCGGGCCGGAGGAGAAACCTGGATTACCGGCTCTTATGACCCTGACCTGAAGCTGACCTACTGGGGCACTGCGCAGCAGAAACCCTGGGTTCCGGTATCGCGACATATGACCATCAATGACGTCGGGCTTTATACAAACTCCACGGTCGCGGTGCGTACGGACAGCGGTGAGCTCGATTGGTATTTCCAACACGTTCCGGCCGAAGCGCTTGATCTCGATGAAGTGTTTGAGCGGGTGCTGGTCAACCGCGGTGACGAGAAACTGGTCTATTCGATCGGGAAATACGGCATTCTCTGGAAAAACGACAGAGTCTCCGGTAGGTTCAGAGGCTTCAAAGAAACGGTCTTTCAGAATGCTTTTACCCATATTGATCCGGAAACCGGTGAAGTCACTTATCGGGAAGACATCCAGAATGCTCAACTCAACGAGTGGACTTCAGCCTGCCCCTCCAGTGCTGGCGGCAAGGACTGGCATTCCATGACCTACCATCCACCTTCAGGTCTCATCATCGCGCCACTAAGCCAGACCTGCCTTGAAAACGCTGCGCGCGAAGTCGCGCTGGTACAGGGGGGAGGCGGTCTGGCAGCAAGCCGCAAGTTCTTTGAAATGCCGGGGACCGACGGTAACCTCGGTAAGGTGGGTGCGTATCACGTAGACACCATGGAAGAAGTCTGGAGCCATCAACAGCGCGCCTCTTTGCATACCGGCACGATTTCTACTGCCGGAGGCCTGGTCTTCGTCGGGGATCTCGACCGCCGTTTCAAGGCTTTTGATGTCGATACGGGCGACATTCTCTGGGAGACGCGACTGGGAACTTCCGTACAGGGCCACCCGGTGAGTTTTGCGATTGACGGTAAGCAGTATATCGCTGTGACCTCGGCACTCGGTGGGACCAGTCCACGGGTCGTGCCCGGCGTCATTGCCACCGAGATCACTTATCCGCGCTGGGGCAATGCGATTTACGTCTTTTCGCTGCCGGATTAGCAGAGCAGCCGCGCACTCCGGAGTTCCGAGTTGAGCCCGACAACGCTGTATTTTTTCTGCGGTAAGATGGTCGCAGGAAAATCGACCCGCGCCCGGAGACTCGCCGAAGCAGAAAAGGCCGTGCTGATCTCTGAGGACGAATGGCTCGAGATGCTCTACCCGGAACAGATCAAAACGCTGGATGACTACCTGCACTACTCCGCTCGACTGAGACCCGTCGTCGGGATGCACGTCAAAAACCTACTCATGACGGGAACGACTGTCGTGCTGGACTTCCCGGCCAATACCGCCCGGCAGAGAGCATGGTTCAAGTGCCTGCATGAAGACTCTGGTGTTGAAGGAAAACTGCTGTATCTGAAGGTCAGTGACGCCATCTGTCTGGAGCGACTGCGCAAGCGGCGTGCGGAACAACCCGACAGGCAGCGGTTTGATAATGAGCAGTTTTTCCAACAGGTCACTCAATATTTCCGGGAACCTGCTCCGAGCGAAGGCTTTAATATCGAGACGTACTGAGCTCGCAAACCTTGCTGTCTGTAGCCGCATTTTGCCCGCCAGGACAACGCAGCGCTCGCCGCATATCGGCTATCGGTCGACCGGTTTTGCGCAGCCCGGATCTTAGGCTAGACTCAGCGGATCCACTCTCTGCAGGATATGACCCATGGGAAAGCGCTATCAATCTCTTCAGGAGGATCATGCCGATTTCATCAGAGCCCAAAAGCTATTTTTCGTCGGTACCGCAGCCAATGATGGCCCGATAAACGTGTCCCCAAAAGGCTGGGATTCACTCCGCTTGATGGATGCCAACAGACTGGTCTGGCGCAATGTCACTGGCAGCGGTAATGAAACGGCTGCGCATCTTTCCCAGAACAATCGTATGACACTGATGTTCCGCGCCTTTGACGGCAGACCAAAGATCCTCAGGCTGTACGGGAAGACGCAGGCTTTTCATTCAAGGGATGCAGAATTCGCAGCCCTTGATACACTTTTCGCGCCCCATCCGAGCACCAGACAATTGGTGGATTTCCACATTGAGCTGGTGCAGACCTCCTGCGGTTTTGGCGTACCTCTGTTTGAGTTCCAGCAGGAGCGCGACGACATGGGCAAGTGGCTGGACAGCAAAAATGACCAGGACATCAAAGATTATTGGGGGCGGAAAAACGCCGTCAGTCTGGACGGCTTGCCTACTCACATTCTTGGACCAGAACATGAGTGAAGAAAACCCGATCGAATCAAAGCCGAAGGCAGAAGGGCCTGAAGTCGATCATATTGGCCGTATCGAATGGGTTGATCTCAGCGTGGACAATGCGGCGCGAAGCAAAGATTTCTACTGCAAGGTCATTGGCTGGAAGTCAGCCGACGTGGAAATGGGCACCTACTCCGATTTCAATCTTAATCTGCCGGGCAGCGGTGAAACTCTGGCAGGTATTTGTCACGCAAGGGGCATCAATGCCAACCTGCCTGCCCAGTGGCTGATGTATGTCAGAGTCGCTGATGTTGCCGCCAGCGCTGCCGAAGCTGAACGACAAAAGGGCATAGTGCTGGTCGGGCCCAGGAGGATGGGAGGCAGCAATTTTTGTGTCATTCAGGACCCTGACGGTGCCGTTATCGCACTCATTTCCGATTGACGTCTGATGACGGAACCGAGGGAGCAAGAGATGGGAAAACTCGAGTACATCTATCTGGCCAAAGCGAAACGGCAGGCGGTCGAGCGCGTTGATACAGCGACCCTGGAAGCGGGCAAAGGTCTGGTGGGGGATCGCTACCATAAGCTGGCTGAGACTCATCTGGCCAGGGAATTACCGGTGCTGGAGAACCATGTCAGCCTGGTAGAGCGGGAAGCGCTGGACAAATTTTTGTCAGCCCGTGGCCTGACTTATGATTACGGAGAATTCCGGCGCAGCATTATCACTTCGGGAATTGATCTCAATGCACTGGTGGGTCAGCATTTCAGACTTGGAGAGGCTGAACTGTTCGGCGTCGAACTCTGCGCTCCGTGCGCCTATCTGGCCAGCATCATTCATCCTGCAGCACTTCCTGATCTGGCGCTCAGCGCAGGCCTGCGTGCGACGGTGATAGGATCGGGTCAGATCCGGCCTGGTGACTCAATACGCGCGATATCTCCTGTCGCCAGAAGCTAAAAGCATGGCGCAAGAATCATGATTGTCAGGAAACCTTAATGACTCTGAGCGTTTTACTGAGGCGGCTAGTTGCCGCGGTAGCGCTGCTCGTCTCGACGACAGCCGCCACCCAAACATCACCTTACCTCTATGTACTGGGCGTGGGTCAGGATGCCAGCTTTCCGCAGGCTGGCTGCTATGAGCCCCGCTGTCTGCCGGCCTGGGAAGACATGTCGCTGCGGCAGGAACCGACGGCCATCGCCGTCATTGATCGCGCCAGTGACTCAAGCTACCTGTTTGAGGCAACACCCGAATTTCGCGACCAGCTCTACCGGTTGCAGCGGGAAGCACCTTTTCCTCTTGCGGGCATCTTTATAACCCACGCACACATTGGCCACTATACCGGCCTGATGCATCTGGGCAGAGAAGCGATGGGTACGCAGGGCGTCCCGGTTTATGCAATGCCAAGAATGTTGGAATATCTCTCCAGCAATGGTCCGTGGAGCCAGCTTGTTTCACTCGGCAACATCGATCTTCGGCGCCTCGAGCATGACACGCCCATTCGTTTGAATGAGCTGAGTGTTACCCCGTTTCTCGTCCCTCATCGCGACGAATATTCCGAAACTGTCGGCTATCGCATTGAGGGGCCTAGCCGAACAGCGCTTTTTATTCCTGACATTAATAAGTGGGAAGACTGGGAGGTCAGTATTGTTGAGGTGTTAGAAACAGTTGACTATGCGCTGATTGATGCCTCTTTCTTTACGGATGGTGAACTTGGCAATCGTGATATGTCGCAGATCCCGCATCCATTCGTTTCAGAAACCATGGCGCTGTTCGTGCAAAGCAGCGCTGAAGTACGCGATAAGATCTGGTTTATACATATGAACCAGTCGAATCCCCTCCTGGACCCGGGCAGCGATGCCAGTCGGCTCGTGCAGAATCGAGGCTTCAATGTCGCCCGGAAAGGCATCAGACTGCCGCTGTAAACGCGTTCACCTGAGAGTGATCAGAAAGACAAGCAGAGTGAGAGTGTGCGCTACACCAGTTTTCCGGAATTGTAATCAGTGACTGCCTGTTTAATTTCGGCCATGGTATTCATCACGAACGGGCCGTAATGAACGATTGGTTCACCGATGGGCTTTCCGCTGATAACCAGTGCTCTTGTATCCGGTTCTGCCTGCAGCACAAGCAGCCCGTGGTGGGAGAGCCGGCCCATCTTGCCTGCTTCAAGGCGGTAGTCATGGCCGCCAACCTTGACGCTTCCCTCATACACGTATAACAACGCATTATGACCATCAGGAATCAGAATCCGGACCGCGTCTGGGGACGCTATCTGCAAGTCCAGATATCCGGGCTCTGTACTGGGATGAGTCACAGCGCCAGTCACCTCCTGCTCATTCACCATCAGGCGACCTGCTATCGCTCTGACTCCAATGTGGTCCATCTGATACTGGGGAATATCCTGAACTCCGATATCTTGATAGGAAGCAGGCACCATTTTTTCAGCTGCGGGCAAATTTACCCAGAGCTGGAAGCCCCGCATTCTCCCTTCTTTCTGTTGCGGCATTTCAGAATGAATGACACCTGATCCGGCATTCATCCATTGCACGTCACCCGGGCCGAGGCGACCAAGATTATCCATATGGTCTCGGTGCTCCATGTAGCCCTCCAGCATATAGGTCACTGTTTCAAATCCGCGGTGTGGATGCGACGGAAAGCCTCCGATGTAGTCCGCAGCGTCAAAACTACCGAATTCATCAAGCATGAGAAAAGGATCAAAACGGTCCAGGTCTCGCCCGCCAAACACGCGTTTAAGCCGCACCCCAGCACCATCACTTGCTGACTGTGCGCTCAGAACTTCCTGTATTACTCTCTTTTCCTGAGCCATCTTTCCCGCCCCTTCCTCCCCACTTCTTCTTCCCCGCTTCTATCTCGTCATCAATCTGGCCTAACTGCCCGTGTTATGACCAACAATCAGACTCACTGTCCTATCTTTGCGGCCTAACTAACGTATTCAGGTCTTATTCAGTTTAGTCTGATAGGGTTACCTTCCGAAAAGTCTTTTTTACACCGACCCTGACTCCACAGGTCAAGCCTATGAGAACCCATATTTTCTTACTGTCAGCCGTTTGCGCTGTCCTGTTCAGCCACTCTGCCGCCGCAGATCACCGGTTTAACTCCGGCTTCACAACATGGGGAGGCAGCCAAATTGGCGGCAATTACTACAGGGGGGGCTTTTATCGCCCAAACTTCAGTGGCTATTACGATAGTAGCCTCTGGAACCGGCGCCATCGATGGGACAGGCGGGGCAACGGCCGGGGCTTTGTGAATCTGTCCTACAACGGTTTTTATCCCCCGTACCGTTCCTTTGGAGGCTTTGGCGGTTTCGGAGGCAGCGACGGTGGGGCACTGATAGGTGGGCTCGTGCTCGGTTCCCTGCTGAATCAAGCAACCGCGAACCGACCCGCGACGGAAGTGGTCTACCGCAACCCGCCAGTGCATACCCGCACCCTCATCTCGACTCGCCAGCCTGCCCGCTCCCGCTCGGTCATTTCGAGTAGCAGGCCAAGAAGCATTCTGATCAATCAGACCGGCAGAAGGCTGCTCAGAGACATCGAGGGTAACTGTTTTGAGCGCACACAGAATACCGCCGGCGAGGAGCTTAGGGTTCAGCTGGATCCTGCTGAATGCGCATTCTGAACACACCGACTTTGCTGACAAACCAGACACTCCGTGCCACGGCCTTCTCCCGAACAGCAAGGTTGGGAACATCGCAATCGGGCTCTTGGCGCGCAATACCCTACCTCAGCGGACACTCTACTCCCTGCTTTTTCTCTGGCCATGTTAAGCCGTGGGCCGATAAGCTGGGTAAAGCCGAGGGCGTTCAGTCCTCAGAAGGTTCTCACGCAAGAAAGGAGTGTCTGAGACTGTGTTCAAACTAAGTGCATCCGTGTTGTTCGTGGCTTTAATGGTCGCCTGCACAACCTCACCCACCAACCGACGGCAAGTCGTGCTCTATTCGGAAGCCGAGATGGCCAGACAGGGGGAAGGCGCTTATCGGCAGATGCAATCTGAATTAACGGTGAGCAGTGACCCTCGCGAAACCACTTACGTCCAGTGCGTTGCGGGCTACGTGATTGCGGCCCTCGACCCGACCCAACAGGCCGCCAATCGCTGGGAAGTCACCGTATTCGACAGTCCTCAAGCAAATGCCTTTGCTTTACCCGGCGGCAAAATTGGGGTGTACACGGGGCTGTTTGATGCGGCCTATAACCAGGATCAGCTCGCCGCTGTCCTGGCGCACGAAGTGGGGCATGTGCTTTCACAACACGGTAATGAAAGAGCCAGCAGATCAGCATTACGCAGCGCAGGAATTGCAGCGGCACGCGTGCTAGGTGCCTCAACCAGAACCGTGCAGGCCATCGATTACGGCTCTCAACTGGGGCTGCAGCTGCCATTCGACCGCGCTCAGGAAAGTGAGGCGGACGCAATCGGACTGATGCTCATGGCTAGAGCCGGATTCGACCCTGAACAGTCCATCGCGCTGTGGGAAAACATGAATGCCGATGCCGGCCCAAGGCCACCAGAATTCCTTGCAACTCACCCTTCCCCTGAAACGCGGATGACCAGCCTGAGAAATCTGATGGGACAGGCCCTTTCTGACCGAACCCAGGCACTCAGCAACGGTATTGTCCCGGATTGCATTCCCGGTGCGGTAAACTGACGCTGCGTATCGCGGCCGAGCCCCTCTTGCAGCAAACCGCTCGCTGACGGCCAGGTCGGCACACACCCGAAGATGATCCGGCCTGAGCAAAGCCACCCGGCCCTGGACAGCCCCCACAGCCTGCGATCACCAATATGGGTAGCCCACGGCCCGGAACGCCTGCCAACCAATCGACGCTTCCAGGGAGCCTGCGTCCGTGCCCCTCATGCCTGCAACCCTCAGCCAATGGCAAAGGGCAACCTAGCGCCGCGACGTGGCGCCGGGCTGTACCACGATCTCTCGACAATACCCTTGCCAAGCTGGCAAAACAGCAAGACAGATGGAACAAACGTCTTAATAGTAAAGTATTTACTTTACTATAATTGCTGATAAATATCGACATCGGGTGCACGGCGCATGGCAAAGAAAAACATCTGTTTCACTGCTTGCATATCCCTACATGTAGTGTTAACCTCCGTCTTGCAACACAGCATAGTGATTTAATGTCGTATTGCATTTGCCTGGGCGCCACCCCTCCACACCTCTTAGTCAGTGCCCAGGCTCTCCTTGAGATCCCCACCGCTGCCTGACTCGCGTGTGCAGGCAGCGGTTGGGGGGCTCTTACAGCCGATTGCTCCTCGGCCCGACCGTACCGCTGTTCACATCTCTGCAAGCAGACCGCGTCTGCGCTCTCGCTTCACTACGGCGTCCATAGCACGCGTAAATTGCGCCACTGTGTCTGCCGTCATATCATCGTTGGCCGTATTTGTCCGTAAGGTCTGGCTCTGACCGGCAGACCTTCAGAGGAATAAGAACAATGATAATCTACGGCGTTACCTTGCTTTCTGTCAGTCTGATCTTTGGCATGCTCATCGGCGAAGCACTGGGCGTGATGTTGGGGGTTGATGCCAACGTTGGCGGAGTGGGCATTGCCATGCTGTTTCTGGTGTTCGCCAGCAATTCCGCGTCATTCAAAACTCTGACCGAAGGGGCCGCAGGCGAGGGCATCAAATTCTGGAGCGCCATGTACATCCCGATCGTGGTGGCAATGGCCGCCCGACAGAATGTTGCTGCCGCCGCTGACGGAGGCATGCTGGCGCTTGTAGCGGGAATAGCGGCGGTCCTCGTCAGTTTTGCTCTGGTTCCTGTTATCAGCCGCTTAGGCAGCAGTAACAGCGA
>CACBCS010000006.1:10000-88639 GCA_902537815.1 uncultured Pseudohongiella sp. | reverse complement strand
GCTTGCCGTCAAGCAAGGTCAGAGTAGATCGGGCGCCAAGACCGCGAAGGTCGACAGATGAAGAACGTGAATCTGTTCCTTGAATGGTATTGGTGACAGAAGACGCTGCTCCGTTTACAAAGGTCAGGTTTTGCACAACCTCACCGAGGTTGAGGGTGCCCTGCTGTTCCAATGCAACCGCATCAAGTTGAGTGACTGAGGAGGCTTGGGCAAAGCCCTCACTGCGACGGATGAAGGTTCCCGTCACCACCACCTCTTCAACTTGCTGGTCCTGGGCTATTGACGCGCCAGCCATTGGGAGCAGAGACAAAGAAATCGCCGTACATAGCATATTGCGCTTATGCGGGTTTTTAAACTGCATACTTTCTCTCCAGTTTTTCTTATTTAAGAAGCTTCTTACTTATGGGTAGTGCGAATATAGATCATTAGAACTATGAATATTCGCCCAAAACAAAGGATAGACTGACAGTAAATGAAGTCAAGCCCTAGTTGGTTAGTTTTATAATGATTTAAGGACGGGAGTACGAATATTTTCAGAACCCGGGGGTTGTTCAAGTATCTGATTTAATTCGATTTTTATAAACTATTTACCAATCTCCAGAAAGGCAGCCGTTGAAAGAGAAATTTTTACTTGGATAACAAAATGTCTATCCGGAAGTGCTTCCGATGCCTGCTACTGCCTTTTCACATCCAAAGCGCCAATAACGCATATTTTTCTAAGCATCAGCCAGACACGGCCCACAGTCTCTGCATTCAATCAGCCGCTGAGGCCACCCTCAGCGGCTCAACAGGTATTTAAAAGCAAACAGTGGCAAGGAGGATATTCAGAATTGAAGCAAGAAAGAGCCAGTAGGAAAACGACCGTTTCAGTCGGCCCGACTGCTGGCAGGAAAATGCATCCAGCCGGTGACGATGTATTTGACACCAGAACCGAGCGTGTTGGCCTTGTGGGCGTGAGTCCACTCAGCCGGCCAGATGAGGGTATTCCCACAGCGCGGCTGCACTTTTAGATCTTGATGAATGAACTCGGTGGACCCTCCGTCTGACACATCATTCAGATAGGTCATCCAGGCCAGCACCCGGTGCGAGCTGGCGAGGGTCGTCCGCTCAGAATGCACCTTGAGGAAATGCCCGCCCGGCTCGTAGCGTTGGATATTGAACGAGCCGATATGGGCCTGCGGCAAAATACCCTGCAAGAACGGCCACCGCCTCAGATAATCCTGATGACAGGCAAACAGAGCATCCAGATAGGCTCGCACGGGATGGTGATCGGCTTGCTGCAGCTCTCTCGGCCGAATGGTCAGGTCCAGTGATTTTTTGGATGCCGGGTTCAGACCGCCCGCGATTTTTCCCTGAGCGTGGTTCTCCGGATGGGCTTCGAAAAATGCCACCAAATCATCGCACAGAGAAGTCGGCGCAATCATCCAGCTACCGATAAAATGAGGTACCTCAACTGAGGAAGCCAGATTTAATCGCTCCACCTGCACTGCTGCTGAATCAGAGTTACCCAAAACGCACTCCTTGCTCACTGTCGAAGATCACGACACCGAAACCCTGCTGCTCTCTCAACAAACCTTCCTCTGCTTCACCCACGGCGAGAAGCACAGAGCCAATTGACCCTGCCACCTCTTTGTTGTCCGGGTTCAGCTTCAGTGCTTCCCGATAGTGTTTTAGGGCTTCCGTGAGTCGCCCCTGCAGCTCAAGCACACTGGCCAGACTGCTGCAGTAAGCCGGATTGGCGGTTTCCTGAGCCAGCGCAGCGCGATAGCTTTGCTCAGCCTCTGTCAGCAAGCCCGTTCGCTGCAGCAATAGCCCGAGGCTGTGGTGAGCCGCAGCCAGATCAGGCTGCATGGCAATCGCCTGATGCAGCGCGGATATACTTGACTCAACTTGCCCAGTTTGTCTGAGAGCCGCAGCCAGATTGCACAAAACGCCCGGCGACCTCGGCCGCAGCGCCAGTGCTCTTTCGAAACAGCTGATCGCTTCTTGAGCGCGGTCGCTCTGGCAGAGCAGACTACCCAGATTGTTCAGCGTGTCAAACAGATCAGGTTTCAATTCCAGCGCTTGTCGGTAACTGGCTTCTGCCGCAGCGGCCTCTTTCAGGCCCACTTGAACCAGCCCCAGATTGCCGATTGCCTCAGCGTAATCTGCCTTGAGCGCAATGGCCCGCTGATAGGCTGCTCCTGCAGCTTCAAGATCGCCCAGATCACGAAGCACATTGCCAAGATTATTGTGCGCCGCAACATAGTCAGGAGCCTGGTGAATGGCCGCGCGGATCAACTCCAGAGCCATCTCGCCTTGACCGGCCATGTGAGCCAGCACACCCAGCAGATGTAGGGCAATCGGCTGGCCGGGCTCCACTGCCAGCACCTCGCGATACAGCCGTTCGGCCTGCGCATACTCACCGCGGCTCTGGTGTGCCATGGCGACCTTCAGTGTCTGCTCGATACCGGGAATACCAGGATTTTCGACAGATTCCGGCTGTGGAGGCAATTCACTCATGCGAAATCAATCATGCAGGCCCTTGTCTGCCCGCCAGCACATTAAAAGCGATGCTGATACGATCTTCATCGCTCTGGTTTTCTTCCACCCCATGCTCTAGCCACCCGGGAAACACATACATTCTCCCTGCTTCGGGCTTCATCCTGACTTCCTCGGTGGTGAAGTCGGTGGCCTGTGTCGCCGGATAGGTCAGCATTCTCGAAGCGACCCGAGGGTCCCGAAAAAAGATACTCCCGCATTCAGGCGCTTTCAGACTGACATAATAAATACCGCTGAAGTGGCAGTTCGCGTGGTAGTGAATTTTATTCGACGCACCCGGCGGATTGATGTTAACCCAGGCCTGCAGATTGAACCCCAGATCAGGCATGAAGTGCTGAGAATCACCGATTCTCTGGCAGACCTGCACAATACGCAGACAGAGATCCTCGAATTCAGGCAGGGTCTGAATATTATTCGGGCTCTGCCAGCCCTTGACGTTGGTGTTGGCGACCCCTTTGGGATTCTGATCCCGCAGACGATAAATCTGCTCTAACAGCGCCGCATTAAATGTGCCGCTATCGTCAAACAGCGTGCTCCATACGGCAGTCGGGAAGATAAAATTTGGCACGATTTCCAAGTGCGGGATCCTCTGTGACGGGGCGGGTGGTGAAAACCTAAACCATACTGGATTTTTGGGGAGTCCCCAAGTCTTCGCGGCCGACGGGCACGCCAGGGGCGGCAGGTTTTCGATGCAATTTAACGGCGAGACCCATCCGCGATGCGTCAATTACAAGACAAAAGCAGATCCTGCCGGGGTAAGGCAATTCTGGCTCCGCATCAGGGCATTCGCCTCGAGCTTTGCTCCTTCCAGATGAGGACTCTCCACAGGCCAGTTCAAGCGCTGTCCGGATGGTACTCAAGGCCGATTTCTTGTATTTTGCACCTGACTCACTAACGCGCTAACGCGCTTGCTTTGCCAACGGGCCTCCGCCCGGCGCGAAACAGAAACCGCAGTCACTCGCAAAAACTCATGGCAACTCACAGCTTACAGGTATTTTTATGCTTTTTACCCGTGCCTTCCGATCAATCACACGCTCCTGTCTCAGCCTGACGGCACTGACCATCCTTGGCCTGTCGACCACTTTTGCCCAAGCTCAGCAGGAGGCAACAGAAGGCTGGGTAAACGCCACAATGTGCGCTATCAATGATCGCGCGGTGGACCTGAGCAAGGCGGCCTCTTTTACCTATACCGGCGCCGATGGCAATAATCCGCGCTATCTCAGCGCGGCGCAGTCCGGACTCGTGACGGGGGATTTCGCGAATCTCGAACTGGCCTGGGCGGTCGCCTTCCCCGCCACGTCCAGCATGCGGGCAGCACCCGTGATTGTCGGCTCTACGGTGTTTTACTCCGCGACAGATGCAGGGCGAGTATTTGCTCTGGATACAACATCGGGCTGCGCCAAGTGGGTCTATGAGCCGGGTACACGGCTGCGCTCTTCTCTCGCCTACGACGTGGTCGATGACGAAGGGATTCTGGTATTCAGCGATCAGGCCGGCATGATTCACTCAATCAAGGCCGCCTCGGGAGAAGCGAATTGGGTAGCCAGTGGACAGGCTTCAGGCAACCAGGGCATGCTGACCGGCACACCGGTTATCCACGAAGATCGCATCATCGTGCCGGTATCCGGCTCCGGCGTCATCACCGGCGGTAACCCCAACTATGAGTGCTGCGAAAACCATGGTGCGGTCACAGCACTGAACGTGCGCACTGGCGAGAAGATCTGGGAATATCACACTATGCCGGCTGCCGACTACACCGGCATGGTGAGTGCGACCGGCGTGAAGCAGCGCGGCCCGTCCGGCGCGCCGATCTGGACCACCCCGACAATCGACGCGCAGCGCAGCCAGATCTACGTCACGACGGGGGAAAATACCTCGCACCCTACCACCGGCACCAGTGACGCGGTGATTGCCCTTGATCTGGAAACCGGCGAGGAGCTCTGGGTTTTTCAGGCACTCGCCAACGACATGTGGAACTTCGGCTGCAGCGCAGGCGGCCCCAACTGCATAATTCTCGAAGACACCAACTCTGTCGATTTCGACTTCGGCGGACCCGCCATTCTGGTTGATTTAGGAGACCGTGAGCTTCTGGTTGCGGGTCAGAAGTCTGGAGATCTCTGGGCGCTGAATCCGGACACAGGTGCCCTGGTCTGGAACCAGCGAGTTGGCGAAGGCACGGCCTTGGGTGGGAACCACTGGGGCATTACCACGAACTCTGAGCGGGCTTTCATGACCATCAATGATCCGGCAGGAATGAATGGCAATACTCGCCCGGGCCTCTATTCCTACTTTCTCGGTACCGGAGAGCCCAGCTGGTTTTTTGAGGTTACCTCGGATTGCGAGGGACGCAGTGACCGCCTCCGCCGCTGCGAGGGCCTTTACGGCTTTTCCGCTGCACCTCTCACCGTCGACGGTGCAGTCATTACCGCGGGCCTGGACGGGCGCTTGTTTGTATTTGACGCCGAGTCCGGTGACACCCTGTTTAAGTTCGATACGGCGGTGGATTTTGAGACCGTTAACGGCGTTGAGGGATACGGCGGCTCGATAGATAGCCACGCCATTGCCGCAGGTTCTGGCATGGTATTCGTCGGATCCGGATACGGATCATTCAGCCAGGTGTCCGGTAACGTACTGCTCGCGTTTAGACCGGCAGAATGAGCAGGCTAGATCTACTGTGTGTCAGCTTTCTTTTGTCTTACTCAACAACATTGTGTCACAACTCTCGACTATGGTTTCTTCTTAATATTTATGGCGCATTTATGAGGAGCGCATTCGGCGTGGATCAATTCGCCAGCGCCGTCTCATTTTTTACGGGCTTGAGATACCGGTCGAACCAAGCAATCCAGCGCTTGAAGCGGTCCCGCTGAAAACTGGGACGCCGAATGCCATGGTGCTCACCAGGATACACAACCAGCTGGGTTTCTCGACCTAGCCGTTTCATGGCAATGTACATCTGCTCGGAGTTGTTAATCGGCACGTTCCAGTCCACTTCTCCACCCATCCACAAAGTCGGAGTCGTGATGCTTTCAACTTTATTGAACGGCGACAGTTCAGCCCAGAGCTCTGGAGTTTCCCATGGCAGACCGAACTCCAGCTCATACATCAGCTGATACTGATCGTGCCCGTAATTCGAGGTTACCAGCCCGAGACTTGCGCCAGACATCGCTGCCTGAAACCTCGTGGTTTGAGTGATGACGTAGTTGGTCAGGATACCCCCGTATGACCAGCCTCCAACGCCGGTACTCGCTGGGTCTACCAGACCGATCTCGATGCCGTGATCAATCGCGGCTATCACATCGTCGTAATCGTTCTCGCCCCAGGCGGCGACCGTACCGTGCGCAAATTCGGCGCCATATCCGGTAGAGCCGCGGGGGTTAGGCAGAATCACCGCATACCCATTTGCCGCGAAAAGCTGGGCCGTTTCATTGTAGCCCCAGTTAAACTGGGAAGCCGGACCACCGTGCAGCCATAAAATCGTCGGGTAAGACTGTCCTTCTTGATAATCGACCGGCTTCACAAAAAACGCTTCCACTTCGGTGCCGTCGCGGCTTTCGAATCGCCGCTTTTCAACCGTCGCGCGGGAAATGCCTGCCAGAGATTCGCCGCTTACCTCGGTTAGGCGAGCCAAGTCGCCATCATAGGCATACAGCTCGCTTGGTGATGTTGCATCCGCCAGGCTGACTACTATCACCCCGTCCGCCATTGAGTAGTCCCGCACGCTCACCGCTCCCCCAACTTCCCGGACAACGTCGCCTCCGCTCGCGCGCACCCTCGCGAGTTGATTGCTGCCACTGTCTTCCAGGCGAAAGTAGATGTCGCGACCGTCCTCAGTGAAGCTCGGACCCGACACATTGCGATCCAGTTCCGGAGTCAGGATTTCGCGCTGATCGGCGTCAATGTCGGTGATGGCTAGATACTTCGTGGGCGTTAAGGCAGAACCGCCTACATCCGGACCAGTCGAGGTCACATAGGCAATGCGCTTTCCGTCCGGACTGAAAACGGGCGAGTAGTCACGGCCTTCATTGCTCGTGATTTGGGTAAGCGGATGCGCTGCATCATCGACATTAACGACGAATATGTCCGTACCGTAATTCAGATCAGGATCGTCGGAACGATCACTGACAAAGGCGATTGACAAGCCGTCAGGGCTCCAGACCGGATCAGTATCGTCATAGTCACCGTGGGTCACCTGCACCGGCGCATCGTCGCCGGGCGTGTAGACATAAATGTGTGTACGGCGACGATCCAGATAGCCGCGATAGTCACGCTTGAACTGCATGCGATCGATGACATAGGGACGGACTTGGTCGTCATCAGACTCATCATCGTTCAGCAGCTCAGCCGGAAGATCCGTCATCACAAGCAGCAAACGACTTCCGTCCGGCGACCAGGCATAATCATTGACGCTCTGTTTTGTGTCAGTCAGCTGCACGGCCTCTCCGCCAATCTGCCGGTTCAACGTCCAGACCTGCGATTTCGCCCCCTCACCCTTACTGGCGGTAAACGACAAGTACTTACCACCCGGGCTCCACTGAGGGTTACCAGCCGCTGTATCTACGGTAGTCATAGGCACCGGATTGCCGCCTGCGGTAGACACCACCCAAAGCTGGGAATCTGACTTGTCTTCCTTCATATCTCGAGATCGCACGGAGTACACCACCCACTCACCTTCTGGGCTGACCACTGGGCCGGAGACTGACTTCATAGTCATTAGATCCTCGATGGTCAGGCTCTGCGACTCTTGCGCAGCTGACATCAACGGCACGAGGGCTAGTAGTGCAGAAACTATCAACCCTAGCTTAATAAGACGGGTGAAAACCTTGATCATGCTCCTCTCCTACTTGTAAAACCAAATTCCCTAAGCTCGCAGAAAGCCGATAACGTCCGCTAATTCACAATCGCCTGGGAAGCCAAAACTTGAAAATCTTGCCTGATATTGAGGTGGTTGTATGGGCGCACTTGAGTCATAAGTATCCCAACCAACTCATTTTCGCGGTCAATCCAGGACAGCGTGCAGTAGGCTCCCCCCCAGTAGACTGAACCTTCGGTCATAGGCGAAGCCGCCTCGCCGCGGTCTTCCAGCACCGCCCAGCCCAAGCCAAAGCCAAAGCCCGGACCCGGCAACCAGAGTGCCAGATCTCCGGTGTGGCTTTCCATCATCAGGTCAAGAGTGTTGGGTGACAGCAGGCGCACACCATCGAGTTGGCCTCCATTCATCATCGCC
The DNA here is from genome assembly GCA_902537815.1 of uncultured Pseudohongiella sp. Taxonomy (GTDB): domain Bacteria; phylum Pseudomonadota; class Gammaproteobacteria; order Pseudomonadales; family Pseudohongiellaceae; genus UBA9145. Next base: position 80,874 of record CACBCS010000006.1, on the reverse strand, counting down.
TGCTGAAAGCGGAGATAGTCATGCGCAGTCGATACAAGACCCCCAGCGCCCTTGAACACCTGCTTATTCTCGATGGCAATCCAACGACTGGCACCAGTACCAGGATCCTGCAGCATGATCCTGTTTTCCTCCGGCCCCGGGGCGTATTGCGACATCAGGCGCCCGCCCTTGTCGTCATCCATGAAGAAATGGGTATCGTTCATACCGAGTGGTCCAAAGATGCGCTCCTCGAAAAATTCATCCAGTGACTGGCCTGAAATCACCTCCACCAGTCTGCCCACCACATCGGTTGCGTTGGAGTATTGCCACTGCTCACCCGGCTGATAGTTCAACGGTTGTGCAGCGATACGGGCGATATAATCCTCTAGTGTGTCATCCGGGCGCGCTTTGATTACCGACTGGTAGTACGGCACGTTTCCTCGGTAACTATTGGCTAGCCCGGCCGTGTGAGTCAACATGTCACGAATCGTCGAGGGTCGATTCGCTGGCATGAGTCCCCCGGTTTCGCCGCTCGCGTCGCTGGTCGTGGAGACCATTTGGTCGGCGAATTCCGGAATGAATTTGCTAACCGGATCACGCAGCTGGAAATGCCCCTCTTCCCAAAGCATCATTAGAGCAACAGAAGTAATTGGCTTAGTCATTGATGCTATTCTGAATATCGCATCAGGCCGCATTGGCTTGCCACTGTCGATATCCATAAATCCTTGGGACTCAAAATGAACCACCTTCCCCTTGCGCGCAACAAGAGTCACCACGCCTGGAACAAGCTCAGCGTCGATATACTTTTGCATTGCCGGACCGATACGCGCGAGCCTTTCAGCCGACATACCCACGGCCTCTGGGTCACTCATCGGTAAGCCGGGGTCGCTGTTCTGCGCCTGAGCACAGAGGCTCACCAGATACACAGTCGCAATGGAAAGATATCTAACAGAGCGGGCCTTCAGGATTAGTGTCAGGTTCATCGTTCTCTCCAATTCAGACTCAAAGCCATTAGTTACGCAAGTAATGTAAGTCCTCTTTCCTGGCAGGGCAACAACAAGAGGGCAGCCATGCTTATCTCTGGCACAGAAAAAAGCCCGCTAAGTCGCGGGCTTTTTTTGGTGAACCTCCGGTGAACTGACTAAAGCGAGTACGACAGTCCAAGGAAGAAAGTTCGGCCTCGTGGCCCAACAGGCCAAGCGGTCTGGGTTGAGAATGGCTCCTCATCCCACAGATTGTTGATGCCACCGAACACGCTCAACCCATCGTTCCACTGATAGCGTGCGTTCAGATCAGAGATCAGGACTCGGTGAAAGAATCCAGCAGTACCGTAAAGCGGGTCTAGACCGGCAATACCGCGAACCTCTTCCACTTCGGCAACTGCCTGCTTACCCTGATAGATCGTCTGGAGACCCACTCTGATGGGGCCACGATTCCAGCTCAGACCAAGCGAGCCAAAAAGACGAGGCCGCTGAAGTTCCATGATTTCAGGATCGACATCGCTTTGGTCCAATGGATTGAAGAATCGGTCAAGGCGCTCTTGTCGAGATCCTTGTAAGCGGACGCCAAAGTCGTTCTCACCAACAGAGAAATCATAGTTCGCCGCGAAGTCCAATCCGCGCGCCTCTAGCTTCGCAAAGTTGATCTGTCCGGTTTCGAGGAAATTCAATCCGCCATCTGCTCGCCGTGTAAAGGCGTTACAGAAACCGAGATTCGGATAAGAAGCAGAATCGAAACAACCCTCAAGGATGTCACCAGAATCAACGGCCGAAATAGCATCTATAATTTCTACGTCCCAGTAATCAACAGTGATACTCAGACCTTCGATCAACCCGGGTCGGTACACAAATCCCACTGTTACGGTGTCTGCAGTCTCGACATCAAGAGCTGGGTTTCCGCCTGAAACACCAGCAAATCGCGCTGTGAGTGGGTTAGTCCACGCGTAGTTACCGCTACCATCGACGATAGAAGACAACGGCAGTCCATTCGCTTGAAGCGCCGCGATGCAGTTAGCTTCCCGATTCGCTGTGCCAGCCGCTACGTTATTGGGATCGCATGGGTCGGCGTTCGCGGCCACGGTGATGGGAAGCTTGGGATCAAACAACTCAGAGATGTTTGGCGCTCTCACCGCTTGAGATATCGTGCCTCTGAGGCTTAACTCAGAAGTCGGTGCCCAAGTAGCGCCGAACTTCCAGGTAGTTGCATCGCCAAGCGTTGAGTAGTTGGCGACACGAGCGGCGCCGTCGATAGTCAACTCTTCAGCCATTGCTCTTCCGCGTAATATCGGCAGCCGGACCTCAACAAACGCATCCGTTACGTCGTACTCACCCATGGTGTTGTATTGCTGTGAGTTATCGTAATCGATAAAGGTATACAGCCAATCGCTAACCTCATTGACGCTCTGTCCGGCGGTGTACGACGTGCCTTGTGGCATGATACCCAGATCAAGTGGATCGAGAAGGTTAAGGCTTGACTCTTCCCTGTATTCGACGCCCGTTGCATAACCGATCGGACCGTCAAGAAGCCCTGATGCGAACTCAAGCTCGCCAACCAATGTTGCGTTTATGACCGTCTGATCTAGCTCAAGAACTTGTTCGAGTGGCATGGTAATGAAGTTCTGCGCTGCTGCACTTGCAGAGTAGGTGCCAAACGGATTGAGCGGCTGACACTGACCATCGCCAGGTGTGAACGAGTAATAACGGTTACTGCTATACGCACCGTTTGCATAGCTATTAGAACCTGCAAAGTAGTCAATCTCATAGGCAGCGTTCGGGTTCAGATCAGATCGGCAAACGATGTTACCACTGCTGTCTGTGACAGCGTCGATCGCAGCAAAAGTTCGGTCGAGTACCGTGGTGGTGAGGTTACTGGTGTTTGTAAATTCACCATGGTTTGCTGAAACCTCGAGAGTATGCTCGGGAGAAAGTTCCCACTCAAAACCAGCAACGAAGCGCATCGTCTCCCGAGTATATTCGGATGGGTTGTTGTCGCTGAAATCCCAAGGGTCTTGAGTTAACAGCAAACCACCAGTCTGAGCGACAACAGGCTGCAGTTGTGCAGGGATATACGGATTATCCGCTTGGATAAACAACGTATCGTAGAACCCGTCTCCCTCGGCGAATGTAGTCGACGTTGCTTCTACGTACTTACCTTCGAAGAACACATTGAAAGTGTCGGCAAGATCATAGTTCGCATTTACGTTAAGAACAGCACGCTCCGTCTCTGGATAAAGAGTGCCGCGATTGCCATTCCCGTTAGCAAGACCCCCATCGCCGCCCTGACTCCACAGAGTTCCGAGCACGGTGCCGTCTTGATTGACACGAACAGACCCGTCAGGGTTTGTGATCCAGCACCCAGCTAGATAACCCACTCGGCCACCTTCCGACTCTTGGCAGTCAGCAATACCGTTGTTGTTAATGTCGACGTAGGTAGTGCTTCTACCCCCAAAAGTGGGCGCAATTGAACCGGCCTGAGACGTCAGCCAGAACGTCGGGTTCTCAACTATCGCCCGGGGCGGAGCATTTGGGTCAGTAGATGGATTGGCGCGCGGGCCGGTCGAAGCGATTCCGTTATCGCGAGACCAGTCTCGATCTCCATAAAGAATTCCGGTATCTGATTCGAGGCTCAGTGAGACGGCAACGTTACCGCGCTCGTCATCAAAATTCATACCCCAAGTCGCATCTACAACAGTGGTTCGACCGTCACCGCGCTCGGGTAATCCTTGTTGAACGTCTACTTGGAACCCTTCGAAGTCATCTCGAAGAATGAAGTTAACAACACCTGTTACAGCGTCAGCCCCATAAACGGCAGACGCACCCCCGGTTGTTACTTCTACGCTGCGGACCAATGCTCTTGGGATAGTACCCGTATCAACCGCCTGCGACCCTCTGAAACCAGCCACGTGCCTGCGACCATTAACCAAAGTAAGCGTCCGATCACTGCCGAGGCCCCTGAGGTTTAAGCTGTTGGCGCCTGTGGTCGAATTCTCAGCAGTTTGCGAAGAAACCAATGCCGGGATATCAGCAACTATATCCGCAATGTTTATCTCACCTGAGTTGCGAATATCTTCCGCATTCAGTGACTGAACCGGCACGGAGGAAACAATGTTGGGATCCGCTGGGATTCGCGATCCAGTGACTACGATTTCATCGATATCGCCTGTTTGCGCAAACGAGCTGGATGGCACCATTAATGTGCCAGACAACGCCAAACAGACTGCAGCTGAGAGCACCTTTGGTGCAAATCTCTCAGGCTTTTTGCTCTCTGAGCTAGATGTGATAATTTTCATGTGGGTACCTGCAAATATATAGAACTAAGTTTTATTTTGTTTCTGCTGATTTATCTGAGCCTTACGACCGAATCTTAACTGACTTTTTTACAGAAGTGACTTATTTTTTCCAAATCGCTACATTTTTGCCCGATTTTGGTGCAAATAATCGGGTTAAACATCTTGTAAACGGCTCAAATCATATGACAGATCTGTTTCAGATTTGAAATGGGCATGACCTTGCCATAATCCGCGGTTTGACGGCGTCCGAGCAAACAGGCCTCATCATGATGGCACAGGTATTGCTGAAACCAGGCAGACAGCTGGTGGGTCAGTTTGAAAAATCGTACAGCTAGGAAACCCGTTTTAATCCTCTTCTTAAAGAACCCAAGTTATGAAACCCAGAGTGTATGTTCTGCACGAAAATGATGAATGGACCGTTCATTTGGAAGACCGGCTCCGAGAACTCAACTTGCTGTATGAACTATGGCATCTAGACGAAGGGCTGCTCGATCTCTCTAGCTCACCGCCGCAAGGGATCTTCTATAATCGAATCAGCGCCTCATCTCACACGCGGAATCATCGCTTTGCACCTGAATTCAGCGGCGGTGTGATTGCTTGGCTCGAGCACCACAAGCGAACTGTAGTAAACGGTAGTCAAGCCCTGAGTCTGGAGATAAGCAAGATTAATCAATATGTTGCGCTCAACCAGGTGGGGATTGATACACCCAAAACACTATCGGCTGTTGGCAAGCAAAATATCATGGAAGCTGCTCGCAGAATCGGAGTGGAAAGCTTCATTACAAAACATAACAGAGCGGGAAAGGGGCAGGGCGTTCAGTTATTCAGATCTGCGGAAGCGTTACAAGATTATCTACACGGCCCGAATTACGAAGAACCGATAGATGGCATCACTCTGGTCCAGGAGTACATTCAAGCACCCACGCCGCATATCATCAGACACGAATTTATCGACGGTAAATTCTTCTACGCGGTAAAGGTGGATACCTCAGAAGGGTTTGAACTGTGCCCTGCAGATGCCTGCTCGATCGAAGACACGTTCTGCCCCGCAGACGGTGCAGATGCCGGGATCAGTGCAAAGTTTGAAATCCTGCGAAATTATCACTCCATCGAGATCGCTCGCTATGAAGCGTTCCTGCGCAAAAACAATATACAAGTAGCAGGAATAGAATCCATTCAAGACGCATCCGGCAACAACTACACGTACGACGTCAATACGAACACCAACTACAATAGCGATGCCGAAGCGGCTGCTGGGAGATACGGCATGTTAGAACTGGCATGCTATCTCGGCCGACTCCTGCAGCAGAACTATGATTGAGTCTGCCTAACCTACTATAGCGCACACTCGCTGAGGAGGGATCACCGCTTTAGTCTCACCAAATCAATAAAAGTTGAAAAACAATGCATAGAGGGCTAGGACCATGGCGCACAGCAATGCGCCCGCCAACCGGGCCTGCGGCCAGGGGGCCATGTCCACAACAGCAGGCTCAATATACTCCCAGGGCTGCTCGCGTGGCGCGAGTGCTTGGATCACCATCATCACGGCGATCAGAATGAGAAAAACCAAACCCAGAAAATGATACTCATGCACTTCACCTAGCAACCCTCTGACCGGAACAATGAAGTAGCCGCCAGCAACTAGCAGGGGACCTGCGATCAACCCGGTCTTTGCAGCGAGCGACGGCATCCGTGGTGAAAGCATTGCGCACAGCACCACGGCGAGTATCGGCACGAAGTAGATGCCGTTCATCTGCTGCAGGTAGTCAAAAATACTTTCCTGCCCCATCAACAAGGGAGCGGTAGCCATGGAAAATGCCGCAATCGCCCAGCCGAACAACTTCCCAGCAACCACTGCTTCACGCTCCGAGACTTGCGGCGCGAGCATCCCTTGATACAAACCCAAACTGAACAGGGTGCAGGTGCTGTTGAGCGCAGAGTTATAACTCGACAGGATCGCGCCCAGCATGGCTGCTGCAAAAAAACCCACCAGCCCGACGGGCAGCACCGCGTTCACTAATTGTCCATAAGCCTGATCAGCATGCGCTGCGCCAAGTTCTGGAAACATAACCCAGGCAATCAACCCAGGGAGCACGAGAAACAGCGGGCCGAAGAGCTTCAACAAACCCGTCGTGAGCACCCCTTTCTGCCCTTCGGCCAGTGACGCGGCCCCGAAGGTCCGCTGGATGATCTGCTGATTGCAGGTCCAGTAGAAAAAATGCAGGAGCAGTACTCCACTGAACACGGTGGAGAACGGTACGGAGCTTTCCGGCCCGCCATTGGAGCGAAGCCTTCCCGGATTACCCTCCACAACCGCGCTCAATCCAGCCGAAACGCTGCCCTCGCCCAGCACTGACAATCCAAACCAGCTGACCATCAGCCCGCCGCTAAGGAGTCCGATACTGTTGAGGGTGTCCGAGACTGCGACGCTCTTTAAACCGCCAAATAGGGCGTAGAAAGTACCAATCAGCCCTACCGACCAGACCACAACCCACATCGTCGCTGCTCTCGATTCGATACCAAGCATCGTCTGGATATCCAGTATGCCGATCAAGCCCGTGGCACCGGTATAAAGGATGATGGGCAAGAGGATCAGCGCGTAGGCGCTCAGAAAAATCAAAGTGCAGATTGACTGGGTCTGGTGATCAAAACGCTTCGCCAGATATTCGGGCACTGTTGTGACGCCACATCGCAAAAATCGTGGCAGCAGGAACAGTGCCATGGCGACAAGCGCCAGAACCGCCACAATCTCCCAGGCCATCACTGACACGCCGTCAGTGTAAGCGGATCCATTGAGACCCACCATCTGCTCGGTGGAGAGATTTGTAAGCAGCAATGAGCCGGCAATGAAAGGCCAGGTCAGTGAACGCCCCGCCAGAAAATATCCCTCGCTGCTGTCTGTCTGGCTAGTACGACTCAACTTCCAGGTAAAAGTGGCGACAAGCGCCGAGAAAAACAGAAAAGACATTATAGTCATGGCGCGTCCAGCTCCTGATCCAGCCGCTGTGAATGTTCATCTAGATCGAGAACAATTCCTCGAAGGTCTAAATTGTACCGGGGCATGAATTCCTCTGCATTTTGGCTATACTCTGGACTCTGAGAAATACTGCTGGAATTCACGGGGACTGTCGATGCAAAAACAAAAACTCAAGGCGCTTGGCATGATTTTCCTTTTAATGGCTGCTATTAGCCACGCAACCGCCGAGGTGACGCTGGTGCGATTCGGCCCGGAGGGGGAAGAAAAACCCGGCATCATCGACTCCGAGGGTCAACTTCGCGATCTCTCGAGCTATGTCAGCGAAATCACTCCGGAAACCCTGTCACCTTCTTCACTCCAAGCCATTGCCGAGCTGACTCTGGAGGACTTACCCGTCGTTGCCGGCGAGCCCCGACTCGGCGTGCCGCTTACAGGCATCGGCAAAATTATTGCGATCGGATTTAATTACATTAACCATGCAGCCGAGATGGAAGTGCAGTTACCAGACGAACCCTTGACCTTTATGAAGGCCACTTCTGCTCTGACCGGCCCGTTCGACCAGATCGTTCAGCCCCGCAATGGACAAAAGCTGGATTATGAAGCGGAACTGGTGGTGGTCATAGGAAGACGGGCACAGTACATAGCGGAAGACGACGTTTTTGACTATATCGCTGGCTACACGGTCGGACATGACGTCTCGGAACGAGCATTCCAAAGAGAACGTGGCGGGCAGTTTACCAAGGGGAAATCCGCAGACACCTTCGCGCCTGTGGGTCCTTATTTGGTCTCCACAGATCAAGTTGAAGACATTCAGGCACTGTCAATATGGTCTGAGGTCAACGGCGAAATGCGACAGCAGGGAAGCACCGCAGATATGGTGTTCGGCGTCAGGGAAATTATCAGTCATCTGAGCCAGTTCATGACGCTTTATCCGGGCGACATTATTTTTACCGGCACTCCCGCTGGCGTCGGTGACGGTATGGATCCACCACAGTATCTTCAGCCGGGCGATATTGTTCGCATTGGAGTGGAAGGACTCGGTGAGCAACGTCAGATTATTGCTCCGCCAAGCTGAGCGATTTAACCTGCAATCAGATTTTCACACTATCGGGTCACTGACCTAATAAAACCGATCGAATTGACCCTACAGGAGAGTCAACCATGAAACTTACCAGACACAGCCTGATCCCCTTAACACTATTGATACTGAGCGCATCGGGGTTTGCTCAGGATCTTCCCATTCCCGGTGTGAGCCCAGGCAGAGACGTTCCCAATGCTCACCTCTCTCCGGATCCCGCCACCGAATACAAGGTGGTGTTCGACTTCGTAATGAATGACGACAATCTGGATGACCCTTATCCCATGCTTCCACTGGTCGCACGCTATGTGAATACCCTAGCCGACATGGGTGTACCCGAAGAAAACCGCAAAATTTCAATAGTTATGCACAGAGGTTCTGGTTTGATCGGTCTCAATAACGACGAGTTCAGAGCCCGACATGATGGGAAGGACAACCCCAACATTGAATTGATCAATCAGCTTCATGCCGCAGGCGTGACTTTTCACCTATGTGGTCAGGGCATGATTTCTAGGGGCCTGGAAAAAAGCGATCTCCTAGATGCCATTCAGGTGGACTACTGGGCATTAACGACTCTGATTGAGCTCGGCCGCCAAGGTTATGTCAAAATCGGAGGATAGCCCACTGTCTCGCCGGTTCGGGCAAAGCACTAGCGCTGTGCCCGGACCAAAGCGTCTTGCTCGTTGCACTTGCCCACGATTGCGAGAGCACCTAGACCATAATCTGTATAAACCACAACGAAGCTGGTGCGATTGGGATGGATCGACAGCGTAGCCTCACCGAATGCGATGTTTTCAGTCCGGCAAACCACATAACCATTTTCAATCTGGCAGGAGCCCCGATAGCCCGGAAATTCAGCACGGTGCCAGCCCTGATCGGTATCGACCAGCCATCTGCGCTGGGCGATGCCGGCGCTATCTTTATCAAGTACTGAACTCTGATGGGGGTCAATGCTGACTGCTCCAGTCTCCTGACAAGAGTACAGATCTGCCCATGTGGTTCGGACGACCAACACACTCCAAAATAAGCAGACTACGCGCAAGAGCTGGCGCTTGCTCAAATAAATCGTTGCGGCTCGCCCAAACAAGTTAAGGTCTCTCAATTCACCCGGCACAGATCTTCCTATACGGCCGCCAGCACCTTTAGATTGCTTTACTGTCTGAATGAATGATTTACAGATTCAGCTAAGCTCGGCATGGCCTTTCCTGATTACAATTATAAAGTCGGTTGTAAATTGATGATTGAGGAACAATTCGAGGCTTATTTCGTACAAAAATTAAGCAGAATGTTACTTAAATACTCACATTTGATTCCAACTGTTTTGCGCATTGCACGGCCTAAAACATGGCTCTATACTCGAAACATCGTGCCTTTTTGAGGAGTACCAAATTCCGGTTTTCTGCATAAAAGTCGCGCAAAAATATAAGTAGTAAAACTTCAAGGGAGTACGAAATGCGCAGAAATTTTCCGTGCAAGAAGCAAGGGCTCGCCCTGGCAATTATGCTGGCGAGTGCCGGAACATCGTTTCAAACCCTGGCGCAAGAAGATGGCGTCGAGGAAATCGTGATCACAGGCTCATTCATCAGAGGAACGCCTGAGGACGCCCCCTCGCCGGTCACAGTGATCGACCGAGACGCAATTCAGGAGCAGGGCGCCTCGCAGATCTGGGATCTGATTCGAAATCTCGAAGTAAATCAGGGCTCGGATACCAGTGTTGCCGGATCTAATGACGCCAGCCAGCTGCAAGGTACTGCATCGGTCAACCTCAGAAATCTTGGCGGTAACTCCACGCTGACGCTCATCAACGGCAAGCGCTTCACCCCTGCAGCGGTTGTGACCAGCTCCGGACAAGAATTTGTTGACCTGAATACCATCCCGTTGGTCATGACCGATCGCGTTGAGGTACTCACCGATGGTGGTTCCGCACTTTACGGTTCAGACGCGGTCGCGGGCGTGGTCAACGTCATCATGCGTACCGACTTTGAAGGCCTCGAACTCTTCGCTGACACACAGGGTGTCCAGGAGTCTGGTGGCACCTATGAGCAGACCTTTAGTGGTATTTGGGGTACCAGCTTCAATGATGGCGACACGCGTTTAGTAATCTCCGCTGAGCAATTCGAGCGGGATCCTGTCCCATTAGCAGATGCACAGTACTTCGATCCAACCCGCATAATAAGTAATGGGGAAGTAGGAGCTTTTCGTGTAACAAGCCCACTTGGTGGTGGCTTCAACATGGCCTTTATTGATCCCGCTCTGACACAGCAGCAAACAATCGAGAAAATGGGTCTGGGTGAATCTGTGTCTGGTACTCGTGGCCTAGTTTTTGCCGACCCTCTTTGTGAGACACTCTCCGGAGATCTTGGGCCGTTTTATAAAGACAATCGCTTCACCGGTGTAGGTCGAAGAAATGGCCGATGCTATGAGGACAATACGGCGAATCAATTCATTGCAATCGGCCAAGAACGCACGAGCGCGGCTATGAGCTTTGAGCATACATTCAGTGAAAACGCAGAGTTCTATTCATTCTTCACATATTCTGATCTTGAGACTGTTCGTGAATGGGATGGCATCTCATTTTCGAGAACAGCCCACTTAGTTCATGCGCCGACCACGCTGGGAGCGTTATCCACTTTTGTCGGTAACCCTCCGGTACTCGCTCCAGCGGCTAATAACCCACACCTAGCGTCCAATGGAGGATTCGGTCAGGGCTACTACGGCGGGGGAGTCAGAACAGGCTGGCCTCGATCGACTGAAGACATTCTAACGACGAATACCACTTCAGGCGCTCAGATGGGTCTTCGCGGTGAACTCGAGGGAATGGGCTTTAATGATACAGCGCTGAGCTACGATGTGAGCCTTGCATGGAGCGACTCAAGTATAGAGCAGAACTATGCGACTCTGATAAGAGACCGCACGGAAATGGCGCTATACGGCTTGGGCGGTCCAAACTGTACCCCCAACGGAACGCCTAACCTCAACTTCGAGGCAATTCCTTCCTTTGGTGGATTGTCCGCACTTTTTGACACGGTCTTTCCGGGATATGTGCTCAACACAAGGGAAAGCACCTCCTATGCCTTGACTTCGACTAACCATGGACAGGACGGTTGTCAGTTCTTCAATCCGTATCTAACTGCTTTAACCAATCCAGATCTTGCTAATTCGCAAGAACTTACTGACTGGATGACAGGCAGGATCAACAGGGCAGACAAGCGCAATCAACTGTTAGTATTCGATGCAGTTGTGTCAGGCGAAATGTTTGAAATGACCGGTGGTACAGCTCAATTCGCAGCTGGTGTTCAGAGACGGGAAAGAGATGCCTCTGGCATTGCTCCTGAAATCAACCTCCCAGGCCTGACCGTTATCAAGGGCTATGAGCCGGGACTGTTTGGAGCTCCGAATCAGTTTGAGGAAGGAATCACAAACAACCTGGAATGTGCGAGCTGTATCTTCAACTTCAATGATTCTAGGCAGGTAAACGCGGCTTTCGTCGAGCTTTCGTTGCCGTTTGCGGAAAACGTAGAAACTCAGGTTGCCCTCCGATACGAAGACTATGGAGGTAACATAGGTAGCGATTTATCTCCTAAAGTCGCCTTAAGCTGGAGGCCGACAGACGATATATTACTTCGCGGCTCATATTCGCAATCATTCCGGGCACCTAACATAGGAGTTGTTAACCAGGCGTTCGAGGCCTTTAGCACCAGTGTTCAGGACCCACTCCGGAATCAAAGGGTGAGAGCAGGTCTTCTGCCAGCAACGGATGAAAACGCCATTCAGAACGGTTCCTACACATCTGGCGCGCCGAATCCTAATTTAGGCAATGAGACAGCTGACACTTATAACTTGGGTTTCCAGTGGACTCCTAGCGGCTCATTGGAAGGCGTAAGCGTTGGAGCAGACGTTTGGAGATTTGAGGTGAGTGATCGCGTGCTTCCCCTTATTCCGAGGGCAGCGCTCAACCCTGAAATTGACAAGTTCAACTCTGTAGTCGGCGATACGTCAAACTACATACTGAATGACTCTCAGCCTCTTGATGCGCGAGGTCCGGACGGCAATGTTATTGCATGTGACCCCGGTGCTCTCGCGGCGCAATTCGGTATCGACTCCGACGAGCGTCTGAACTGTGTAGTTAACCCCGCAGCCTATGTAGTCCCAGGTATCCAGCGCTCGTTGAATGACGTGAATGGCGGCCTCACCACTATCGTCTTGCCTGCTGTAAACGCCGGCAACATCGAAGTGCAAGGTGTCGACCTGAGCCTCGGTTATCGCTGGAGCACAGACTTCGGTAACTTTAGGCTAGCGGCAGACTACACGCACATCGACGAATATCTGGTTAAAGATGTACCGGGCTTGGAGCTTGGTCTACAAGAGACAGGTCGATTTGATGCTGCGGGTGCCGATGGCGAACAAAACATCGTCCGTGAGGTCCCAGACAACCGAGCGAATATCTCCTTGAGCTGGAACATGGATAATCATCGCGTGACGATATTTAATCGCCACACCGGCTCGTTCGAGGTGTTGGGACATGCTGACTACTTAGCAAATCCGAATACTCCTCAGATCGAGAAGGACTACGCTAGGGGCAAAGTGGATAGCTATAACTCCTGGGACGTTCAGTACGTGTACTCGCACGACTGGGCCAACAGCAGCATGGGCTCTTCCACCTTTACTCTGGGCGTAATTGATGCCACAGATGCAGATATTCCACTGTATCGACGCGGATCTTTCAACGCCTCAGTGTTTGACGCTCGCGGTCGACGCTGGTACGCAAGGCTGCTCTGGCAGTTCTAAACCAGAACATTGGTTGAACCAAAACGGCGGTGAGTAATCACCGCCGTTTTTTTCTGCCTGGAGAGATGTGAAAGCTGGGTGCAGATTCCCTATACTCTGGCGGTGAGCGCTGACGCTCTTCACGCAACTAGCGCATAAAGACAATCACCGGCATGAAACCATCACACCCAACCAAACATAACGCGCCCTCAGAGAAGTGGCGCACGCTTTATGTTCTGGTGGCTGTGAACACTGCTCTTACCGTGCTGGCACTGCTCGTATTCGCCAGTATTTTTGCGGCTTGATTAGTGAATAGCCTCGACTGGTTCATTCTTACGTCCTATCTGACCTATGTAATCTGGCATGGCATAGCGCTCAGCCGCGGCTCAGCGGATACCCAAAGCTTTTTCCTTGCCGGTCGGAGCTTGCCTTGGTGGGCAGTTGGTCTGTCAGTGATGGCGACACAGATGTCCGCCATCACGCTGATTGGCACGACCGGACAGGCCTATAATGATGGTTTAAGATTCATTCAGTTCTATTTTGGCCTGCCAATCGCGATGATTATTTTGAGCATGACGGCAGTGCCCTTCTTTTACCGCGCCAAGGTTTTTACCGCCTATGAATATCTTGAAAAACGTTTCGATGCGCGGACGAGGTCTCTGACCAGTTTCTTTTTTCTGATCTCTCGAGCGCTGGGCGTGGGTGTTGTTATCGCAGCTCCGTCAGTGGTCCTTTCGATCGTGCTCGGCTGGAGTGAATTGCCAACTATCTTTGCAATCGGTCTATCAACAACGCTCTACACGATGATGGGGGGCGTCAAGGCAGTGGCATGGAATGACGTGAAGCAGATGTTTGTTATCGTTCTGGGTCTTGCCGCCTGCATTGTTGTAATTCTGCAAAGCCTGCCGCCCGGTTTTCACTTTCAGGATGCCATGTTCCTGGCTGGAGCAGCGGGCAAACTGCAAACCGTTGATTTCAGGTTTGATCTGAGCGAGCAATACACGTTCTGGTCCGGAACACTTGCTGCCCTGTTTCTGTTTCTTTCCTACTTTGGTTGTGATCAGAGCCAGGTTCAGCGGTATCTTACCGCACGCTCTGTCGATGAGAGTCGCACGTCTCTGCTCATGTCCGCCTTTCTAAAAATCCCGCTGCAATTTTTGATCTTGCTTATCGGAATTCTGGTCTTTGTCTTCTATCAGTTTGTCATGCCGCCGATGGTTTTTAATTCGGATGCAGAGCAACATGCTGCCGCGAAGGCGCCAGTGCACTATCAGGAACTGAAACAGGCGTTCCATGACAGCCATGAGTTGCGACGACAGGCTGCGACGCAGTACTTCAGTTCACGGACACTGGCAACAGGGGCCGACGGGAAGCGTGCCTTCCAGCAGGCCAATGACCATTTCAACAACATCAGACAGGAGGCCATAGCGTTTGTACAGCAGACTAATGAAGAGCCTTCGTTTACTGATGTCAACTATGTCTTCCCGGTATTCGTGCTGCAGAATATGCCAGCTGGACTGGTTGGGCTGATCGTTGCCGCGATTCTCGCGGCTGCCATGTCCAGCGTTGCCGCAGAATTAAATTCTCTTTCCACGGCAACGACAATCGATTTCTACGCCCGCCACGTGAATCCGCAGGGCACCGACCAGGAACTACTGCGCTTTGCCCGTCTGAGCACTTTTATCTGGGGCCTGTTTTCCTGCATCGTGGCAACATTTGTCACTAATCTGGGATCTCTCATCGAAGTGGTGAATACCTTTGGCTCTTTTTTCTACGGTTCTCTGCTTGGAGTCTTCGTGCTAGCGTTCGCCGTTCCCAGCGCAAATGCATCCGGCGCTTTTTTCGGGCTTCTTTGTGGAATGATGTCAGTTTGGGCAGTCAGTGCATTTTCCAATCTAGCATTTCTCTGGTTCAATGTGGTCGGCACCTGTGCGACCGTCCTTGCCGGCGGGTCAATCAGCTATCTGACGAGGGATAAAGCTTGAATCACGAGCCTATTTGCAAAATTTCAGGTCTTCTGGCCTCAGTATTTTTCGTCTGTCTGAGCCTTCCCGCAGCTGGGCAGGTTGATGCAGTCTATGATCAGGGGATGAACGGTCTTTTCAGACAGCTGCAACGCCTGCAAACAACAGCCGCGGTTCTTCATACCGGCGCGCATCCGGACGATGAGGACTCAGCTCTAGTGGCTTATCATGCCCGCCGCGTGCATGCCCGCACCGGTTACCTCTCCCTGACCAGAGGCTCGGGAGGACAGAATATCATCGGCGCCGAACAGTCAGACGCCTTGGGGGTCATACGTACTGAAGAGCTGCTTCAGGCGCGTCGCCTCGATGGCGCGTCGCAGTTCTTTACCAGAGCCAATGACTTCGGCTTTTCCAAAACCCTCAGCGAAGCGCAGCGGGTCTGGCCGGAGAAAGCACTTCTGGCGGATATGGTGTACACCATCCGAAAATTTCGTCCCGATGTGATCGTGTCCAGATGGAACGGTACTGTAACAGACGGCCACGGCCATCATCAGTTTGCGGGTTACCTGACTCCTCGCGCAATCGAAGCTGCCGCTGATGCCAGTCGCTTCCCGGAACAGATTGTCGAAGGGCTGACCCCCTGGCAGGTTCAGAAGCTCTACGTAAGCGAAAGAAATGCCTCATCATCGACGGATTCACCCCTGCTTAGAATCAATACCGGAGAATACGACCCGCTGTCCGGACAGAGCTATTTCCAGATCGGCATGCAGGGAAGAAGCCAGCAAAAAACTCAGCAGATGGGCTCTCTGGAATTGCAGGGGTCACAGTATTCTGTGTTACGGCGGGTCAGCGGCAGTCGGGACACAGTGACAGCGGAAAGCTCCGTGTTCGACGGCATCAATACCTCTGTCAGCGGAATCGCGAGGTTTGAGCCACAAGCATCTGCAGGATTCATCGAGACACTCGGCAAGCTGCAGGATCTGCTTGCCTTGGTTCTGAGGGACTTTGACCCCCTAGGGCCAGATGCTTCTGTCCCCCCTCTGGCAGCCGCCCACACCCTGATCCGGGAAGCAATAGCGGCATCGCAACATCAGGAAGCACGGCGCCTGCTCGAGGAAAAACGCAGGGAACTAGAACAGGCGCTGCTACTCGCGGCAGGCATTCGTATTGATGCCCTGATTGAACGGGAGACCCTTGAGCCGGGAAGTGTCGCCACTGTGGCTGTGCGAGCCTATATGCCTGACATGACGCGAGCCCGGATAATCGAATCAACGATTGAGGGACCAGACGGCTGGTCGTTCGCGCCTTCGCCAGAAGCAGCGCTGACCAATGAAATCAACATGCGCAGCGCAGACCGCTCTGATGCTCAGCGTATCTTCCGGGTCTCAGTGCCCCGCGATGCCCAATTCACCCAACCTTACTGGCTGATGGAGAATAGACAGGGCTCGGCCTACACATGGGACAATGATTCCCAGTCGCAAACGCTGCCATTCGCGGAGCCGCTTCTTGTCGCCTCAGTAACTGTCGAAATCGGCGGTATCGAAATCAACGCAGAACGGGAAGTCAAATACCGACAGCTTGATCGGGTGCGCGGAGAGCTTCGGCGACGGGTTGATGTGGTTCCCAGTGTTTCAGTCGAACCCGAGACAGACCTTCTGGTGATACCGCAATCGATCGCAGCGGCGCCAATACCTGTCGTGCTCACGATCCACAACAACAGCGACGAAGCAATCAGCGGTACGGCAAAACTTAGCCTGCCTCCGGGGTGGCAACTCGAACCGTCTTTTGCCGATTTTGCTATGGCGCCAGCCCCTGCAAGTGCTTCACAGGCCTTTACGGTAAGGCCGCCAGAGGATGTCGAAGCCGGTCGTTATCAACTCCTGAGCAGCGCAAATGTTGCTGGCACAGGCTTTGATCAGACTGTCCGGGAGATTGCCTATCCGCATATCCGCACCCACCGCACTTATCAGACTGCCATCACCGAAATTCAGATTGTCGACGTTGCTGTTGCTAACGTGCAGGTAGGCTATATCATGGGTAGCGGTGACACTGTACCCGCAGCGCTGCGTCGCATGGGCGTGAACGTGTCTCTGCTGTCTGATGCCGATCTGACCTCCGGAGACTTATCAGAGTTCGACACGCTGATCATTGGCATTCGCGCGTCCCAGACACGAGAAGCTTTTGTTGCCAATAATGCGAGACTACTGACATTCGTCGAACAGGGAGGCACACTGATCGTTCAGTATCAGCAGCCGGACTTCGCTAGTAAAGGCCTTGCTCCCTATCCGGTGAGCATGGACGGCAACGTCCGCGTGGTCGATGAAACCGCGGCGATTACCGTGCTGGCACCAGACCATCCGGTATTCAACTTTCCGAATCGCATCGGTGTTCAAGATTTCGACGGCTGGGTGCAAGAACGCAATAACTATAACTTCACTGACTTCGATCGGGAGAATTTCACCCCTCTGACAGAAGCGCACGACGAGGGGGAGCCCGCCAGCGACGGAGCGATGTTGCACTCGCGCATCGGCAACGGACACTATGTCTACACTTCCTATTCCTGGTTTCGACAGTTACCTAACGGGGTGCCGGGCGCCTACAGAATCTTCGCAAATCTGTTGAGCCTGCCTGCAGCGCCGGAGCCAATAGACAACTGATGAGCGAGAAATTTCCAGCCCAGGGTTACAAGGACAATGTGCTCAGCGAGTGTTTTGCTGATGCGAAAGAATATCTGCTGGAACATTACCTGGACGTTGATCGCGCTCACATCCTGATGCTCGGTGAGCAAGGCATTGTCACTCGCGGTGAACTGTCAGAAATCCTGAGAGCCATTGAGAAGCTGAATGTTGAAGCGATTCGCCGCGCAGAGTACGACGGCAGCGTTGAAGATCTGTTCTATTTCATCCAGCGAGAGATTGCTGCAGAAGTCGGGGACAAGGATATTGCGGGAAAACTTCATACCGCCCGCAGCCGGAACGATATTGACGTTACTATTTATCGCCTGCGCCTCAGAGAGCAGACACTGGACTTGATAGACGCCTGTATTCGGCTGCAGTCGGTCTTTCTGAATCTAGCCGCACAGCATCATGACTCGCTGATGCCTGCCTACACGCACACGCAGCCCGCCCAGCCTACGACCATCGCCCACTATCTGCTGGCTATGGCCGAAAATACTGGAAGAGATGTTTCCCGGCTGAAAAACGCGTTCGAAAATTTAAATCACTGCCCGCTCGGCGCCTGCGCAATCACGACTACCGGATTTCCGATCAACAGACACCGAGTCGCGGAACTGCTCGGCTTTAACCGACCGACCCGCAATAGTTATGGCTCTATTGCATCGGTGGACTATTTCACGGAACTGCTCGGTGCGACCTCTGCCATGCTGATCAATGTGGGTAAATTCGCGCAGGAATTCCTGTTGATGGCTATGGCTGAATTCAATGTGATCCGGCTGCCGGACGGCTATGTGCAGGCTTCCTCTATCATGCCGCAGAAGCGGAATCCGGTTGCGATTGAACACGTTCGTGCAATTGCCAGCAAGGCGCTCGGTCAGGTCATGGGGGTCATGACCAGCGTTCACAACACACCTTTCGGAGACATCAACGACGTCGAAGATGACCTGCAGCCGCTCAATTTCTTAGCAGTTAGAGATGCCGTCAGGGCAGTCTCGCTGATGTCTGATGCGCTGTCGGCAGCCGAATTCAATCTGGAATTACTCAGATCGCGAGCGGAGGGAAATTTCATTACCGTCACCGAACTGGCTGATGTCATCGTGCGCCGCGAAGGCCTCCCCTTCAGCCTCGCGCACAGCATCGTCGCTCACCTGGTCAAGCAATCGACGGAGGAAGATCGGGACATCAGTTATGAGATGCTGAAGAAAGCGACTTCAGAACGGACCAACCGGGACCTAAATCTGAGTGAAGCAGAGTTTGACGATGCGCTCAGCGCGATGAATTTCGTGAACGTACGTGCAATCTACGGCGGCCCGGC
Organism: uncultured Pseudohongiella sp.; assembly: GCA_902537815.1. Taxonomy (GTDB): domain Bacteria; phylum Pseudomonadota; class Gammaproteobacteria; order Pseudomonadales; family Pseudohongiellaceae; genus UBA9145. Next base: position 61,831 of record CACBCS010000006.1, on the reverse strand, counting down.
TCCGGCAGAAACCCGCGCGGCGCTCGAAGAACAGCGGCAAATCGAGCAGGGGCATCAACTCTGGCTCAGGAATACTCGCAGCGCACTCAAGCAATCCAGCGACAAACTGACCTGTGCCATTGACAAGGCGCTGGTAGAGGACTGAATCGGGCAGACAGATCTACCGGCCACCGGTACAACTAACAATTGACGGGCCATTTTAGGGCGCGCTAGAACGACCGGGTCAATGCGGTGACGGCAAAGAACTGCGTGGGCTGCCTGATCAGCGAACTGCCGGCCGCCTTGTCCATCAGCTCACCCAGCCTCACCACACTGGTCAAGCGCCAGTTCTCTCCGACTGGCAGGCTGACAATCCCCTGAAAGGCCAGACTTTCGATCCCGGACGAGGCGCTATATTCCGCCAGTCCTGACGCCTGGCTTTCTCTCGGGCTAACGCCATAAAGGGCCGACATGTAGGCTCCGTTACCCGCGCGGATGCTCGGCCCCAGACCGGCGAAGGCACCTCTGCCGAAACGGATCCGATAGCTGGCGTCGAGGTTGCCATAGAGGCCACCATGCCCGGAAACGATACCCTGAGCCAAACCTGCTCGAAAGGACCAACTGCCCACATCCAGCTCTGCGCCCAATCTGGCTTCAAGACCGACGCCAAAGGTGTCTAACCCGGCAAACTCGGTCGTGTCCCGATTTTGAAAACCCGGAGCCAGGGCAGCAGATACGGCAAAGCGATCACCCTCAGACGGCCGCTGACGCACGACGTAGGTGCCGAGCCCCTGTGGCACATTAAAGAATGTTTTGACGCCCAGACGGTCTGAATACCTGACATCAAAGTACGGAACCGCCAGCACGCGATAACGGTCCCCACCCTGATATTCGGGGTTCACAATGATTCCCAAACCAAAATCGCTTCGCCAGCCTGTTTGGGACAGAAAATCGGACGGAGCTTCCTGCGCGTGTGTCGTGGTCACCTGCAGCAGCAACACGCAAAACCAGAGTTTTTCAAAGGGCAGTCTCATAAGAGGTCCGAATATATTTTAAGCCACTAATTCGGTACTTTACGAGCTGAAGTGGCCATTGGATCGGGGCCTTTCCTGCGACATAGCATGGTTCTGCTACCGACCCTGCAGCGTTCGGCGGATGTCAGGAGATCGGGCAGACGAACTAATAGCGACCCTGAACGCGCGGCCTCATTGATTTTTGATTCATGCTCCGCGCTGCTCTATCCTTGCTCGTCTGAAAGCCAACATCAGAGGGTCATCATACACAACTTGTATCCGCCGGACGGGCCGACTGAATTCGCCCAGTACATTCCAGGCCATCACCATTTATGCGGACAATCACGGTTTACACCAGACAATTTTGCGGCTTTTGTACTAGAGCCACCCGGGTGCTAGCAGAAGCAGGCTATGCGTTTGAGGAGATCGCAGCAGACGGCAACCCTGCCTTGCGCGCCGAGCTGCTTCAACGCTCAGGGCAGTCTACCCTGCCGCAAATCTTTGTCGGAGACGAGTCGGTGGGCGGCTACCGGGAGCTGACCATCATGCTGTCAAACGGTCGCTTTGCGCAGCTGCTCGAAAGAGACTAAATCTCTTCAAGGGTCCACGGACATCAGATGAAGGGCCACCATCAGGTCAAGGTGAGCGCCCCCGCCATTTTTGAAGACCGTGATTTGCTGCGGATCCCTTTTCCGCTCGCCGTCTCCGGAACCTTGCGCGATCAGGTCATACAGGTCACCCAGAACACTGTCAGGCTGAATCGCTCCGCTGGCGAGGGGTATCAACAGCTCGCCGATATGGTCGACAGTGGTGTCGCGACAGTCGACATAAAGGGCCCCATGCTGCAGTGTGTGATCGTCAGCTTCCCGTATGCTGACCGTGTAGGCGCCGACCAGATCCACATGAGCGCCAGCCGTGAGCCAGTTTCCCTGCAGCACAGGCGTCTCTGAAGTAGTGACCGTAGCCACGATATCGGCAAGCGGAACCACAGCAGACGGGTCAGTGGAAACCCTGAGGACTAAAGGAAGACGATTCTCGTCAGCGGCTAATTTTTGCCTCAGGCAGTCCGCCGACTGCAGACGACGTACGCAAAGGGTCGCGATCGAGGGGAATATTGTGGTGTAGGCATCGATCAATGAACGGGCCACCTGGCCTGCCCCGAAGATGAGCAGGTGTTCAGGTTCGGCCGGGCCCAGCAGACTGGCCCCCAGTACGCTGTCGGCAGCAGTTTTCCAGTAAGTCAGTAGCTCGCTGTCAATCAGGGCACGAGCCTGCCCTGTGGACTCGTCGAACACGGTGCAAATGCCCTGCACGCTGGGCAAAAATGGCTCTCGGGCAGGATTGTCCGGAAAAACCGTCACACTTTTTACGACATAGCCCAGGCCTTCAATCCGGGCCGAACGATTGAGCAGGCGATTGGTGCCGTGCGCCAGAACCGTGTCAGTGATCGCTGCTCGCGGCAATTGATGGCCGGCAATAAGGGCATCGATCACCCCCTGCCAGCTCAGTCGATCGGGTTGGGCACAGCGGTCGATGTATTGCGGTTGCAGCATCAGCCCACCAGGTGGAGTCGAGCGCCCATGATCCCAGAAAAGACCGGTAAAGTAATAAATTGACGCCGACTGCTAACCGGTCTTTCCTGCTGTCGCCGTGTCGCCTGCAGCACCACGGTAAGCAATTCAGAGGACGCTCAGGCAGTTCTGGCCAGCATTGATTCGTCAATGCTGCGGTCAAGCGCCCGCAGAGTTTTACTGAGCAGAAAAAAGGCGATCGTAATTGCGATCAGTAGCGCAGAAGCACCCAGAATCGCGCTGACTGCACCAAAGCTGTCTGCCACGATCGCCATGGGAAACACACCGATCGGAGTCAGCCCGAATGAGAGCATCATGAAACTGCTCATTCTGCCTCGCATCCTGTCCTCGACCAGCAACTGAATTGTCGCATTGTTCACCGTCTGGCTGGCATTGGCAAAAACATTGGCTGCCAACAGAGGCAACAGAGCGACCGTAAAAACAGGCGTCAGCACGAATATGGCCAGACAGATGCCAAACCCAATCGTACTGCCCAGCATCATTTTCATTCGTCCTGCATCATCACCGCGTTTCACCACCCACAGAGCGCCGACAACACCACCCGCGCCACCGGTGGCCATAAGCGTCCCCACGCCGCTTTCGCCGACGTTCCAGGCCTGTTCCGCCAGCATGACCAGAATATTCTGAAACGGCATAGCCAGTAGCATCGGCAGCAGGCCGAACAGCAGGCAGATCAACACCGGCCGGTTTGCGCGGATATAGCTGAATCCCAGCGCAATGTCTGCAAGCAGGGGCTTTTTCTCGGCACCCGACTCATCAGACCGGCTGCGGTCTACCCCGAACATACAAACTATCGCTAGACTGTAGAGCGCGATAGACAGATAGTAGGCCGCTTCATAAGAAAATTGGGCAACGATCAGTCCCATGACGGCGGGACCGAGAATACGGTTCAGGTTCATGGCCCCGCTCTGAAAGCCCATGGCGCTCTGAAGCCGCTGTGGCCCGATAACCTTCATGGTAATCGCCATGCGCGCCGGCATGATGAACGGAAAGGCGCAGCCGGCGACAAAAGCGGTGCACAACATATGCCAGAATTCCAGCTTGCCCAGCAGCAGCAGAGTCAGAATAAAAATTTCGTTTGCCGTAATCAGGGTCTGTCCGACAATAACCAACTGGCGACGCTCAACCCGGTCGGTAATCGCACCGCCGAGAACGGACGCAAAGATCAGCGGAACCGCGACCACCAAATTTATGTAAGCCAGCGAGGTGGCCTCACCGGTCAGGTCCCAGGCCAGCAGAGTTCGCGTCAGCATCTGACCCTGCATGGCAAAAAAGAACGCAACATTGCCAAAGAACAGCCAGCGAAACTGGGAAACAGCAAAGACGTCCAGGGCAGCCGGTTTTTTGGGCTTCGGCACTGTATCTGAGGTGGTGATGGCTGACACTCCTTATCGCGACCGCGGAGTATAGCCTAATTTCTTCGCGAGGGATTCCATGAGTTAAGGATGAAGGCCACAGCAGCAGCACCAGCGGCGCTGCTAATCCGTGGTGACCTTCATCTGCGGCACAAAAACATCAATAAGCCTGCGGGGGTTTGTCAGGGCGATTCAGCGCAGTTTCAATCCGCATCGCTTGCGTACATAAAGGTGTAACCGTACTCCTGAGCCCTGGTGGCGCCGAGCACGCCGGCGGCGACAAAATGGCTGTTGGGAACCGCGTTCGCCACCAACTCCTGGTAGACCTCATCCGACTGGCGCCCCGCAGCCCGGGCAATCATACCCGCCATACCGAGCGTCGACAGATTGCAAATGGCGAAATGGATGCCACGATTGGCAAGATTGGTGAGGGTATTGTCGCGATTGCCGTAAGTGCGCTCCACGCTCAGCGGGTTGTGGGTCACCGGGTCTCCATTGCTGTCATGGATTTGGGTGCGGCCGACAAACACCTCGCTGTATTTCTCCCACATCGCGTCATTGAAACCGAACGGCGCAGACGCGTGGCGGAAGCACACAATCATGCCGTAGTCGTCGTCGCTTCCCCCGTACCCCATCGCATGGGCACGCAGGATATTGGAAGCAAAGTTAACCGCAGCAATGCCACCCTGGCCGGTGGAGGAGTCGACAAACGCGCGGTGGCTGATACCAAGCTCATCCATCCAGCTGTCTTCAGCATGTCGCTGTGGGGTAAAGCTGGGGCCGTTGCCGGTCTCGGCCTGCGCCGTGGCGACCACCGTGGCCCCCGCAGCCGCCAGCCCTGCTCCGGCAAGAAATCTTCTTCGTATCATTGGATTATTTTTTTTCATTTTTCATGTTCCTGATGTGCTCTTTCCTGCTGTTCTACTGCGCTGCTGCCCGATGCATTCCGACTCAGGCCTTAGGCAAGCGCCCTGTTGAGGCACAGGCCCACTGTGACCCCTGACAGGACGCTATACCCGGGGCCGGCCCCGCCGGCTAACCCTGATCCCGGAGCATACGGCGCAGGATTTTTCCTGATGCCGATTTCGGAATCTCGTCGACAAATTCGAGAATACGAATCTGTTTGTAGGTTGCGACCTGATCGGCCACAAACTGCTGAATGCCTTCCGCACTCACCTCCTCTCCGGCTTTCAGAGCCACAAAGGCTTTTGGCAGCTCACCGGCCTCATCGTCTGGAATGCCAATGACTGCTGCGTCAGCAACGGACGGATGAGTCACCAGCAGCGCTTCAAGTTCGGCCGGAGGTACCTGGAACCCCTTGTATTTAATCAGCTCTTTCAAACGATCAACAATGGTGAAATGACCGTCTTCATCAACATGGCCAATGTCTCCGGTGTGTAACCAGCCTTCTTCATCAATGGTGTCCTTGGTCGCCTGTTCATTGTTCAGGTAACCCGCCATGACCTGCGGACCCCGCACCCAGATCTCACCATCTTCATTCATGCCAAGATCCTTGCCGGTCTCAGGGTCCACCACCCGACTTTCGGTCGAGGGAATCAGGATGCCAATCGTGCCCGGTTTGTACATGCCCTTGGGCGTTGAATGACTCACCGGCGACAGCTCCGTCATCCCGTAGCCCTGTACCACTTCGCAACCCAGCCGCGCAGCCGCTTCCTCAGCCAGCTCGGCGCCTAGTGGCGCAGCACCGCTGAACACAGATTCCAGAGATGAGAGATTGTACTGCTCGACAATCGGGTGCTTTGCCATCGCAAGCACGATCGGTGGCGCCACAAAGGCCCGCCTGACCTGATGATCCTGGGTAAGCTGCAGGAACTGCTCGAGGTCGAATCTGGGCATGGTGACTACCTTGCCGCCCTGCGCCAGAGCGTTGTTCATCAGGACCTGCATGCCGTAAATATGAAAAAATGGCAGAAACGACAGCATTGCCTCTCCCTGGTCAACAGCGAGGACCGCTGTCGTCTGAACCAGATTGGCAACGCAGTTGCGATGGGTCAGCATCACGCCTTTCGAGAGTCCGGTGGTCCCGGACGAGTAAGGCAAAACTACCACATCATCCGGGGAGACCTCGACCTGCTCCGCCAGCGGCTCGCCCATCAGTCCAGTCAGCGGAGAAGCATCACTCGGATCGATGGTAAAGATCTCCTCGACTCCTGTTCCCTCGGCCGCCTGCCTTGCTATTTCCAGGAACATGGAAATCGTTACCAGCAGTTTCGCCCCTGAATCTTTGAGCTGGTGCTGAACTTCGTGGGCTGTGTAGGTGGGATTGATTGTGGTTACCGTCCCTCCGGCCCAAGCAGTGCCGTGAAAAGCCACCGCATACTCAGGCAGGTTGGGTGCCATAATCGCCAGCACATCGCCCTTGCCGAAGCCTCTTGCCTTGAGGCCGCCGGCGAGTGATTTCACTGCACCGGAAAATTCTTTGTAGGTCAGAGTGCGGCCGGACGCGCCCTCCACCAAAGCGGGAGTATCAGCCAGATGATCAGCACGCTGCAAGACATAGGGCGTCAGCAGCGTGTCAGGAACAGTGATTTCCGGAAGTGGGCTGGTATGGATCATGCGATACCTCGTGAATTCATGCGTTTCAGTACGTTTTTATAACGATTTCATTGGGGTGTAAGAGTGCCAGAAACCGATCAATCAGTCACGCTGTGCACTGCACAATTGACACGCCGCGACGTCGCAGCGAGCTCGACAAAAGGCCGCAGACCGTCCGCTTGACGCATCTTAGTGAGAAGAGCAAACCGACAAAGCATTGCTGCGGCGAATTAAACAGACCAACCCAATGAGCCAGCTCTAGGCAAGCAAATCTAAGCCACTCTCGCTATTAACGTCTCAGTCAAACGAACCCGCCGGGCCGGGAAAAACCACCGGACTCTGGCTGCCATCTTCGGCAACGCTGGACACCCCGAAAAAATAGTTGTCAATTACGACGTTTTCCAGGGTAAAGGTGTCCACGTCTCCCACGCCCCGGCTGTAATCCCAGGTCGGTGAGGTGGTCAGGCGCCAGTGAACCCGGTAGGAAGCCGCGCCCGGCACTTTGTTCCAGCTCAGAGTAGTGCTGGGGCGCACTGCGCCGCGGATCTCCACGCTGGCCGGTGGCGCCGGGGCTTTCGCCATACCGGCCAGAACCACTGCGTTGAGCGCGGTGAGCTTTGCCGCGTAGGCGAAGTTCACTTGCTCAATGGTGTCGCCGTAGGCGATCCCATCTTCAATGCGGATGTCCTGATGCTGCTGGGTGTAGTTCTCATTGGTCTCCATGATCCGGACAGCCGGAAAGCCGGCCTCATTAAAGGGCCGATGGTGTCCACCGCGTCCGAAACGGTCCAGCCGGTAAATCATCATGATGTCGAGGTTCGGAATGTATCGGTCCGCCATTTCGTCGACATATCTGGCGATATTCCTCGACGCCGAGTCGACTTCACCGCCCTGAAATCGTCTTTGCCGGGCTTCCGACTCTGTTTCGACGTAGCGTGTACCCTCTGAAAACACCCGGGCGGTGGTGTTGTTGGTGACACCATTGACCCCTGTGATATTACCAATCATGTCGTTATTGACGACCGCATCGATATTCCAACCGGCGTCGATCGCATGCTGCGCCAGAATGGCACCGCCATTGAGCCCCTGCTCTTCGCCCGAGAGCCCTACAAAAGCAATGGAGCCCGGAAAACGGTAATGACTGAGCACTTTGGCAGCTTCAATCACGCCGGCCATACCGGAGCCATTGTCATTGGCGCCGGGGGCATCAGATTCCGCATTCATCGGATCGCTCACCCGGGTATCAATATCACCGCTCATAATGGCAAAACGATTGCCATCTTCGGTGCCTCTGAGAATCGCAACCACGTTCACGATTTCAACAGGATCAGGAATTCTGTCCGTACCAGACACTACTCCCGAGACCGTGAATACTTCAAGACAACGACCACAACTATCAGAAATCCGGTTGAACTCCGCTTCAATCCAGCGACGGGCAGCCCCGATGCCCCGCACCTCCGACTGCGTTTCAGACAGCGTATGGCGCGTGCCAAAACCAACCAGAGTTTCAATACTGGCCTGAATGCGGTCAGCAGAAACAGCTGCCACAATCTCGTGCATTCGCACCTCGCTGGCCCGGATACTCAGACCGAATACCGTCTGGGCGGCCATTGCCAGAGCGAAACAACTGTTGAGGGTTTGTGTGTGCATAGGGGCGGCTCCATCAAAGGTCAGATGGTCGAATGAAAGCAAACGCCGCCTGATTTGGAAAGAGCCTCGGGGTGAAAGCAAAGTCCGCGGCTGGCCAGTTTGTCCTAGAGGGGCCCCAGCGAAAAGCGCTCGCGCAGGAAGCGGGCAACGCCATCATCATCATGATGGCCGATAATTTCAGTGGCTTTTGATTTGACCGCAGCCTGTGCATTCGCCGGCGCATAGGACTCATCGGCAACCTCAAACATGCTCAGATCATTTTCTCCGTCCCCGAAGACCATAACCTTGTCAAAGCCGAGTTCCTGGCGCAAAGTCGTCACGCCATCACCCTTGTTGCCATTGCTGTGGTGAATATCCATCCAGCGGAGCTGCTGATTTTGTATGGCTGTACCGGTGTAGGACACCAGCCCCGGTTCGCTTGTGACGCCGTCAATCACAGCCTGCACCGACTCGTCAGGGCCCATGGCACTCAAGCAGATCACGCTAGAGGAGTCGGGCATGGCGGAAAGAGGCTCCAGCGGCAGTTTCCTCTCGTCCTCGAACAACTGTGCCATCTTGCCTTCCATCTCGTTCTTCAGGGTTCCGTGATACACCGCATGGCGGCCGTCTGACTCCAGCGTGAATACGAAGGGCGTAATTTCCTGATCCGTCATGGCTGTCAGCACATGAGAGACTTCCTGCCGGGACAACAAATGACTGTGGCTGTAAGCTTCCTGATCAGGACACCAGATAATGACGCCGTTTTTAAGTATGTGCGGCAGCGCAAAGCGATGACCCTCAAGCGGGCCCAGCGCTGCCTGCAGCGTTCGCCCGGTGGCGATGGTGTAGGCAATCCCCGCTGACTGCATCCGATTCAGGGTCTCGGCAGTGTAGCCGCTGAGCCGAGACTCACCGTTCAGCAAAGTGCCATCCATATCGAATACAACCAAAGTCATGTTGTTGTCCAGTTACGTTCGTTAGGGTAAGAGAGGTACGAACCAGCACAGCTGATGGTTTGACCCGGCCAGTCAGCTACTGTTGATTACTGGAGCATGGCATCTCAGTTGTTTTAGTTTTTGGTATTTGGTATTCGGTTTTTCTCGGCAGGCCGAAAATCGGTGCTAAAGATCTTTATTTTGTTCTTTATTTTACGAGTGTAAAACCATTCAGCAGTCAGCGAAAGGTGCAATCTTTCCGCAAGAGCCGGCAATCACTGCGACCTTATGTCGCAGCCTGACACAGGTTGTCCGCCCAGCCTTGCGGTATACTCAGGGAGTCTTTGGTCACGCGTCACTGGAGCGGCACACCATGATTCGCCTGATGCTCACTTGTCTTATCTTTGTTGTCACTTCTGCCAGCGCCGCAGAGCACGCCAATCCGGCAGGCAATGCCGAGGCTGGCGGAGCAGCCGCCTGGATCATGCCGCGCACGGAATACGGCGTGCCGGATTTTCAGGGCATCTGGTTTTTCGGCTCGCGCACGCCGCTTCAGCGCCCCCGGAATCTCGGCATCCAAACCACCTACAGCGAACAGGAAATCAGAGAACAGGAACGGCGAATGCGTCTGCGACTGGACGAGCAGGCGGCCCCGCTCAATCCGGACCGCAGTGCCCCTGAAGCCGGCGCTGAGATCCGCCAGGAAGCCGATGATGCCTTCCTGGCGCACTATCTCGAACCGGTCGTGACGCCGATTTCGGGCGAATACCGGACCTCTGTCATCACCGAACCGCCGGACGGGCGTGTGCCAGCAACCCGCAGCGGCTTTCAGGACCTCTACGCCCGCAGACTGGCGCAGGGCCTGAGCGCAACAGATGGCCCGGAAGGTCAGCCCCTATCAGGGCGCTGCCTTATCTTTGGCGCGGCGATACCGAGCCTGACCCCGATGATGATGAATCCGAATCTGCAAATCGTGCAGAATGAAAACTATGTCGTCGTTATGACTGAGATGATCCACGATGCCCGCATCATCCGACTCGACAAGGCCCATCACAATGACGGCGTCAATCGCTGGATGGGAGATTCCGTCGGACACTGGGAAGGTGACACACTGGTTGTGCACAGTCAGCATTTCCGCCCGGAGCAATCGGTCTCCCGCATGGGCTTTCGCGTGTCAAAGCAGTTTGAGGTGATTGAGCGCTACACGCTGACCAGTGATGAGACCATCCACTATGGCTTTACGGTCAACGACCCTGAAGCCTACGGCGTGCCGATCAGCGGCGAGCGCACCCTGACCCGCAACCCGCCCGAGGAGCGTCTCTACGATTTTGAATGCCACGAAGGCAACTATTCCCTGGCCGCGATTCTCCGAGGTGCGCGTATGACGGAGGTGCGCGCCGAGCTGGCACGCTGACTTATCTGCATCAGCTGACATTTCTCGAGATCTGCCCGGAAGCGCTGAATCTTTCCACAAACGCCCGTACCCGATGCAGGTTTCGCAGACACAAAAAAGTCGCCAGCGAGGGCGGCTTTTTGGGACCAACTGCTCCGATCACTCCGGCCCGAATGGAGGTTCCGGCGGTGGGGGTGGAGGCGGTGGCATAGCGCCGTCCCAGCAATCCTCCGCTGTGAACTCCTCTAACAGTATTTCACAGGGGAAGCGGGGGAATTTCGGATCGCCTGTGAGTTCTGCCACCAATTCGGCGATGGCGACTTCGTCGGTTCCTTCCGGCTGATCGATAAAGATCGCATCGCCGTGAACTAGATGACCTCTGAGTGACTTGAGAGGCACTTACATCACTGCGTCCGGCTTGTTTTTGGGCGTTGCATGGCAGATCCAGACTCTTGACTCATCCTCAGCGTTGGGGTTTTTCAGTGTGCCGCCGCCCGGCTTCCCGCTGCCCGTACCTCCTCCGGCCAGAGCCTTGGGCAAAAAAAGCAGCGGCAGCGATGCCGGTCAGGCAAGTTTTGTGTGAGTGTTTCATGGCGCGCGATCTCCCGGCTGGATCTATAGTTAGTTCAATTGTTGGCTCAATCGTTGGCTCGATTGAACGCTGTTGTTTGTTACATGTAACGTGATACCTGTTACATCAGAGTAGACGACCAACCGCTTCGGATTTGGAACCTGATTTTCAGCTTCATTCCATAAAACCTGTGAACCGGTTCAAAAATCTCGCCATTGCTTTCGATGAACCGGCTTAACGTCTTGCTAAAAAGCGTCAGAGGCGAAGCATTTGCAGCTTCAAGTGCCGATGGGTATGCTCCACAGCGTAGAACAACGGGGCCGATCTCCCGGACCAAAAGGACTATTGTGACCGACCCTGCCCGGCGCACAGCCGCCGCGAAAATTCTCTCTTGTGAGCCAGCATGAATCAGCCCAAGCCGCTCAGCGGGTACAAAGTGATCGACTTCTCAGCCGTTTATGCCGGCCCGATCTGCGGCCGCTTCCTGCTGGACTGCGGCGCCGAGGTCATCAAAATCGAGCCACCGGGGCTGGGGGATCTGACCCGCAGCGTCAGCGGCATGACCCCGGCTTTTGCCCATTTTAACGCCGGCAAGCGCAGCCTGGCGCTGGATCTGAAATCCGACGAAGGTCAGGAGCTGGCGCGATCGCTGGTTCGGAAAGCCGATATCGTCATTCAGAATTTTCGCCCGGGCATCATGGCGAAATTCGGTCTTGATTACGACAGCCTGAAAGCGGAGCAGGCCGATCTGATTTATTGCTCAATCTCGGGGTTCGGCCTGAGCGGACCCTGGGTGGATAGAGCGGCCTTCGCACCAATCGTTCATGCAGCAAGCGGCTTCGACACCGTGTTTGGCGCCAGCCAGGGCGTGAAGCCAAAGCGGCCGCCGAACTGGGAGATCATGGTGGCGGATATCCTGACCGGAGCTTATGCGTTCGGGGCAGTGCAGACCGCGCTGCTGGGCCGCGAGCGCTTCGGCCGCGGAGAGCATGTGGACGTGAGCATGATGGAAGCGATGATGACGCTGATACCAGCACACATTCAGGCAGCGCAGGCAGCAGAGCCCCTGCCCATCGGCCGCTTCCATCCTGTTCGAACCAGGGACGGGTACGTGATGGTCACGCCGATCTCCAACAAAAATTTCGAGAGCCTGTGCGCGCTGCTGCAGCGTCCTGAGTTGCAGTCAGACCCACGCTTTATCTTCGGCGAGCGGACCCGCCACTTCAGGGAACTGGCAGAGGAGATCGAAAAATGGTCACTCTCTCTGACCACACAAGAGTGTGATGAAGCGTTAAATGCCGCTGGCGTTCCCTGCAGTGCCTACACCGAGCTGGAAGATCTTTTCGACCATCCCCAGGTTCTGGAGCGACGATCCTTCTCCCGGATCTCCCAGGCGCAATTGGGAGAGTTTCTGATTCAGACGCTGCCGGTGAATTTCCAGCACATGAATCACGCCACAGCAAACTGGGCGGCTACGCTGGGGCAGCACAGTGATGACGTGCTCAGATCAATGCTGGGTTTGTCTGCCGACCAGCTTGCTGAGCTGCGCCTTAAGAAAGTCATCGCCTAGCGCCCGGCCCCGGACGACGCTGCGGCCGGCCCGCTGTCATCCCCTGGCGCACTCGGTTTCGAGAAGCTGGAGATAGAGATCCTGCAACTGCATGACCACCGGACCACGCCGGAACTCGCCCTCAGCCTTTCGCTCACCCAGCAATCGTCCGTCGACCTCAGTCACCGGGGCAACTCCGGCAAAAGTGCCCGTCACAAAGGCTTCATCAGCCCCATAGACGTCGGTCAGGGAAAATGATTTCTCGAAGACCGGAATGCGGTTCTCCCGGCACAGATCGATGACCGTTCGGCGAGTAATGCCGCCCAGACAGTAGTCTCCGGAGGAGGTCCACACCTCACCGTCACGAACGATAAAGAAATGGGTGGAATTACAGGTCGCCACAAAGCCGTGGGGATCCAGCATCAGCGCCTCATCGGCCCCCGCCTTGGCCGCCTGAATGCAGGCGGTGATGCAGTTCAGTTTCGAGTGGCTGTTAAGTTTCTGATCCTGCACGTCAGGATAGCCACGCCGCACGTGCACCGTGAACAGACGAATCCCCGTCTCCAGCGTGCTTGCCAGAGGGGCTTTGTATTCCGGAATGATGACAATGGTCGGCGGTGAGATGGTAATACGTGGGTCCTGATAGGGCGTCGCCTTGATACCGCGCGTTACCATCAGCCGGATGTGCACACCACTTTGCATGGAGTTCGCCGCACAGGTATCTTCGATACGCTGCTGCAATTCATCCTGTTCGAGCCCGATCTCCATGTCCAGCGCTTTAGCGCCCTCATAGAGCCGCCGCAGATGCTGCCGAATGTGAAACAGCTTGCCGTTATGCAGGCAAATCCCTTCCCATACGCCGTCACCGAGGATGTAGCCGGAATCAAAAACCGACACTTTCGCCTCATCGCGAGGGAAAAGCTCACCATTGATATTGATCAGAATTTCCTGGTTTCGTGCGTCTCCATCAAAATCATGAGTGCCATGTGTCATAAATTATCTCCGCTGCATCGAAACGTTCAGTGGTGCTCTGGCCCAGGCTGCGGGCCCTGCGAATTGTCCAGAGTAGGAATGAAGTAGCCGGTCCAGGCCCACAGTAAACTGAACAGCGGAGCCAGCCAGTTCGCAAAAGCAAATGGCGCGTAAGCGAGTGCGGGAACCCCGAGGGCACCGGAGACAAAAGCGCCACCGGAGTTCCAGGGAATGAGCGGAGCACTCATGGTCGCACCATCCTCCATGACCCGGGAGAGGGCCGCCGGCGCCAGTGATTCGGCGGCAAATGCGTCTGCAAAAAGACGACCCGGGATGGTGTAAGCGACAAAAGCGTTGCTGGCCAGGTTGAACCCGAAAGTCGTCAGCAGTGCTCCGGTGATCAATTGCGCCCTGCCCTGCAGCCGACCCAGCAATTCCCTGACAATCGTTTCGAGACAACCGGTCTTCTCCAACGCACCGCCGAAGGCGAGCGCTATGATGATCAGAGAAATCACCCACATCATAGACATCAGCCCGCCCTTGGTAAGCAACGCATCAATTTGTGCATTACCGGTGTCGCTGACGAAGCCGTTCATCATGGCATCCGCAACCTCGGCGAAACTGGCACCCTGCACTGACAGTGCAACCAGTGCCGCAGCCACCACCCCGAGAAAAATTCCCGGGATCGGCGGCACTTTTCTGACAATAGTGAACCCAATGACCACAGGCGGAAACAGGACGAAAACATTCAGCCTAAACAAGCTGTTAAGCACTTCGCCGGTGCCGGCCGCTGACGCAGTACTGGCGGACTCGGAAACATAGGCAGAACCCAGGACCGCGTAGATCAACAGAGCCAGCAATAGGGCAGGCAGTGTCGTTGGAATCAGATTCCTGATGTGGGTGTACAGATCGGTGCCCGCAACCGCCGCCGTGTAGTTCGTTGTATCCGACAGCGGCGAGATCTTGTCGCCGAACCAGGCGCCGGAAACCACTGCACCGGCTGTGATTGCCGGGGGAATGTCCAGGCTCGCCCCAATGGCCATCAGCGCCAGACCGAGGGTACCGACAGTTCCCCAGGACGTTCCGGTAAATACTGACACCGCCGCACAGACCAGACAGCAAACGGGAAGAAAGGCGGAAAGACTGATCCACTTCACGCCCAGCGTAATCATCAGCGGAACCGTCCCCGCAAGAATCCAAGTGCCTATCGTCATGCCAACCAGAAGAAAAATAAACACCACGGGAATCGAGGTGGCCGCGGCCGAAACGATGCCCTCCTGAATGTCACCCCAGCGACAGCCCCGAGCGAGACCAATCAGTGCGGTGATTCCGGTGCCAAGGATAAGCGGTATATGCGGCGGGCCAGACAGGACGAATATCTGAACCATCAGCAGCGCCATGGTCAGGGCGATCGGGGCGAGGGCACCAGCCAAAGTGGGTGTGGGGCTTGATGACGGCACGTCTCTGCCTGAATCTTTTGACTCTTTGTGGATAGTCCCTACAGTGTAACGCGAAAAGGGGGCATCAGCGATGATTCCCCACCACAGCCAGTCGGGCTTGCTGCCCGCCCGCATTCAAGACCGCGTCAGGCGAGGCCCATCGCACCTGCTCAGGCTTCCCGGTGGGACAGAATGCGAGGATCTGTCTGGCGCATGACCAGAATTGAGGACATAAGCTAGACGCTGACTGATCGCGATGCGGGCGATGTGGGATTAAGCCGAAGAATTCGCTATCTTTAGTCACATCCTTTTCGCGTTAGGCCTTCGTATCATGCAGAAGAACAAAACCTTCGGTCGACGAGACATTCTCAAAGCAGCCGGTGCCGGCGCCCTGGCTGCCGCACTCAGCAGTTGTCAGGTTGAAATCAGCAGCGGTGCTGCATATCGGCGTCCCTATTCCCGCAAACCTTGGGTCGCACCCCGAATTTCCATGGACAATGTGATCCGGGAGGTTGTAGGTCACCGACCCTACCGGCCCTCCGGTTTTGTCGTAAAAAGAGAGCAGTTTGATGATAAGACAGTTGTCCATAACTACGGCCATGGCGGTGGCGGGATCAGCCTGTCCTGGGGCAGCTCAGCGCTCGCCGTAAGGGAGACCACGGGCATGACGCCCGGCGAAGTCGGCGTCATCGGCGGTGGCGTCATGGGCCTGACCAGCGCGCGACTGCTGCAGGACGCTGGCTGGAACGTCACGATTTACACAAGAGACATGGCCCGACACACCACCTCAAACGTAGCCGGCGGCGAGTGGGGACCCTACAGCGTGCATGATCCGGCGGTGTCCAGCGAGGCGTTCAAAGCACAAATTCAGTTCGCCGCGCGTATAGCCCATCACGCTTTCACCAACTTAGGTGGCAGGGATTACGGGGTTCGGTGGACTGAACTGTACAACCTGAGCGACACGCCTCCCGAGGAAGGTGGCGAGTTCGAAGATCTCTACCCCTACCGCACAGATCTGCAGCCGGGCGAGCACCCCTTTCCTGTTCCCTATGTCCGACACGAGCTTACCATGATGGTCGAGCCAGCTATTTTCCTGCGGCGGCTGATTGATGATTTTCTGCAAAGTGGTGGCAAATTTGTTATCCGCAATTTCAACAGCAAAGAGGAAATTTTTGCCCTGCCAGAGAAAATTTCCTTCAACTGTACGGGACTCGGTGCAGCGACGCTGTTTGACGATACAGAGATCACCCCTGCCAAAGGTCAGCTGGTTTACATGCCCCCTGACCCGGACGTCGATTACCTGACAATCGGTGGCGGTAACAGTAATCTGTATATGTTCTCCCGCACCGATACAATACTGTTAGGCGGCACGTTCAAACTCGGCGACTACTCCCGCAATCCGGAGCCGGAAGAAACCGAACGCATTGTAACTGAACATCAGAGAATTTTCTCTGGCTTCGCCTGATACGCTCAGATAGTTTCAGCGGGGCCGACTGAGAAGCCTCGACACTCACGGACACTCTTCAGAACCACCTGGCACTCTCACTGCTCCGCGCAGTGGTATGAGTAGGCCGGATTTCAGGCCCTGTCAGTAAGGTAGTTCATAGGTCGAGTTAAATCGGAGATTGCGAACCGTGTTGTAGCTGTAGGCCATCGAATTGATGCCGTCGGTCGGATTGTCGTGTTCGATAAAGTAATGCTTGAACCCGCCCTTGCTGCCGTAGCTGAACAGCTCCTGGAAATCGATGTAACCGCGCCCCACATCTGCCATCTCACCTGAACCAGCGCGATCTTTGACGTGGATCATGGGGTAGCGGCCCGGATACTTGAGAAAGAAGAAGGTGGCATCGTAGCCGGCCTCTTCCGCCCAGAACAGATCCATCTCGAACATCACCAGGTCAGGTTCAGTTTCTGATGTCAGAATGTCGTAGCCGATCCGCCCCCCTTCGTGGATGTCAAATTCAAAATCATGATTGTGGTAACCCATGATGATGCCGGCCTCCCGGGTCTTCTCCCCCGCGCGGTTCAGCAACTCAGCAACTCTGTGGTAACTGTCAAGGTTGCGCTCATTCTCAGGCAACCAGGGCAGCACCATATACTGTTGACCAAGTGTCACAGCGGTCTCAATTTCCTTATCGAGGTTATCCCGAATGGCCTGCAGAGGCACATGGGACGCTGGCGTCGTCAGACCAAAACTGTCTAGGATGCTGCGCACCTCGCCGGGGGTCTTACCGTGATAACCGGCAAACTCCATTTCAGTAAACCCGATCTCGGCAAGCTGGGCCAGAGTCCCTTCGAAATCTTCGGCCATTTCCCGGCGCAGCGAATACAGCTGCAGCCCGATTTTATCAACCCGCCGCACCTGCGCGCTCACCGCGCCAAACGGGCTTGCCGCAAGCACTGCGGAAACTGCCGTCTTTTTGAGAAACTCTCTTCTGGTCTGGCGGCCAGACTGAAATCTTTTGTGCATGCTGCCTCTCCACTCGATCTACGCTTGCTTGACTTGCAATGGACGTCCACAAACCCGCTCTCCCTGACTCGTGCCAGGGTTCGTTCTGTATAGGGGATCAAGACTATCATACCTCTCCACCGGTTAGTCTAACGCGGCCCCGCCACGGCCGGCCGGGCTGTCAGTTCCGGCGCAGTGCCCGGCTCTCAGAGCGTGAGGGTGGAGCTGGCCGTCAGACTGCCTCGCTCCTCGCTTACTGACTTCCTCACTTACTCAGTTTTCGCAGCATCAGCCCTGCTCGTTCGCCGACCTTGACCCGGGGATTGGGAAACACAATGTACTCCGGTTCCTCTCCAACGAGATACTGCACGCCCCCGTCTTCGGCAATCAGACTGCCCGGCGTATACTCAGAAAAATTCGGCGCATCATCGGGCACGTGGAATGTCCAGTTTTCGCTGGATTTCTCAAGGGTGTGATGCACCACGAACTGTTCCATGCCACCTGCCGGTGTGTTCGGCAACTCTTCACCGGAGATCAAAGCCCGAAGGAGCAGATCGATACCAGAAAAGCGCGACAAATCATTGGCGCCAAAGGACATGACCTTCCCCAATTCCAGAGTAAAACTCTGCGCATCCTGTTTAATTGAAGTAAAAGAAGAGAACGTGTTGACAGGCTCCTGCTGCAGCAGGACGGTTTCGATGTCAGCACGGGTCAGAAGGGCTTGCTGTTGTTCAGGAAGCACCCGGCCAGGCACAAAAGGATACACAGCAAAGCGCTCTCTGGCCGACGCTCTGATCGCCGTGTGGCAGTCATAGTGCAGCCGCTGCACAACGGTAACCGGTTCCTCGGCGAAGAAATTCGCCACGTAAGCCTCCAGCCTGGCGGCCCGCTTCACCTCTTTCAGACTGAGATCTTCATACTGCCACTGACCGCAGAACAGCCTGTTCATGTTGAGATCAACAAAACGTCTGTCCTCCGCCATGGCCCAGGGATTCGCAAGAATGAACAGAACCCGGACAGCACTGCTGACTTCCCCGGACAGCAACTCGCTGACAAGTTGCGACACAATTTCTATAGGCGCTGTCTCGTTGCCATGAATGCCGCAGGAAATGACAAGAGAGAGTTGACTCGCTGTGTTCGGCTCAATCCGGATCAAACCACAATCCAGAAGGGTCACTTCTGTCCCGTCTGTCAGGGTACTGTGCCTGGCCTGAACAGGTTCATCGGCACAGGCGAGGGTATGCCCGATGATGTCCTTGTGTGGCGAAAAGAAAAACACAGCTCCCCCGATGACGCTGTCCCCTGAACCTGAACACTCCAAACTGACAACTGATCAGAGCCTGAAGCCCAAACCGGTCAGGGCACAGAAATCCGGCGCGTTTTTAAACGGTTCGGACATCGCGCAGGGCACAGCGTGATTTGAAAGTGACTCGCCTGACAAAGGATACCGGTGCCCGATCTGCTTATCCAGCGAACCGTGTGAGCAGCCATGGCTTACTGATCAACCAGAGAGAGCGACATTCATCGGTACGGCGGGTGGTGACAGGCTTGCCCCACCCGAAGCCGGCCGGCCCGAACAGACGCCCCGGTTCTGCGCGCCACAGAGGCAGAAAAAGCCAGATACCGAGGGCACCTGGCTTTTTACTCTCGACGTCCACGCTACGGTCTGTCAGTCGTCTGATCCGGCAAGACTGCGCTGGTCGCGCTCCTCACGTTCGACAAGCAGTTTCTCGTAGCCCTCTTCATCAAGATGAGTCACCGCGATCCAGGCATGAGACATCTCGTCGGTAGTGCGCTGCCCCGCTCCGACCCACTGATCCGGATCCGGATTCATGGGGTTGTTTTCGGTATTGTCGTACCAGGCAGAGATAATTAGCGTGGCCCCTGCAGGAACCAGCGGCTGATAGCCTTCCTCATAGGTATGGCTGTGGTTCCATGCCGCGGTCCAGTTTGACGCCTGGCTCAGCATTTCCTTGCGACCCGTCTCGGGATTGAACATCTCCAGAGACATCGCCACACCACGAAGGTGCATATGCGGCTGCCAGCTGTCGATGCGCACAGGATGGTCGAAGGAGTGGAAGCCCTGAGTCATCAGCGTGCCGTGGGGCGGGATCATGTAGTCGCCACCACCGTCGAGGCGGTAGGCGCGCAGATCCTGCTTATACGACTCTTCTTCCACAAAATCATCCTCATCATCATAAAACCAGATACCTACCTGGACCTGATCCTGCGGGACGGCGTTTCCGTCGGGGAAGTAGTGAATCTCCCACTCAACCTTAGAGTTGGCGGGCGCTCTGCGGCATGCACCTTCGGGGACTTTTTCGCCGAGCTTGCCAAGCGCAAACTCTGACAGTCGGTCGCTGTCCACCCACTCACCTTCCTCATCGAGAATCTTGAAATGCGAGTTGGCATGGTGGGTCGAGCCTTGCGCAGCGGCCGAAGGCAGCGTCTCTACCGCTTTGATGCAGCGGCTTTCGGTAATGCCGGAATCCACAACCGGCTCCCACCAGAGGTCCTGCCCTTCCGCCGGCACATCCCAGGCGGTTGATCGGATGATATGGTCGGGTTGACCAAGATCCGCCGCCAGACGCCATTCGCCTTTCCTGGGAAATTCTCGCGGTGGCGGCAGCTCTTCCGGGTTACCCAAAGGCGATCCGGCATTGACCCAGGCGACTATCGTGTCAATGTCCTCCTGCGACAGACGCCAGTCGTTCTTGAGTTCCTGCACGCCCGTATCCCGGTCATAATGATAAGGCGGCATATCGCGGCTCTTCACCTTTAGCTGAATCAGAGGTGCCCAAGGGCGCACTTCTTCATAGCTGGTAAACGACATCGGGCCGATCGCACCGGGCTGGTGGCAGATCTGGCAGTTGTCCTGAATAATCCGAGACACCTCATTGGCATAGGTCGGATGATCATCTGACGCCTGCGCGTTCCCCAGAGCGGGAGCGATCATCAGGGCACCGAAGCCCAATATTTTGTCTATTCTCATGGTTAGTTCCTCAACAAGCCGAGAAAAGGGGTTATGCTGCGACAATACCCGCAGAGTCACTTTCTGAGAGTATTCTGATGCCGGAATGCGCTATTTCCAAGCAGTAAACTGTCACAAATTGTCCGCCAGCGCGGCTCTTCGACCAGTAACAGGGGCCAGTAACAGAGCCGGGGCCGACTGAAATGGCGCAGATGCCCGGTTTCGGGCCCTTATGCTGAAGCTCTGAAGCAATTCAGCCGTGCGAGTCTGGGATACGACTGGCCGACCCGGTCACCCGACCTGATCAGTCCAGCTCCCGCAGCAGGTCGTCCATTGAAGCTTTCGCGTCACCATAGAACATCCGGGTGTTTTCCTTGAAAAACAGGGGATTTTCAATGCCTGAATAACCGGTGCCCCGACCTCGCTTGCAGACGAACACATGACGCGATTTCCAGACTTCCAGCACCGGCATACCGGCGATGGGGCTGCCCGGATCATCCTGCGCAGCAGGATTTACGATATCGTTGGCGCCTATAATGATCACGACATCGGTCTCGGGGAAATCGTCATTGATCTCCTCCATTTCAAGCACGATGTCATAGGGCACCTTGGCTTCCGCCAGCAACACGTTCATGTGCCCGGGCAATCGGCCGGCAACGGGATGGATTGCAAAGCGCACCGTCTTACCCTGCGCACGCAGTCGTTTGGTGAGCTCTGACACGGACCCTTGCGCCTGGGCAACCGCCATTCCATAGCCCGGCACGATGATCACGCTGTCGGCATCCTGAACCGCCTGCACCACCGCATCTGCTTTTGCCTCGATCATCTCGCCCTCGACAGTGCTGGCTGCCTGGGTCTCTCCGCCCCAGCCGCCGAGAATCACCGACACAAAAGAGCGGTTCATGCCCTTGCACATGATGTAGGACAAGATGGCGCCCGAAGATCCCACCAGCGCGCCGGTGACAATCAGCAGATCATTGCCGAGTGTGAAACCAATGGCGGCGGCGGCCCAGCCTGAATAGGAGTTCAGCATGGAAACCACCACCGGCATGTCGGCACCGCCAATCGCAAGAATGAGATGGCAGCCGATCGCCCCGGAAATCAGCGTGACCAGCAGCATAGTCCACAAGCCTGCGCCGCCGAGGTAGACATAACCGAGGAAAAAACAGGCCACCAGCGCGACCAGGTTCAACGCGTGTCGACCCGGTAAGGTCAGCGCCGCTGAACTGAGTCTGCCGGCCAGCTTGCCATACGCGATAATGGATCCGGTAAAAGTAATCGCTCCGATCAGGATGCCCAGAAACAGTTCGACCTTGAGAATACTCAGCTCAACCGCGCTTTTGGCAGCGATGGTGGCGGCGAAGCCCGCCAGCTGGTCAACAGTACCGGCCTCCCTTGCCGCCAGCGCAGCACCCATCTCGAGATCCGCATTGATCCCGATAAAGACTGCAGCCAGACCGACAAGACTGTGAAAACCCGCGACAAGTTCCGGCATCTGAGTCATCTGAACCCGATTCGCGACGAACCAGCCGCCAATCCCGCCAAGAATCACCATCAGCGAAATCAGTACCGTTTGTCCACCCGCAGCACTGACGGTTGCAGCCACCGCCAGAGTCATCCCGATGATGCCGTACCAGACAGCGCGCTTGGCTTTTTCCTGATTCGACAAGCCGCCAAGAGCGAGGATAAACAGCACGGCAGCGACGACGTATGCTGCGGTGACAAGCCCTTCGTTAGTATGCATTCCTTAACTCCTCTGGAACATGGCAAGCATTCGACGGGTCACCAGAAAACCGCCAAATATATTGACCGACGCCATGAGCACAGACAGCGCAGCCAACAGCATGACCAGCAAACTGCCGGAGACAATTTGCAGCAGCGCACCGACAATGATGATCGATGAAATGGCGTTGGTGATGGCCATGAGCGGCGTGTGCAGCGAATGGGCCACACCCCAGATGACATGAAAGCCGATGAATACGGACAGCACGAAAACAATAAAATGCTGCATAAAACTGGGCGGCGCCACCGCACCGAGCGCAAGACAGAGCGCTCCCCCAGCCGCCAGCAGAAGCCCGGTCCGGTTAAGAGATTTCTTCATTTCTGCCTGCTCACGGGCTGCTTTCTCTTCAGCGCTTTCCTCAACCTCTTTTTTCTTTGGCGCCGCGGCGGCGATCGCCTTGACCTTGGGTGGGGGCGGCGGCCAGGTTACTTCCCTCTGATGGGTTACCAGAGCGCCACGAATCACATCATCTTCCATGTCGATGACTGGCGAGCCGTCTTTCTCCGGCGTCAGATCATCCAGCATATGGCGGATGTTAGTCGCGTAAAGATTTGACGACTGGGTCGCCATCCGACTGGGAAAATCCGTGTAACCGATGATCGTCACACCGTTATCTGTAACCAGCTTCTCATCAGCCTGGGTCAAGCTGCAGTTACCGCCCCGCTCGGCAGCAAGATCCACAACAACCGAGCCCGGTTTCATGGCCGCTACCATGTCTTCGGTCCACAACTCGGGGGCCGGCCGGTTCGGAATCAGCGCGGTGGTGATCACGATGTCCACCTCAGGCGCCAGCTCGCGAAATTTCTCCAGCTGCTTTTCGCGAAAATCCGGACTCGACGGAGCAGCATATCCCCCGGTTTCAGCGCCGTCAGTCTGCTCTTCTTCAAAATCCAGAAAGACAAATTCCGCTCCCATGGACTCAATCTGTTCGGACACCTCCGGACGTACGTCAAAGGCCATGGTAATCGCGCCGAGCGATACTGACGTCCCGATCGCGGCAAGACCGGCAACACCTGCGCCGACTACCAGCACTCTGGCGGGTGGAACTTTGCCCGCCGCCGTCATCTGCCCCATGAAAAAGCGACCAAAATTGCTGCCCGCTTCGACCACGGCGCGATAGCCGGCGATGTTGGCCATCGAGGAGAGCGCGTCCATCTTCTGGGCTCGGCTGATTCGCGGCACCATATCCATGGCCAGCACGCTCATATTTTTTTCCTTCAGCTTTTCCAGCAAAGCTTCATTCGCTGCCGGCCAGATAAAACTGATCAGGGTTTTGCCGTCAGGCGCGGCTTTAATTTCGTCTGCAGAGGGTTCGCGCACCTTGACGATGACATCCGCATCACTCCAGAGTTCCGCTGCCGTGTCGATGATTCTGACGCCTGCCGCCTCATACGCCGCGTCGGTGATTGACGCCGCGGCACCGGCTCCGCTTTCCACCAGACAGTCATAACCGAGTTTCTGCAAACGCTCGGCGCTCTCCGGCGTCAGCGCAACACGCGCCTCACCCTGAGCTGTTTCCTTAGGTGCTCCTATCCTCATGCCTTGCTCCAAAGTTCTCGAAGGGGGGTTGATCTGATCTGCGTTTATACCAAGTTTTGAACTGGTCTTAAAACGGAGATATGTCCGGCGCAGATCAGATGACCTGCCGCGTCGGAAAACTGAGCGGACTGTTCGTCAGTAGTTCGGCGATGCCGGCCGGGCCACAGCCCGGGCTGCTGGCTGCCCCACCCGGTTCAGCAATCAGCGCCATGGGTACAGTCGGGAAGGCAGTGCCTCATCGAACCCGCGCAGTATGGCCCTGACCCCGCAGCACCGCGTTCAGAAACACCACGTTGGCGCCATCAAGAGCAGCCCGGAAGGTAGGATCAGCAACAAAGCCAATCACCAGTCCGTCACCGTAGTTGGCCTGGACCACGGCAGGTTTGAAGGCCCACTGCTGACGATTTTCGGCCCACAGGTGCCCCCCTGCCCCGAGGTTCTCAGGCGCCTCGAAATACAGCGCGTTCCAGCCTTCATCCAGAGTCAGAGGACGATAGACATCCCGACCTTCCACCATGAAAACCACGCCGTCTGTGACCCCTGCACTCAGCCAGGTGTCCTGCGTGGTCCTGGTCCGCAGTAACACTCCGGGCAGGGAATCCGGACGCGGCGCTTCCGGCAGAATCGCCTGCTGATAGGCCTCCTGATCTGCCAATATCGTGCCTCCAACGACATCACCTTCGTCATCATTCGCCTCTTTGCCGCCGGCCAGCAGTTCAAGATCAGTGGGAAGCAGGCCAACTGCATCACTGGCCGCAAAGCGCATGCCACCGCTCATGGCGACCAGCACGCCACCACGTTCGACCCAATTCTTCAGACGCTCAACACCCCGGGCGCCGAGCACACCGGCATAGTTGCCTCCGTCGGGGAGAATCAGCACGTCGAACCGGTCAAGTTCATCAGAGGCAATATGCTCGACCCGGACGGGCTCCACCGGATAGCCAAACTGCCGCTCCAGCACGAATCGGGTGTTTCCCGCCGAGTATGAGACGGTAGGATCATCCCATGCCAGGGCAATTCTGGGCGCCGGCAGCGCCATGACGCTCCGGCTACCAAAAGAGACGCCTTCTTCCGAGTAACTGGTGTCTGTCGCCACCACCTCTGCACCACTCACTTGTGCAAGTTGGCTGACCATTCTGTGCAACTCCCCGGCGTCATAATCCGGATTGTCCGCCAAGCGCACCACCAGCGTGCCACGATCGTATCTGCGATTGGCCAGAGTCATGACCTCATCAGCCCCCTGCACCTTTAGCCCGGCACGCTGCGCTGCCGCCAGAAACCGACCCGCTGCCCGACTGCCCCATGGCACCAGCCAACCCAGCTGTGACGCCCCCGGTGGCTCGTAGGCGGGGATGCCGTCTCCCTCGAAGCGCTCTTCGCCGGCGCTTACACGATCGCAGGGGATCACGTTAACGTTGTATAAACTCGGCAGCGACCAGCCAAGGATATCGTAAAGTTCTGCCCGCAATCCCAGTGACCGGCGACGCTCCTGCTCAGCAAGAAACTCCTCCGCCATCGGGCTTTCCGTCTCAAGGAAAGTACGCACCATGCGACCAGCGGGTTGCCGGGAAGTCACCAGATACGATCCCACTGGCAACTCGACTTCACAGGCCCGGGCTGTCTCTATCGTCCGCCGGATTTCGATGCCGTGCCGCACCAGATTGGCAGCCAGTTTGTGGACCGCCGAACGGTCGCCGGTCAGTGGAATCAAATACTCGCGCGGGCCTCCATGCTCGCCGGCATCCGCACTGCGTCGATACTCAACGAAATTCCGCAAGAAGGTCTCCCGGTTTACCGACGCGGTCTCTACCGTTCCAATCGATGTAACGAAATGGCGCTGCACGCCATCGGCATAGGTAACTATCTCGCCGTTACGACGCTCGCCCGCCAGCCCACGCGCTGAGGCCATCTCAAAGGTCATACCGACACTGCCCTGAAACGCTGGCCAGGAATCGCCGTAGCCCGGGTAGTAGGCGTCATAAACGGCCTGAGTAAAATACTCAAAGCCAAAACGATCGAACCACTTGCCATTGTTGCGGCCGTAGGCGTCGAGCATTTCCTGCTGTGCATCGACATAGTGGGGATTGAAAGGCTGGGCCGGCGGTGGAAAAAAATAGCTTGAGTCGGTTCCCATCTCGTGGATATCGACGTGTACCAGCGGGAAATACTCCTGAAAAGTTTTGACCCTGCCGATCACCTCCGGCTGCGTGAGCGGCAGCCAGTCCCGGTTCAGATCAAACAGATAATGATTCGTGCGTCCTGCCGGCCAGGGTTCGCGACGCTCGGCAGCAATCGCCGAAACGCTCGGCTCGATGCCGTAGGTTTCACGAAAGTGGTTCACAAAACGCATCCTGCCGTCCGGATTCTGACTGGGGTCTATCGCCACCAGCGTGTTGTCACCGATGGTGTCGAAGGGCTCTCCCTGAGCGGCCAGCAGATGGTAGGCGGTTTGCAAGCCCGCATCCGTACTGGAAATTTCATTGCCATGTACCCCATAGGCAAGCCAGACAACAGCGGGCAACTCAGCAACCAGCGCATCAATTTTACTGCCGGACAGTTCAGCCGGATCGGCCAATGCCTGCATGCCGGCCTTGACCTCGTCAAGCCGACTCATGGTCTGTTCACTACCGATCAGAAAATAGACTAGCGGCCGGCCTTCCCAGCTGCGGGCATATTCAATCAGTCGCGTTCGCTCCGGCTGTGCTTCTGAAAGCGCGCGCAGGTAAGCATGAGCCTGCTCGATGGAAGTGATCTGATCGCCGGGAGCATAGCCCAGCACCGATTCCAGTGTGGGCACTGAGGAGTCGTAGGTTACGTCCGGCCACCTGACCCTTTCAACGGCGGTATCGGCAAACGCGGACGCGCAGAGGATGAGCAGAGTCGTCAGCAGAACAGAGGGGAAAAATTGATGCAAAGCGCAGCCACGCATGGCAGACCTCCAGCTTGTCTTATGAGGAGTTTGGAGCGTTGACGGTTTCGCTCAGCGAACGTCTGCGCCCGAAGAATCAATCGGGTTCAAATAGCCAGTCTCCCAGATTCCGGCAACCTTGTCGGCTATCTCGTTAGCAGGGTGTCAGGCGTTTCGCGGCACGTCATTGGCGGCGTTTCTGAGCCGACTCTCTAACCGTAGAGCTTCTTGTAGGTCTGCACGAAGTAGCGCATTTCATCCGGCTTCGCCATGCTTAACCGCATCCAGTTTCGGAAGGGCGGGAATGGCCTGCCGACCCGAATGTTGTATTCAAGAAAGCGTGCCTGCACCTCAGCAATGACGTGCCCGGTTTCCACGAAGGTGAAGTTGGCGTTGGAATCGATGTGCCGGATGCCTGCCTCGCGAAAATAGCCCTGAGTAATCTCCAGCGCCTCTTTGTTGGTGCGCAACACAAACGCAGCATGCTCCTTATCGCGGTAGCTGGCGAGCGCAGCGCGCATACCCACAATGTTGAGGGTTCCCGTCATCCGGCGATTGATTTCAGCTGCCAGATCCGGGTGGGAGAAGCCGAAGCCGACCCGCAGCCCGGCCAGACCGTGAATCTTGGACGCGGTGCGGGCAATAATAATATTGCGGTGCCCCGCCCGGACCAGATCCATCATACTGCTGTAATCCGGATTGTCGACGAATTCATGATAGGCCTCATCCACAAAGACCATGCGGTCCCGCGACACTTCCAGCACAAAGTCTCTCAGCACATTTTTCTCCACGATGGTGGGGATCGGATTGTTGGGGTTACAAATGTAGACCAGCTTGGTGTCGCTGCGGATGGCACTGGCCATGGCCTCGAGATCGATCGCCATCTGCCCGTTCACCGGAACGCGGATTACCTCACAGCCATTGTTCCCCGCGTATCGCGGCAGGTCCTCAAAAGTAGGATCTGGCACGACGATTGAGCCTTCCTGCATACTGGCCAGCAGGCCGCCCATCTTGAGGATTTCCCCGGAACCGGCGCCCACGCTGATGTGCTCGGAACCAATCCCTTCCAGTTCACTGATCAGACCAGCCATTTCGTCCTGTAAAAAGAACGTGTAGAGATTGGCCTCGTGTATCGCCGCGCTGATTGCCTGCAGGGCAGCCCGCGAGGGGCCCCACGGATTTTCATTGGAGCTCATGCGAATCGGCGCAGCAGGCATTGGCAGTTCGCCCTGCCCCAGCGCACTTTTCATCAAATTCACAGAGGATGAAAAAGGCGTGCCGGGAATACTCTGGACAGCCCCTGCCGCCACGATGGCCGAACTGCCGAAAAGAAATTGTCGTCTGCTGATTCCGGATGTCACAGGATATCCCCCATGTGCGTTTGTTATTCTGGTGATCGCCTCAAATCATGCCAGTCGGCTTGTCATTTTTCACCGACTGTCTCCGACTTTAGATCATTGAGAGAGATTACCGCGTTTTGCGCCGCGCGTGTAGCTCGGCGGACAGCGCGACAAACCGGTTTGATTTCACACAGGCCAAAACAGAGGGTGAACTTGTTGCCC
Source organism: uncultured Pseudohongiella sp. (assembly GCA_902537815.1). Taxonomy (GTDB): domain Bacteria; phylum Pseudomonadota; class Gammaproteobacteria; order Pseudomonadales; family Pseudohongiellaceae; genus UBA9145. The sequence continues at coordinate 33,636 of CACBCS010000006.1, read as the reverse complement.
GGTAAATTCTCCATTACCTCAACTTGTGTATTACACTGCTGCACATGGAAGATTCTGACCACATCCAGCTCACACTCTGGGGCGCCGGCACGGCGCGCACCCTGAGACCTATCTGGGTTGCTGAAGAACTTGGCCTGAACTACCGGCTTGAGCCGATCGGTCCCCGCACGGGAGAGACCAAGACAGAGGCTTACACCGCCCTGAATCCGAAACAGAAGATCCCGTTTTGCGAGGTCGGACCGGTCAAACTTTCCGAAACGGTTGCGATATGCCGTTATCTGGTAGCCCGCTTTGGCGACGCGTCCGTTCTAGGCGCCCCCGAATCGATTGAGGAAGCGGCCAAGGAAGATGAGTGGCTGAGTTTCATTTATGGTGAACTCGATGAAACCAGTCTTTACGTCATGCGCCGCCACGGCGCGCTCAGCAATATCTACGGCAAAGCGCCTGCAGCCATGGCGTCCGCCCGCGAGTATGTGCTGCGTATGCTTGAAGTTGTCGAAACGGCGCTGGCGGACCGGGAATTTTTGCTTAGGGACAAATTCACGCTGGCCGACCTCTTTTTAACCACCTGCCTGAACTGGGTTCTGAGCTACGAGCTGCCACTGGCAAGTTCTCTGCAGGCCTATCGCGACCGAATCATTCTAAGACCAGCCTACCTGCGTGCGGCTGAAGCCAATAAGCCGCGCTAGTAGCAAGCACACGGAGTTACTATGGGCCCGCTCAATGGAATCAAAGTTATCGACCTCACCAGCATGGTCTCCGGACCGGTGGCCGCCATGATGCTGGGAGACCAGGGGGCGGAAGTGGTCAAAGTGGAGCCCCTGGCCGGCGAGCAGCTCCGCCACCTTGGAGAGCCTCATAACGGCCTGCCATCGACCTTCTACTCCTGCAACCGCAACAAAAAATCTCTGGCACTTGATCTGAAATCAGATCAGGGCAAACAGGTGCTCTGGCGTCTTATGGAAGGCGCAGATGTGCTGCTGCAAAACTTCCGGCCCGGCGCGATCGAACGCATGGGATTCAGCGAAGAAGCCGTGCGCAAGATCAATCCCGGCATCATTTTCGTGTCCATCAGTGGATTTGGGGAAAGCGGCCCCTATTCCCACAAACGGGTTTACGATCCGATCATTCAGGGCCTCTCCGGTGCAACCGACATTCAGGCAGATCGAAAAACGGGACGCCCCAACATGTTTCGCATTATCCTGGCCGACAAGGTGTCCGCCCTCACGGCCGCGCAGGCTATCTCTTCTGCGCTGTTTCATCGGGAGCGTTCCGGAGAGGGTCAGCACATCAGGCTGTCCATGCTGGAAGCCACCATCGCGTTTCTGTGGCCTGAAGGCATGAGTGGTCTGACCTTCGCGGATCAGCAGGTCGACATTCGCAAAACCTTCTCCTCGATTGATCTTATTTATGAAACCGCCGACGGTCACATCACCATCAGCGTAATTTCCGACAAGGAATGGAAAGGCATCTGTGAAGCGCTCGGGCGGGAGGATCTGATTGAAGATGAGCGCTTCTGCTCGGCGCTGGCGAGACGGAAAAATGCGGATCTGCGCCGCGAGGTAGTGGGCGCAGAAGTGCAAAAGTGGCCGACCGACACGCTTCTGACAAAGCTGGACGCTGCCGACGTTCCCTGCGCCCCCTTGCTCAATCGGGCAGAACTGCTTGATCATCCCCAGATCAGAGAAAGTCACGTGATCGAGCATGAGCAAGTGGCAGGCTTCGGCGAAGTGCGCCAGGCCAGACCGGCAGCCAGGTTCAGCCGAACCGAAAGCACCATCCGGCGGCGGGCTCCGAGGCTGGGAGAGCACAGCCGGGAGATCCTCACCTCTCTCGGGTTCAGCGAGCAGGAACAGGATTCACTGATTGAAGAGGGCATTGCGCGCCAGTACGGCTAGCCTGATTCCCTCAGCTACCTCTGCGTTGTCGCCCGCCGATACCCCCGCTCTGACCCGGCAGATCACAGGGTCACTTCAACAGCGCTCGCAGCCTGAATGGCCTTACTCTTGGCCTCGTCCACGCTGTCGGCGCGGGCCAGAGCAACCCCCATACGACGCTTGCCTGCAACTTCCGGTTTGCCAAAAAAGCGCAGCGTGGTGTCAGTTTGCGCGAACGCCTGCTGCAGATTACCGAAGGCGGCCTGACTGGAATGTCCCTCCACCAGCACCACTGCGGAAGCAGACGGCCCGTGAAATGCAATGTTCGGGACCGGCAGGCCGAGAATGGCCCGGGCATGCAGCGCAAACTCGGACAGATCCTGAGAAATCAGCGTGACCATGCCAGTGTCATGGGGTCGTGGTGACACCTCACTGAAAAACACAGCGTCGCCTTTGATAAAAAGCTCGACACCGAACAGGCCTCTGCCGCCTAGTGCTGCTGTTACCTGATTGGCGATCGATTTCGATTCGGCCAGCGCCGCTTCTGACATGGGCTGCGGCTGCCAGGATTCCCGATAGTCGCCGTCTTCCTGTCGGTGCCCGATGGGCTCACAGTAACTCACGCCGCCCTCATGTCGGACGGTCAGCAGCGTAATCTCATAATCAAAGTCAACAAAACCCTCGACGATGACCTTGCCGGCACCGGCCCGACCGCCTGATTGCGCATACTCCCAGCTCGGGTCTATGTCGGCTTCGTTTCGGATCGTGCTCTGCCCTTTCCCTGAGGAGCTCATAATCGGCTTCACAACACAGGGAATGCCCACTTCCCCGACGGCTTCCAGGAATTCTTCCCGAGTCTCGGCAAAGCGATAGGGGGACGTGGCAAGACTTAATTCCTCTGCCGCCAGGCGGCGGATACCCTCCCGGTTCATGGTCAGCCGGGCAGCCTTTGCCGTAGGGATGACCTGAAATCCCTCCTGTTCCAGTTCCAGCAGCGTGTCCGTGGCAATCGCCTCAATTTCCGGCACGATCAGATCCGGCTGTTCCTGTTCGATCACCCGCCGCATTTCGCTGCTGTCCAGCATGGAGAAGCTGTGACTGCGATCAGCAACCTGCATCGCGGGCGCGTTGGCATAGCGGTCGCAGGCGATCACTTCGACGCCAAGCCGCTGCAGTTCAATAACGACTTCCTTGCCAAGCTCACCTGAGCCAAGCATCAACACTTTGGTTGCCGTTGGCGAAAATTTTGTCCCGAGTGATGTCATCTGTTTTTCCCGTTTACCCAATCCAATGCCTGTTGAGCGCAATCGCCGTTCGGTCATCTCAACCCCGAAAACCGGCAATCCAGGCGTCGGAGCCGGCGGCGAACTGACAGCCGCTTGGGCGGTTGCGGCTCTTGCCGTGCCTTTAAAACATCAGGGAAACCATAACGCCTCACCTTGGTCAGGTCGAGCGATTTACCGCGCCTGTAACAGGATGAGGAATTTCAGCCGGTGCGACAGCCAGTTACGGCTGTATGTGGGTGCGACAGGCCCGTTTCCGGCGCGTCGCGAAGAGCGAGGCCGCCGTTGAGCTGCCCGGACAGATCTGACGACCCGGTCAGACGCGACATTACTGCAAAAGTCCGGAGTGCTGACTCCTTGTTGCACTGTCTGAGGGCGGGTCAGCCGCTGGAAATATGCAAGCAGAACACCCCTGGCAGCTCAGTTATCGGGGCAACTACCGCACATTTTCGTGAATTCTGACCCCTGCAGCGCAGTTTTAGACCTTTTTGGTCGCTTTCTCGCCGCTTTCGGCACAATCCGCTCTCGCTTCCAACGGAAATCCTGTACAATGCGGCCCGTTTTTTACGCACCCTGACCATTACACTTTGAGCAGCAAAATGACTGATTTATCACTCTACAGAAATATAGGTATTTTCGCCCACGTAGATGCCGGCAAGACCACAACTACGGAGCGTATTCTCAAACTGACCGGTAAAATCCACAAAACAGGTGAGGTTCATGACGGCGAATCCACCACGGATTTCATGGATCAGGAAAAAGAGCGCGGAATCACGATTCAATCTGCTGCGACCACCTGTTTCTGGAACGATCATCGTCTTAACATCATTGACACCCCGGGGCACGTTGACTTCACCGTCGAAGTCTATCGTTCCCTGAAGGTTCTGGACGGCGGCGTCGGCGTCTTTTGCGGTTCGGGCGGCGTGGAGCCTCAGTCCGAGACGAACTGGCGCTACGCCAACGACTCAGAGGTCTCTCGCATCATCTTCGTCAACAAACTGGACCGTGTTGGCGCAGACTTCCTGCGCGTAGTCGGTCAGGTGGAAGACATCCTGGGGGCAAATCCTCTGGTGATGGTGCTGCCGATTGGCATTGAAGACGATTTTATCGGAGTGGTTGACCTGCTCAGCCGCAAAGCCCACATCTGGCCGGACCCGGGCAATCCGGAGAAGTTCGAGCTTCAGGGCGTGCCCGAAGACATGGTTGACCTGGTCGAAGAGTGGCGGGAAAAACTGATTGAAACCGCGGTCGAGCAAGATGATGACCTGATGGAGTCCTATCTCGAGGGGGAAGAGCCCTCGATCGACGACATCAAGCGCTGCATCCGCAAGGGAACGATTGCTCTGGACTTCTTCCCGACCTACTGCGGCTCTGCCTTCAAGGACAAGGGCATTCAGTTGGTGCTCGATGCGGTGGTGGATTTCCTGCCTAACCCGACTGAAGTCGACCCGCAGCCGCTCACCGATGAGGAGGGCGAGCCGAACGGTGAAGTGGCCAAGGTGGATGCAGACGAACCGTTCCGGGCACTGGCTTTCAAGATTATGGATGATCGCTTTGGTGCGCTGACCTTCGTCAGGGTTTATTCAGGCAAGATCAACAAGGGCGACACGATACTCAACGCCTTCACCGGCAAAACCGAACGCGTCGGGCGCATGGTGGAAATGCATGCTGATGATCGCAACGAGATCGACAGCGCCCAAGCCGGGGACATCTTTGCCATTGTCGGCATGAAGAATGTGCAAACCGGTCACACGCTTTGCGAGCCTGGCAATCCTTGTACTTTGGAGCCGATGATCTTCCCGGATCCGGTGATTTCTATTGCGGTAGCGCCGAAGGACAAGAGCAGCGTCGAAAAAATGAGCATCGCCATTGGTAAGATGGTCGCGGAGGATCCGTCCTTTCAGGTCGAGACCGACGAAGACTCGGGCGAGACCATTCTCAAAGGCATGGGCGAGCTGCACCTGGACATCAAAGTCGACATCCTCAAGCGCACCTATGGCGTGGAGCTGGAAGTTGGCGCACCTCAGGTCGCCTATCGCGAAACCATTACCCAGACGATCGAAGACAGCTACACGCACAAGAAGCAGTCCGGCGGTTCGGGACAATTTGGTAAGATCGACTACCGCATCAAGCCGGGCGAGCCCGGCAGCGGTTACTCATTCAGCTCGACCGTGGTGGGTGGTAACGTCCCGAAGGAATTCTTTCCGGCCATTGAAAAGGGCTTTAAGGGCATGATGGAGCAGGGCCCCATCGCCGGATTCCCGGTACTTGATATTGAGATTGAACTGTTTGACGGCGGCTTTCACGCGGTCGACTCCTCCGCGGTGGCCTTCGAGCTTGCGGCGCGGGGCGCCTATCGCCAATCCATGCCCAAAGCAGCCCCGGAGTTGATAGAACCGATCATGAAGGTTGATGTCTTCACTCCGGAAGATCACGTGGGTGACGTCATCGGTGATTTGAACCGCCGACGCGGCATGATCAAGGACCAGATGGCCGGCCCTACCGGTGTGCGAATCAAGGCCGATGTGCCTCTGGCAGAGATGTTCGGATACATCGGCAGTCTGCGGACCATGACCTCCGGCCGTGGCCAGTTCTCGATGGAATTCTCCCACTATCTGCCTTGCCCGCAATCCGTTGCCGATGCGGTAGTGGAAGCCGAGAAAGAAAGACAGGAAGCCAAAGCCTAGAAGTCCGCCTCATTGGTCTGATCAAAAAGCCCCGGCTGAAGCGTTTCACCGAGGCTTTTTTGTGGACCGAGACCCGGGGTTTGAGCCTCTGCGCCGTCGGGTGTCTTCCTGCTGTGACCCGCCGCCGCGCGACTGCTTACTGCTGATTGACGTACTCAGTGATGGGCGGCAATGCCAGGTCAGCGGCAACCTGCCTAATATGTTCCATCGCTTCGTCGGTCGGACCCGGGTAGTCGCCGGCAATAGCGACATTGCCGACATACCCGATGTCCTGAATGCCTTCGGGCGAACTGAAATAAGCACCGAACACCAGGCGTCTGAGGCGGCTGAAAAAACGGGCGGGCCGTTCAAACTCAGCGATCTCATACTGGGAACGGTAGGCGATGTCGTCCACAATCGCCGTGTGCTGTTCTGCAGTCAGGTCAACAAAGTCACTCCCATAGCGCAGCTGCGCCTCATCGTTCAACCATTGCAGACCGTTCACAATTTGCTCTCGGTCGCGCTGCTGACCCGCATAAGGGGCGCTGACCCACTCGTCAATCACATCCGGCACACCCACCGCGGTTGCCGACGGGCCCCGCTCATCTGCCGGACAGATAAGATCACTGAGCACCGCCACCTGATCCTTCTGCGTCTCGTTCAGGGTCAGAGACCAGGGGACTGTCGGTGCAGACACAATCGGGTCAGTACCGTAGCCTGGCCCGGTGATGGGCTCCGGTTCGATGCCGGGCCAGTGACCCGCCGGTGGCATGCCTGTGGCCTGTGGCGCTTCCGGTTCGACGGTGTCACAGGCAACCGGCACACCTCCCACCATCACCACTGCCGTCATGGCGCTGAGGCGTTTGATGCTTTCCCGGCGACTCATCCTGGCTTGATAAATCTTGCTCATAGTGTCAACGCTCCCTTGATGCTGTGAGTTGCTCGGCCAGGCGTGTGGCATTACGCATCGCCAGGGTGAGTATCGTGATCGTACAGTTCTTGTGAGGATTCGACACAAACACACCCCCATCCATCACATAAAGGTTGTCTACATCCCAGGTCTGTCCCCATTGGTTGCATACCGATGTCGACGGGTCATCGCCCATGCGGGTGGTACCGACCTCGTGGATAATTTGCCCTCCGGCTTCAATTGCTTCCTCGGCCGTGCGGTCCGGGTTGTTGACCACACCCCCCATGGCCTCAATGATTTTCCTGCCCCATTCCAGACCGTGAGCAACCTGATTGAGTTCCTGCTCAGACCATTTCCAGTGAAATTTGAGGACCGGGATTCCCCACTGATCGACCGTGTCTTCGTCAATTTCGCAGTAACAGTCATCGCTCACCAGCATTTCACCGCGCAGGGAAAGCCCGATGTTGGTTCCATAGTTGGAGCGGATATCATCCTTGGCCTGTTTCCCGTAGCCATCGACCGCGCCGGCAATCCCCATGCCGGGAGAACTGAATCGGGCGCCAACCTCAAAATGGTAGCCACGGGAGAAAGTCAGCTCGCCATTCTTTTGCCCTTCCCGATCCCACCACGGAATGTATAGATGGTTCCCGGTATGACCATCTTCGTTGTATTTAGGCCGATCTCGCAGTGCCGGGATATAACCGCTGACACCTGCGCCGAGCGAGTCGGTGAGATTACGGCCCACCTGACCGCTGCTGTTAGCCAGACCGTTCGGAAAGGCCTCACTTTTCGAATTCAGCAGCAGGCGTGCGGTTTCGCAGGCGCTGGCGGCAAGAATGATGTGGTCTGCGTCGACTCTGACATTCTCCCGATTAAGCCGATTGACAAAAGTGACACCTGATGCCTTTCCGGAATCATCCAGATGCACTTCCTTTACCATGGCGTTGGTCACTATCTTCAGATTACCGGTCTGCCTGGCCCAGGGGATGACAGAAGTGGTGGTTTGAAATGCCGCGCCAATGGCGCAGCCCCGGCCACAGGGGGTCGCCCAGAAACAGGCCTGACGGTCATCCTTTGCTTCAGTCAGAATAGCGCGGCGCATAGGCACAGCGGCAATGCCCAGTGACTCACAGGCTGATTTCAGCAGCAACTCCATCACCCGGGGCTTGGGCGGCGGCAACAGAACGCCCTCACTGGAGCTTGGCGTATCATCAAGACCGGGGTTGTCACCACAGACGCCGATCAGTGCCTCACACTTGTCATACCAAGGCGCGATCTCTTCATAATCTACCGGCCAGTCTGTACCCACTCCGTCTGTACTGAATGGCTTGAAGTCAGCCGCGGTAAAGCGCGGCACCAGCCGGCCCCAGTGGTTGGTGCGTCCCCCCAGCATCCGAGCGCGCCACCACATGAAGCGGCTGTCGGCGCCTTCCGAGTAGGGCTCTCCGGGTACCTGCCAACCCCCATCCACTGTGGCATCAAAGTAACCAAAATTTTTCTCAGAAGTACTGGTCCCGCGCAGCGGTGCTTCATGATTCTGGTGGAACATGGGCGTTTCCGTGACCGGATCATAATCTCTGCCGGCTTCCAACAGCAGAACTTTGATGCCTGCCTCGGTGAGTACGTGAGCCGCCATACCGCCTCCCGCACCGGAACCGACAACAATCACTTCGTATTCAAAGCCATCGAATGACGCCATCTTCTTCTCCAAACTTCCATTCAGTTCAGGTATTTGCCCAATTACCGCAAATTGCCCGCGATTATTTGGTCTTTATTCCTGTTGGGAATACTATAGCAATCGTCCAGCAGAGTAACCCATTGAGCCCTTTGGCCGATGGACCACTGCTGTCAGTTACTTTTGGGACTTCAGTTATGAATCACAGACTCTTGCTACTACCCGCAATGGTGCTCATGTACTGCGCTGCACCGCTGTCTCTGGCGGATGACATTAATCAGCTGACTGAGGCGGAGCGAGCCGATGGCTGGCGCCTGCTGTTTGATGGCCAGACCACTGCCGGATGGAAAGGTTATAAACGGAACGATGCGCCGGGCACCTGGGAAGTTCAGGATGGCAGCCTGTTCATGAACAGTGAAGGAGCAGACCGAGACCGTGGGGATCTGCTGTTTGCCGAGCAGTTCGCTGATTTCCACCTGAAGCTCGAATGGCGAATCTCCGAAGGGGGAAACTCCGGTATTTTTTACCGGGGCGCGGAGCAGCCCCGGCTCGATGTGATTTACAAATCTGCACCAGAGATGCAGGTACTGGACAATAACCGACACCCCGATGCCAGAATGGGCGTTGATGGAAACCGTACCGCAGGCGCCCTGTATGATCTGATCCCCCCCCGCCCCCAGAATGTGAAAGCAGTTGGTGAGTGGAATCAGGTCGAGATTATCGTTGAGGATGGCAACATCCAGCATCATCAGAATGGCGAACTGGTCCTGGCGGTTCAGCTTGGCAGTGCGCAGTGGCGTGAACTGGTCGCGGTCAGCAAATTTCCGGGTCTGAATCCTGCCTGGGTTGATGTGCCGGGCCGCGGCTTTATCGGGCTGCAGGACCACGGCGACAATGTGTGGTACCGGTCAATCAAGCTCAAGGAATTGTAACCAAGCCCGGACGTGATTCGGTTTGCCTGCGGCATGAGATAAATCATCTCACCAGTTGCCGAACGCCCGCTGGAACTGTTACTGCGCGACGGGGAGTCCGGGGCTGACTGCACCGATGACACCCGTTGAATCCCGGCAATAAGAGCACTCAGCCAGCGGTGCCCCCGGACGCAGCGACCGGTGCCTTGCAAGAGTGCTCCTGAGAAAACCTGAGATGTTTAATACAAACTACAGAAAACCGCTTGACGGGTCGATGCTCGAGTACTTCGATGCCCGGCAGGCCATCAATGACATCGAGCCCGGTGCGTTTGAAAAGCTGCCGTACACTTCCCGTGTACTTGCTGAAAATCTGGTCCGGCACTGCCAGCCTGAACACCTGACTGCCTGTCTGAAACAGCTGATAGATCGCAAGCGTGAACTGGATTTCCCCTGGTATCCGGCCCGGGTTGTCTGTCACGACATTCTAGGCCAGACCGCGCTGGTAGATCTGGCGGGTCTGAGAGATGCCATTGCTGATCAGGGCGGCGACCCTGCTAAGGTGAACCCGGTCGTCCCGACCCAATTGATCGTCGACCACTCACTGGCGGTGGAATACGCCGGTTTCGAGGAAAATGCTTTCGAAAAAAACCGCGCAGTCGAAGAGCGACGGAATGAAGACCGTTTTCACTTTATTAACTGGACCAAGACGGCATTTGACAATGTGGACGTCATCCCACCGGGCAACGGCATCATGCATCAGATCAACCTCGAAAAGATGTCGCCGGTGGTTCAGGTTCGCGACGGGGTCGCTTTCCCAGACACCTGTGTAGGGACCGACAGCCACACGCCAATGGTGGATGCGCTCGGGGTCATCTCAATCGGCGTCGGCGGCCTCGAAGCCGAAAACGTGATGCTCGGTAATCCGTCCATGATGCGTTTGCCTGACATCGTTGGTGTCAAGCTGACAGGCACGCTGAAGCCGGGGATTACGGGCACCGATCTGGTGCTGGCGCTGACCGAATATTTACGTCGCGAACGTGTGGTGGGTGCCTTTCTTGAATTTTTTGGTGAGGGCGCTGACAGCCTATCAGTCGGTGACCGGGCCACCATTGCGAACATGACGCCTGAATATGGGGCGACTGCCGGCCTGTTCTATATTGATCAGCAAACCATAGACTATCTCAGACTGACGGGTCGTGAAGATGAGCAGATTGCACTGGTTGAACACTACACCAAGCATGCCGGCTACTGGTCGGACACGCTCACCGAGGCTGTCTACGAGCGGGTACTCAAGTTTGACCTCTCCACGGTAGGTCGCAATCTGGCCGGCCCGTCAAACCCGCATGCGCTGTTGCCGGTCTCTGAACTGGCCAACCGCGGAATCGCTGGAGCCTGGCAGGAGAGCGCGGATGAAATGCCTGACGGCGCGGTCATCATTGCAGCGATTACCAGCTGCACCAATACCAGCAATCCCCGCAATATGGTGGCTGCAGGCCTGATTGCGCGCAATGCCAACCGCTTGGGCTTGACACGCAAGCCCTGGGTCAAATCTTCCCTGGCACCGGGCTCAAAGACCGTGAAGTTGTATCTAGAGGAAGCGAATCTGCTTCGGGAACTGCAGCACCTCGGTTTCGACGTCGTGGCCTTTGCCTGTACGACCTGCAACGGCATGAGTGGCGCGCTGGATCCCAGTATCCAGCAGCAGGTCATCGATCGTAATCTGTACGCCACGGCGGTACTGTCAGGAAATCGCAATTTCGACGGACGTATTCACCCCTATGCCAAACAGGCATTCCTGGCCTCTCCTCCGCTGGTGGTGGCCTACGCCATCGCGGGCAACATCCGCTTTGACATTGAAAAAGACGCCCTGGGTTTCGATCACGAGGGAGCGCCGATTACCCTGAAGGACATCTGGCCAGCGGATGAAGAGATAGACGCGATCGTTCAGGCCAGTGTCAAACCTGAGCAGTTCAGGCAAACCTATATCCCCATGTTTGAGAAAACAGAGGAAGGCGCCAGAGCGACCAGTCCACTCTACGACTGGCGTGCGCAGTCAACCTATATTCGCCGGCCACCCTACTGGGAAGGCACGATGGCGGCTGAACGGACCCTGCAGGGAATGCGCCCCCTGGCAGTGCTGCCGGACAACATCACCACCGACCATCTGTCACCTTCCAACGCCATCATGCCGGACAGCGCCGCCGGCGAGTATCTGGCCACGATGGGTTTGCCAGAAGAAGACTTCAACTCTTATGCAACGCACCGGGGAGACCATCTGACCGCCCAGCGGGCCACACTGGCCAATCCAAAACTGTTTAATGAAATGGTCAAGGACGACAACGGAAATGTCCGGCAGGGTTCCCTGGCAAGAATAGAGCCTGATGGCAAAGTCACACGCATGTGGGAAGCCATAGAGACCTACATAGCACGCAAGCAGCCCCTGATCATCATCGCCGGCGCAGATTACGGTCAGGGGTCTTCACGGGACTGGGCTGCCAAAGGCGTTGCCCTTGCTGGCGTGGAAGCTATTGTTGCTGAAGGTTTTGAGAGAATACACCGAACCAATCTGATCGGCATGGGCGTCATGCCGCTGCAGTTTGAATCAGTTACTACCCGCAAGACGCTGAAAATTGACGGCACCGAGATTTTTGATGTTCAAGGGCAGCCCGAACCGGGGGCCCGCTTGACCCTGATCCTCCGGCGGCGCGATGGCTCGGTAGAGCAGGTGCCGGTAATATGTCGGCTCGACACCGCCGAAGAAGTCTCGGTCTACTCGGCCGGGGGGATACTGCAGCGTTTCGCCAAAGAGTTCGTACAGGAAACGGTAGCAAGCTAGCAGGTCAAGCATCATGAGCCACAATGCACAGATCAAGATTCCGGCTACCTACATGCGCGGAGGCACAAGCAAGGGAACCTTCTTCATCCTGTCTGATCTGCCTGAAGTCGCACAGCGACCCGGCCCGATCAGAGACCAGCTGCTGATGCGGGTGGTTGGGAGTCCTGACCCCTATGGCAAACAAATAGACGGCATGGGCGGGGCAACTTCAAGCACCAGCAAAACTGTTATTCTCTCCAGAAGTGAAATGCCTGACCATGATGTGGACTATCTGTTTGGCCAAGTCGCTATTGACAGACCCTTCATTGACTGGAGCGGTAATTGCGGCAATCTCACCGCAGCGGTGGGCAGTTTGGCCATCAGCCGCGGCCTGGTCGATAAGGCGCGCCTACCTGAGAATGGGGTTGTTGCTGTCCGCATCTGGCAACGCAATATCAAAAAAACCCTCGTCGTGCACGTACCGGTCACTGCAGGAAAGGTACAGGAAACCGGAAATTTTAAACTCGATGGCGTGACTTTTCCTGCCGCTGAAATGCGGGTAGATTTTCTCGATCCGGCAGATGGCGAGGAGACCTTGTTTCCTACTGGCAATCTGACGGACCCGCTTGAGGTTCCCGGCATAGGCTCACTAACGGCCACCATGATCAATGCGGGGATTCCCACGATTTTTCTTAACGCCGGCGACCTTGGCTGCAAGGGCACCGAACTGCAGGAAGCTATCAACGGCGATCCCGCCATGCTGCAGAAATTTGAGACCATCCGCGCGCACGGGGCGCTGAAGATGGGTCTGATCGACAATCTGACGGAAGCGGCCCAACGGCAGCACACGCCCAAAATTGCATTTGTCGCTCCCGCCAAATCCTATACCGCCTCGAGCGGAAGGCCCGTCAGCGCGGATCAGATCGACCTCATGGTTCGGGCCTTATCCATGGGAGCCCTGCATCATGCCATGATGGGAACTGCGGCGGTGGCAATCGGTGCTGCCGCCGTCATCCCGGGAACGCTGGTTAACCTGGCCGCCGGTGGCGGAGAGCTACAGGAAGTAGAATTCGGCCACCCCTCGGGCACCATGAAGGTCGGCGCAGCAGTGACCCACACTGCGGGAGAGTGGCAAGTCACCCGGGTAAGTATGAGTCGGAGCGCCAGGATATTGATGGAAGGCGCGGTGCACGTACCGGGCGATACGCTGACTGGCTGAGCTGTCAGGATTAATCCGGCGGTACAACCAGCTCTATTCGTCGATTTTGTGACCTAACCTGACTGGTGTCATTCGGCGCGACCGGGCACGTGTCGGAATACGCCGTAATATAGACATCCCGCGGCAACTCAGTACTCAGAGATACCCAGTACCGCATCGGCAACACCACTGTCATAGGTGCCAATCCAGATCAGATAGTCACCGGATTGGGGGCTGTCGAGTCTGATGTTGGGATTCAGATCACCATAGCTGTCGTCGTCGCACTGCCAGCCGCCCGGCGCCAGCACAATCAGCGTGGTGTCCGAGTCCGATTCGGCGTAGAGCGACAATCCATAGTCAGAGCCGGCCGTGTAGTTGAGCACCACATCGGGCTGGCTGGAGGTCACGTTGCCGGTACATTCCGTGCCCAGTTCGCTGGACGCCGGGTTATCACCTCCGACAGCCAGCTCCACGGTATAGGGATCCGGCGTGAACCCGGTGGTCAGAGAGACATTCTCAAACAACCCGTCAGACGGAAAGTCGCCGGTGTCGGCACTGCCCGAGGACGTGACCGCACCTGATGTGTCGCCGAAGAGCGTTTCCGTGATGCCGAGCTCTGCATCCACAACGCCACCCCCGTAAGTCCCCACCCAGATCAGGTAGTCACCACTGGAAGGGCTATCGAAGGTCACGCCGGGGTTCAGATCGCCATGGCTGTCGTCGTCGCAGTACCAGCCATCCGGCCCGAGGACGATCAGAGTGGTGTCTTCTGCTGCCTCAGCATAAAGATAAAGGCCAAAACTGGATCCGGCCGTGTAGTTCAAAGCCACATCAGGCTGCTTTGAAGTCACGTTCCCTGCGCAGGCCGCGCCCAGTTCCTCCGAGGCAGCACTGTCGCCACCAGCCAAGATACTGACGAGATAGGGATCCGGAGTGAAACCCGTGACCAGAGACACGTTGTCATACAACGCCTCTGACGGGAAATCAGAGGTATCAGCATCAGGCGCCAGAGCGCCGGTATCCCCCAGCTGGCTCAGCGCCGCCGCAAACAGCTCTGCACCGGCCTCGGTTTCTTCACCGTTGATTCGCACGGCACCGCCGGATACCTCAACCGAGGTTGAGAGACCGCTATCGCTGATAGCCACAAATCCGGACCCCTCAACCGCGGAGACTAACTGCTGATAACCAGAGTCAACGGCACTTTCCAGTTCCTGTGCCGACAGCGTGTCATCTGAGCTGGTCAGGCCAATCTCGATCAGCTTCCGCACGGCATCTGCGGTGATGCTGAACTCACCCGACAGGGTCATCGCCTCGAACAGTTCTTCGGCGGTCGCCTCCTCGATTGCGGCAATCCCGCTGAGACCGACGCTGAACGCCGCACTGGTATCCCTATACTCCACCAGAGAGATGGCAACGGGTGCAACTATCAGAGTCGGCCCGTCCGCAGACAGTGCATTCACCATCGACAGCAAGGCACCCCGCAGTTCATCCGCATCCACTGAGTCAACATCGAATTCCTTACTCAGCTGGATAAAATCGGACAGCGCTTCGGCATTGATATTCTCATAGCCGACGCCGAACTCGATCCCGTTGACAGGGGCCTCCGCGACCTTGAGCTCGCCGATGTTGAGCATAGACGTCGCGGCAAGCAAGCCATCTGTGTCCTCATCGATTCCGCCGGAAACGCTGATATTCAGCGCTTCAACCGCTGTCTCGTCTATCTCCAGCGAAACCCGCTCGATGGAAAAATCATTGTCCCCCAGCCAGATTCCCGGCAGAAAACTTCTGGAACTGCCGGATCCGACGAATGACTGCACGCCAAGCTGGGTATCAGAGTCAGCGTCGCTGACCGACAGCTCATCGAGATCAAAAGACAGTGACAGCTCCGACAGGCTGTTGCTGGTCTCAAGGTTCAGCGCCATGCCATCAACCAGAAATTCAGTCGCCTCGTCAGACAGCCTGACAATGCCGATGTCAAAGCCCACACCCACGTCATCACCGCTGAGCACCAGCTCAGCACCGACACCTGCTGCTGTCAATGAGATCGATTCATCCTCCATGACCAGCCGGCCGTCGTAGGCCAGGGTCTCGAGACGCAGGCTGGCGCTGCCGCCGAACCCCACCGAGGCGTAAACCGTTGCCGCCGGCGCGCTGCCGGGATACTGCGGCAGCAGCTGACGGACCTCGTCACCCACCGGAAATTCCAGCTTGGTCCCGGCCGCCGCGAAACCCATTCCATTGCCGACCCAGGGGCCGTGGGTCACATCAAGGGTGCCTTCTGCACGCAGTTCTCCCATGACCGCGCCAATCTCCGCCAGCAGCTCCCCGGTCATGCCGTCGAACGCGGGAGACACTTCCAGATCATAACTAAGCACACCCCCGCCGAATCCGCTTTCATACTCAAAGCGATGCACGATCAGCTCATCGGACTGAATCATATCCGCCTCAATGCTGCTGATCGCCGACTCAACTTGACTGCCGATAAATATGACACTGCCAAGGTAGGTCAGAACCCCCGCCACGAGCGCTGCCGCGGTATACAGGACGGTTTTATTCATGTTTTTCCCCTTTATTGCTATTTTTTGCGCTTTTTTACCCAACTGACGCACGAGATGGGTTCCCGGTTTTGGCCGGGGATTCACCCTCAGATAGGGTGAGAGGCGAAAAAGTTACGATCGATATAGATCTTATCCGCATGGTCAACAGACGGCTGACTGCAGGCTGAAAGAATTACCAGAATGCTCAAGAGTAGTGAGGTAGTCTTCACTTTTGACTCCATTTACAGGGGCAACTAACTCAGGCTACCAAATGACCGGAGGGCGGTCAGTAGCTATTTGCGTTGGTGCGGCTGTAGATCTGCACTGCCGGACAGAGCGTCTCCAGCGGTTGATGCTGGAGAGTGCATGGCCAATAAAGCTGGGAATCAGAAGTACACTTCAATCTGCGTCGCACCGAAACCGGAAAATGTCGAAGCCGCTTGCCTGATTTCTCAGCGCCCGGGCCACTTTGTGCGAGCCGATTGCGCCTCCCGCGACAGTTTGCGCACATTCGGAATTTCCCCGCTCTTGAGCCGCGCCTGATAACTCTTCAGTTCCTTTTTGACAACTGGCGCAAGCACGTAGAGGCCGAGAATGTTGGGTAAGGCGATAACGAAAACCAGCGCGTCTGAGAAATCCAGCACGGCGTCGAGCTGAATCATGCAACCGAGCGCGGCAAATGCGCAGAAAATGAACTTGAATACGATTTCCGCCCTGGCCGATTCCCCCATGATATAGGTCCACCCTTTCAGGCCGTAGTAGGACCAGGACAACAGGGTTGAGAATGCAAACATAATCGCGATGACGGACAGCGGTATCGTCGACCAGCCAAGAGTGCTGCCGAATGCCCGTGAAGTCAGTTCGATACCCTGCATGCCCGCACCCGCTAATTCCGGCTCATAGACCGTGGTCAAGATGACCAGCGCCGTCATGGAGCATATCACCACAGTATCAATAAAGGGTTCCATCAGAGCAACGAACCCTTCTGTGACCGGTTCGCGGGTTTTTACCGCCGAGTGGGCAATGGCCGCTGAACCGATGCCGGCCTCATTGGAAAACACGGCACGCTGGAATCCCATGATCATCACACCGAGCATGCCACCACTCATGGCAGTCGGGCTGAATGCCTCAGTCGCGATGGCGGACACGGCCCAAGGAATTCTGTCTGCATTGAGAAAAATTACGGTCAGTGATCCCAACACGTAAGCGGCTGCCATGAACGGCACAAGCCTGCTGGTAACACGGGCAATACTCTTGATACCACCAATGATGACGATGCACACCAGACAGGCCAACATGGCGCCGAACAGCCAACCTTTATCTGCGAAAAATCCAGACTCTCCGCCCGTGACTACGACAAACTGCTCGAAGGCCTGATTGGACTGAAACATGTTGCCGATACCCATGCAGCCAATCACTATCGACAGGGCGTAAAAATACCCCATGGGTTTGCCCAACCAGGCCAGCTTTCTTTCTTTCAACCCCTGCTCAAGATAGTACATCGGACCGCCGGAAATACTGCCGTCTGGATTGATCTTGCGATACTTGACCCCGACCACGCATTCGACAAATTTTGTCGACATCCCCAGAAATCCCGCCAGCATCAGCCAGAATGTCGCACCGGGTCCGGCCAGGGAGATAATGATGGCCACACTGCTGATGTTGCCAATACCAACCGTACCGGCAACCGCGGTGGCCAGTGCCTGAAAATGACTCAGCTCACCCTTGTGATCTGTCTTGCTGTAATCACCGCGCAGCAATTCAAAAGCGTGCCTGAAGCCTCTGAGATTGAGAAACCTGAAATAGAAGGTGAAGAATGTCGAGGCGGCAATCAGCCACAGCACGATCAGCGGCAGTTGGGCCCCAAAAACACTGACTTCGAAAAAAATGAAACCCGCCACGGCATCGGTCACAGGCTGCATGGCGGCGTTGATAGCCGCATCGATACCATTCGCGGAAGCGGATGGACAGAAGAGTAAAGCGAGTATAGCCATCACACTGCTTAACGGGCGGCCGCAGTGACTGAATCGCTGCGACAGCCTTGCCGGCAGGCCCGAGCAGTTTCCAAGTTGTCGATTAAATGTGGCTAGCTTGTTAATCTTCCCCTCCCTAGGTCACAGGCGCAGGAAGCCAAAGAACACTGTTGGAAAATGAGTCAGCCTGGTAATCCCAAGATATTACAATGTATTTCGCCGGTCGATGGCTCCGTTTACGTTGAGCGGGAGGCCGCAGACCCGGGCTCGATTTCACAGTCTATTGAGTTGTCGCGCTCAGCGCAAAAGCACTGGCAACAGACCAGTCTCGCGGAACGAGCCAGAATCAGCGAAAACGCGGTCGCCTACTTTGAATCGAAGCAAAACCAGATTGCCGAGGAAATCGCCTGGCAGATGGGGAGACCTGTCGCATTTGCCGGCGGCGAGGTAAATGGTCTGGCGGAACGCGCCCGTCATATGATTGCCATTGCTGAACAGTCACTGGCAGATGTTGTACCGGAAACAAAAGCAAGGCTTAAACGCTTTATCCGCAGGAAGCCTGTAGGCACTGTTTTCACCATCGCGCCGTGGAACTATCCGCTGCTTACGTCCGTCAACTCTATCGTGCCTGCACTAATGGCCGGCAACAGCGTGCTCCTGAAAGCCTCGGCACAGGTCCCTCTGTGCGGGGAGCATTTCGCCCACGCTTTTGCGTCGGCGGGGTTGCCGGAGGGTGTGCTGCAGAATTTGTTCCTCAGCCATGAAGATACCGAGCGGATCGTCAAATCAGGACAGATGGATTTTATCAGCTTCACCGGTTCAGTCCCGGCAGGTCAACGGATTGAACGGGCAGCCGCAGGCACATTTGCCGGTGTAGCTCTGGAATTAGGTGGCAAGGATCCGGCTTACGTGAGAGATGATGCCAACTTCGACAACGCGGTGGAGAATCTGGTCGATGGCGCTTTTTTCAATTCTGGCCAGTCCTGCTGCGGTATCGAAAGAATCTATGTCCATGAGTCTCTGTTTGACACTTTCGTCGAAGCCTATGTCGAGCGGGTAAAACAATACCGCCTCGCCAACCCGCTTCAGCCGGGCACCACACTGGGGCCTGTTGTTAAAACATCGGCCGCTGACTGGGTGCGACAACAGGTGAGAGAGGCGGTCTCAGAAGGCGCCTCGGCATGTATTGATCCCGGTCTTTTTCCGGCGGCGGCTGACAACACGCCCTATCTGGCCCCGCAGGTGCTGACCGGCGTCAACCACACTATGTCAGTGATGACGGCAGAGAGCTTCGGGCCGGTGGTTGGCATCATGCCAGTGGCCACTGATAAAGAAGCGATTCAGTTGATGAACGACAGTGATCTTGGGCTCACGGCTTCATTGTGGACACAGGATCAAGACCGCGCGGAACAACTCGGCGAACAACTCGAGTGCGGCACGGTATTTATGAACCGCGCCGATTATCTGGATCCTGCCCTGGTCTGGACAGGCGTGAAGAATACCGGTCGGGGTGCAGCACTTTCCGAGTTGGGCTTCCATCAGCTTACCCAACCCAAATCATTCCACCTGCAGGATGCCTAGGCAATCGTCGGGGGTTCGCACAGACAGATGAAAATCGGAATTCTTAATGCCGACGCGGTCAAGCCTGAGTTCGCGGCAGAGTTCGGTGAATACCCTGATATGTTTGCCGCAGTCCTGCTAGCCGTGGATCCGGATCTAGATCTCGTGACTTACGAGGTGGTCCAGGACGAATACCCAGCTCATCTGGATGAAGCCGACGCTTACATCATTACCGGCAGCAAACTCAGTGTTTACGACGAAGTGCCCTGGGTCTTGCGGCTCAAGGAATTTGTCGTGGAACTGCATAAAGCCCACAAGACGCTCATCGGTATCTGCTTCGGGCACCAGATGGTTGCCGAAGCTCTGGGTGGCAAGACCTCTGCTGCGAATGCGGGTTGGTGCGTCGGCGTCCACAGGATCACCCCCACAGCCGATGCCGCATCCTATGGTCTGCCCGGCGAACCGATTAACCTCCGTGCCAATCACAAGGACCAGGTCACACAACTGCCACTGGGTGGGAAAGTGCTGGCCAGCACCGAAGTCTGCCCCATTGCATCGATGGGACTGGGGGAACATATTCTGACTTTTCAGGCCCACCCTGAATTCAGCGAGGGATATGCGCGTGCACTCTTGACTATGCGCCGTGAAATATTCGGCGAGGAACTTTACCAGGCTGCCATAGATTCACTGAAAACCGAGACGGACAACTTGCAGGTAGCATGGCACATCCTGGATTTCATATCACGCAACCAGCAAGTCAGACAAAGCTGATCAGTAGGGTTTATCACCATCGATCACTACCCGATGCAGCATCCTGTGCTCAGGAAAATAATCATTGATAGGTTTGTGCTGGGTGCTGCGGTTATCCCAGATGGCGATTGAGTTTGGTACCCAATTAAAGCGGCAACTGAACTCGGGTGTAGTCACGTGATTATAGAGAAACGCCAGAACTGCATTGCTCTCATCACGGCTCAGTTCCGGTATGCGCGTGGTAAACAGTGAATTGACAAAGATCACTTTCTTACCACTTTCCGGGTGCGTACGAATCACGGGATGCGTCACCGGCGGGTTGTCAGCTACTGCCTGGGCAAGGCGTACTCTGCCACCCGGTTCTGCCAGGCTTTCCTTGAAACCCCAGCTGAAATCGTGTTCCGCATTAAGGCCTGACAAAAATTCCTGCATAGGCCTGGATAACGCATCGTAAGCTGCAGTCATGCTTGCCCACATGGTATCACCCCCCCTGGACGGCACGATCTTCGCACGCAGCACACAGCCCATCGGCGGATGTTTACGAAAGGTCATATCAGTATGCCATGCTTCGATCTTGGTTGGCTTTTCTGCAGTGCTCTCCAGGATCGTAATTTCCGGAATCCCCTCCACAGTCTCATAGGCAGGATGCGTCTGCAGCGGACCAAAAGACGCCGCCAGTGCCCGGTGCTGCGCCGGCGTTATATCCTGATCCCGGAAAAAAACCACTTCATGCTCCACCAGCAGGCGCCTGACTTCCTGAAAAACTTCCCGCGTCATCTCAGTAGCTAGATTAACGCCATGCAATTCCGCGCCGAGGGCACTGGCAATAGGGTTTACCGTAAACATGTTTACTCCGCCGGCAAGGCTGGATCTGTCGTGCATTTTCAAAGATCCCGGCCGTCATCAATGTCACTGAAAATTGGAGGATAAAACGATATCCATCGCGCAAAGCATTGTCCAGAGGAGTTGGTGCTGCGCTGATGTGAAGCACCTGTTCGGTCGATTCTACTGGCAGGTAACCTACAGGAAGCTGAACGTGGTGGTGTGAAGTGAATTTTCAAGTTCAAGGCTGAGCTATCTGCAATCAAGCATTGCGCGCGCCGAGAGCGAAGTTCAAAATTTTGTAGCAGAGCTTTGCCGCCAGAAAGTCGCAGGCGTGCAGTTCCGGGCGCGGTGCCAGTTCGACGACATCGGCACATACGATTGTTGCGGCTTCAGAAGCGGCACGAATAATGGCACTAGCTTCGTCCCAGTATAAACCGCCCGGTTCCGGCTTTCCGGTTGCCGACATAAGGCTACTGTCAAATCGATCAAGATCGAAGGTCAGATAAACCGGGCGACCGCGCAAGGGCTCAACGATCGCGAGCGGATCCCAGTGCTTTCTGTCTTTCGCCGCCAGCGTGCAGACTAAGTCCATTTAGCTTGGCAACCACGCATTCTCCTCTAGTTTGCAGATACTAGGCGCTTCAACTCTTCGTCGACGATTTCCACCAACACCAGGTTGGTGTCCATTGCAAAGCCTGGACCGCCGGCATTGCCCTCTTCTACAGTTTCGAGCATTCAAAAAAATACCCCGACCGGCAAAGCCGACCGGGGTATTTGTTTGGATGCCTGACAATGACCTACTCTCACATGAGGAAACCCCACACTACCATCGGCGCTGAGCGGTTTCACTTCTGAGTTCGGGATGGAATCAGGTGGTTCACGCTCGCTATTGTCGTCAGGCAATTCTGCTGACTGATCGCACAGCGATCCGTCGAATTCCTAACAATTGGATGAACAAAGAATGTAATCGTCTGCGTTGTCTTTGGACTTTCGTCTTCAGACTAACTAACAAGCTGTACAAGTTTTGAAGTCTTCGAAGCCTTTGGGCCTCTCGAACTTCGATCTGTACCGAAGTAGTTAAAGTTGCTTTTTTCATACAACCCTAAGTTGTGAACTGAACTTACGTTCAATCAGAACCCATGATTATATGGTCAAGCCTCACGTGCAATTAGTACTGGTTAGCTCAACGCCTCACAACGCTTACACACCCAGCCTATCAACGTCCTCGTCTTGAACGGCACTTTAGTAGGATCAAGTCCTAAGGGAAATCTCGTCTCGAAGGGGGCTTCCCGCTTAGATGCTTTCAGCGGTTATCCTGTCCGAACATAGCTACCGGGCAATGCTACTGGCGTAACAACCCGAACACCAGAGGTTCGTTCACTCCGGTCCTCTCGTACTAGGAGCAACTCTTCTCAAATTTCCTGCGCCCACGGCAGATAGGGACCGAACTGTCTCACGACGTTCTAAACCCAGCTCGCGTACCACTTTAAATGGCGAACAGCCATACCCTTGGGACCGGCTTCAGCCCCAGGATGTGATGAGCCGACATCGAGGTGCCAAACACCGCCGTCGATGTGAACTCTTGGGCGGTATCAGCCTGTTATCCCCGGAGTACCTTTTATCCGTTGAGCGATGGCCCTTCCATTCAGAACCACCGGATCACTATGACCTGCTTTCGCACCTGCTCGAGTTGTCACTCTCGCAGTCAAGCACCCTTATGCCATTACACTAAACGGGCGATTTCCGACCGCCCTTAGGGTACCTTCGTGCTCCTCCGTTACTCTTTGGGAGGAGACCGCCCCAGTCAAACTACCCACCACACACTGTCCTCACTCCCGTTTCAGGAGCTAAGTTAGAACCTCAACATTACCAGGGTGGTATTTCAAGGGCGACTCCACCATAACTGGCGTCATGGTTTCAAAGTCTCCCACCTATCCTACACAAATAAGGTCAAAGTCCAGTGTGAAGCTATAGTAAAGGTTCACGGGGTCTTTCCGTCTAGCCGCGGGTACACTGCATCTTAACAGCGATTTCAATTTCACTGAGTCTTGGGTGGAGACAGCGTGGCCATCATTACGCCATTCGTGCAGGTCGGAACTTACCCGACAAGGAATTTCGCTACCTTAGGACCGTTATAGTTACGGCCGCCGTTTACCGGGGCTTCGATCAAGAGCTTCGCCTAAGCTAACCCCATCAATTAACCTTCCGGCACCGGGCAGGCGTCACACCCTATACTTCCTCTCACGAGTTTGCAGAGTGCTATGTTTTTAGTAAACAGTTGCAGCCACCTGGTCACTGCGACTCCCCTCAGCTTACAGAGCAAGTCTGATCACCAAAAGGAGCGTACCTTCTCCCGAAGTTACGGTACCATTTTGCCTAGTTCCTTCACCCAAGTTCTCTCAAGCGCCTTGGTATTCTCTACCTGATCACCTGTGTCGGTTTACAGTACGGTCGTTTCTTACCTGAAGCTTAGAAGTTTTTCCTGGAAGCATGGCATCGACTACTTCTCCGTCAGGTCTCCCTTCAGGATCGTCATCACGTCTCAGATTAACGAGGAACCGGATTTACCTAATTCCCCTACCTACTCGCTTAAACACGGACAACCATCGCCGTGCTAGCCTAGCCTTCTCCGTCACTCCATCGCAGTAAGATCCGG
>CACBCS010000006.1:0-5000 GCA_902537815.1 uncultured Pseudohongiella sp. | reverse complement strand
GATGGCGGAATTGCTGCCGCAATCAAAATCCATAAATTGACTCAGCTGCGGCTTCAGCCGCTCTACCCAGGACTCTACCAGATCAGTCGAGTTCAGACTGCGCTCGCTGGACTTAAAGCTGGGGTCACCGATCAGACCTGTCGCACCCCCGACCAACGCAATGGGCTGATGCCCTGCCATCTGAAAGCGTTTCAGCACCAGAAGCGGCACCATGCTGCCCACATGAAGGCTCTCCGCGGTCGGATCGAAGCCACAATATACCGTACGACTGCCAGAGAGCAGATGCTCCCTCACGCCTTCACCGCCCGCCAACTGAACCAGCAAATCGCGATCTTCCAGGTCGGCAATGATATCGGTAACAGATTCCGTCATGTGTTGTCTAAATCCTCAGGTTGGTCAGGCTGGCTCCGAAAACGCGGGTATGCAGGTCAAACAGCGCTTTCAAAGCGCTGGGATTTTACACTAATGTCAGGCGTTTCGGGGAAAATCGGCGAGCGCGGCTAGGAATGCACCGACCTGTTGCTATAATGCGGCGCCATGCGCGACTCGACTCGCCGCGCGGGCAAAGCACGCGATGAGACCGAGATTAAGAATCATCAATCTACGAAGTACCGATATGCCTCTTGTTGACGTCGCCAAGCAGTTCCTCCAGCGTTACTACCCGCAGAAACATCTGAGGATCGCGGCTGGCTTGGCGGGACTCGCTGCTGTCCTGCTGCTCCTGCCTGAACCTGACGGGTCAGCTGTCACAGATCAGGCACGACTGACCATTCCGGTCGCGACCAACTCCCAGCGTGAGGAGCCAGAGCTTAACGCGCCGGCCGCCGACATCAGTGACGCCGGGATCGAAGGTTTTGCCGCCGTCGGTTCTGGTACTGCAGTCTCCGGCGATCCGCAAGTGAGCGCCGATACGGCCGTACCGTCTGACACTGTAACCTGGCAAAACGTCGTCGTGCGAAGCGGCGACAATCTTTCTGCCATATTCAAACAGGTGGGTTTGAGCGATCAGGACATGTTCCGCGTACTCAACAGCAGCGAGGAAGCCGCGGTGCTCAATCGACTGTTTCCGGGATATCAACTGGATTTCATGATGCCGACAGCCGGCGAACTTGCCCGGCTGCGGGTGCTGAAATCTCCGCTTGAAGGCTTTATGTTCACCCGCAACGACCAGGGGTATGCCGTTGAGCCCATCGTCAAAGTCGCAGACCTGGTGGAAGCATTTCGGGTTGGCACTGTTTCCGACAGTCTCTTCATGGCCGGCCAAAAAGAGAACATTCCGGCGGAACACATCATGGAGATGGCGAATATCTTTGGCGGTGTCATCGACTTCATTCTTGATCCGAGACAGGGAGACCAGTTCAGCATCCTTTACGAAGAACAATACCTTGATGGTGAATACATCGGACACGGCGATCTCCTCGCGACCCAGTATATCAATGATGGCGAGGTATTTACGGCCATTCGTTACATCAATGAGGAAGGCGAAGCCGGTTATTATTCGCCGGAAGGGGAAAGCATGCGCAAAGCCTTCCTGCGCAGCCCTCTGGATGTCTTTCGAATCAGCTCAAATTTCAATCCGCGTCGGCGGCACCCCATTCTCAATACCATTCGGGCCCATAAAGGCACCGATTATGCGGCACCGACCGGCACTCCGGTACGCGCCACCAGTGATGGCAGAGTCACCTGGGCAGCGCGCAATGGTTCTTTTGGCAACCTGGTTGTGGTCAGGCATGAAGGCGGCTTCGAGACTAAATATGCCCATCTGTCGCGCTACGCCGTGCGAAAAGGAGAACGAGTACGACAGGGCGAAGTCATCGCCTACGTCGGTGCCACCGGAGGCGCCACCGGCCCACATTTGCATTATGAGTTCCTGATGAATGGCGTTCATCAGAACCCGCGAACGATACTCGACAGACTGCCTAAGGCGGTGTCCATCGAGCCGGAAGAAATAGATCGGTTCCGGTCCCAGACAGCCCGGCTGCTCGACCATTTTCAGAATCTCAACAGCAGCCAGCTGTTCAGCCTCAATCAGCCCAGCGCGGACTGAACCGGCATGTCTACTCGAGCGCTCTATATCGGGCTCATGTCAGGCACCAGCGTTGACGCGGTCGATGCGGTGCTAGTCGATCTGGCTTCGCCGGCTCCATCTCTTGTTGCTGCCCACAGCCATCCTATTGCCGACGAGCTTCGCGGCACGATATTGAAATTGTGCAGTGGCGATGTTGCAGGCTTGCCCGCGCTGGGTGAGACGCATATCGCGTTGGGCGAGGTCTTCGCACAGGCCAGCCTGAGTTTGCTGCAACTCGCTGACATTGCTGCCGAGGAAGTCGTGGCCATTGGCAGCCATGGTCAGACCATCTGGCACGAACCCAATGGAGACAAACCCTTCACCCTGCAGATCGGAGACGCCAACACCCTCGCAGAGCTGACCGGGATCACCACGGTGTCAGACTTTCGCGGCCGCGATATGGCCGCCGGGGGTCAGGGTGCGCCTCTGGCACCCTTGCTGCATGAACATCTCTTTACTTCTGCCCTCACCAGCCGGGCGATTATCAATATCGGCGGAATCAGCAACATCACGTTTCTGAACCCGGCGACACCGCCGTTCGCCTTTGATTCAGGGCCCGGTAATGTGCTAATGGACGGTTGGATAGCCCAGCATCGCGGGCGTAAATTTGATAAAAACGGCAGCTGGGCCAGCGAGGGCGTGGTTCACAGAGCGCTGATTGCCGAGCTCCGGCAAGATCCCTTCTTCAGCAAGGGGGCCCCCAAAAGCACCGGCCGGGAACTGTTCAACAGTGCCTGGCTTGAGACCAAACTGGAGTCACTTGGTGAGCCGGTGGCGCCGGTTGATGTGCAGGCCACGCTGGCTCAACTGACGATCCAGTCCCTGGTCAACGCACTTCATGAGCACGGCGATCCGGAAGAGATTTATGTTTGCGGTGGAGGCGCACACAACCGGACGCTGATGGAGGGTCTTGCAAACGCCCTCGCCACCCGGACAGTGGGCACTACCGAAGCGCTGGGGATACACCCCGATTGGGTGGAAGCGATTGCGTTTGCCTGGCTCGCCAAACAGACACTGGACGGCAGGGCAATGGAGACATCAGGATTCACCGGCGCCAGAGCACCGGTGGTGCTGGGGGCTATTTACCAGCGCTAGCTGGCGGAAAGGACGGCGCATCCGGCACGCACTCGGGTCAACACCGGATTTGCCGCCAGCGGCGGCGCGAAAGGGTCAGACACTTAAATCGAGAATGACGCACCACACCCACAGGTGGTGGTAGCCATGGGATTGTCCACCACGAAACGGGCGCCTTCCAGACCCTCGACATAGTCAATTTTTGCACCCACCAGATACTGGTAACTTAACGGGTCCACCAGCAACTCGGCATTGTTGTTTTCGATAACGGTGTCGTCCTCATTGACCGTTTCATCGAAAGAAAACCCATACTGGAACCCGGAGCAACCTCCGCCGGTCACAAAAACCCGCAGCTTCAGGCGATCGTTTTCTTCCTCTGCGATCAGACTCTTGACCTTTGCCGCGGCGTTATCGGTAAAGGTCATGATGACCGGTTCTGCTGTTTGGACTACTGACAAGGGAACCTCTTTACACTTCGAGCATCAGTCTGTGCAATTAACTTTGTTTGAGGGAAGATCTTTCAGACGATCGCTCAAACAGCAGCTTATTGCGATCTGCCCCGATGAGCTTGGTATCTGACTGGTTGGAGCCGATATGCATCAGATTGCCATTGACCTCTGAACCCATCACCATCTCGATCAGGTTGTAGTAGACGTTTCCCATCACCACCGCTTTAGCGGCCAGCTCAATGTGGGTTGCAGAGCGCACATCGCCCTGCACCAGCCCATTGATCACCGCCGACGGGACGCAGATTTCCCCCTCTACTGACCCGCTCTCGGCAATACTGATGAGAGCGGCGGAATCGTCTTCTGCATAGATATTACCCTTCACCTTACCTTCAATGATGAGCTCACCGGTAAAGTGAAGATCCCCGACAATTTCCGTGCTGCGCGAGACGAGCGTGTGCGCGTGGTTAGACGCCCGTGGCAGTGCGCCTTTCGACTTACCAAACATCTGCTGTTTCCTGATTTCCGATCTTATGACGGGATTGCCCTATTGGCCGGCACCCACCGGGTTAAGCCTCACTACTCGAGGGCGACTACCCAACCGAAGTCCTCGTTGATCCGCTTGGACACCGGTTCGGTGGCCACAGCTGCGATCTGGATCCGATCCGGCTGAAAGCCTTCCGGCAGAGCCAATTCGCCCTCTATGTTCTGAAAATATTTAAAGCGGAGCCGGATGTCCAGCTCATCCTCAAATTCGGACAGGTCCCGCAGCGGCAGGATCACCTGTTGATCCTGCAATTGCCCCACCAGGTTAAAATTCACATGGCCGGTCAGATAGGTGTCACCATCAGCGTCTTGCTGGCGCATCACCAGCTTGTATCGATACCGGTCCGGAGACCGGGTCGCATCAATATCTAGCTGCCCGATCACCAGCCCTGTTTCATCGGTCTCTTCCTCAACAACCTGCCGATAGAAAAGCACGTCTTCCTCCAGCTGCGCGACCCTCTGTCGCAGGGCGGTCAGCGTCTCCTGCAGCTCAGCGCCGGTCTGCTGGTCCACCGCACTCGAGCGATCCAGAATGGCAATTTGTCTTCTCAGTGCTTCATTCTCCTGACGCAGATCAGTCAGTTGAGCCGACAATTCACGCTTCTCTGCCTGCTCGCCTTGCTGTGCCAGCACTGTGGTGTAGTATGCATAACACCACCCTCCGGCAGCACTGACCGCAACTCCGGTGAGCAGCAGCAAAGTAAACAGGACACGCCGACCGGGCCGGTAAGGCACGACCATCATTTTTTCCTGCCTGCTTCCTTTGACAACGTTAGGCATTTCAGTAGCTCAACAAACAGAGACCTCAATCAGGGCAGTAAGGCAACGACCTCGAGCCCCTTTGTTTCCTCAAAACCAAACATAAT
>CACBCS010000005.1 GCA_902537815.1 uncultured Pseudohongiella sp. | reverse complement strand
TCGGCCCGGTCACTGGCGAAGCCATCGGCGCCAGCGATGCCGTTATCACGCTCAGCGTGGCAGCTGGTTTGGTGAAATCTATTCTGGTCATGATCGGCACACCGATGGTGGCGGGCGCGATTGGGCTGAATAACCCGCAATCTGCCATGGTGTTCGGCGGTCTGATGGGAACCACCAGCGGGGTGGCGGCGGGCCTCGCGGCGACCGACCCCAAATTGGTGCCCTATGGCGCGATGACAGCCACATTCTACACCGGAGTGGGCTGTTTACTGGGCCCCTCTGTTTTGTATTTCCTGGTCAGCGCACTGGTTTAGTCGCTGACTGTCTGTCCCCGTCTGAGATTCAAGTAGATACCAATGAAACGAGATGCCTTCCCAAACCTGCACCCTGACAACAACAAAATCGCTCTGGTAGAGGGCGAAAGCACTTTTACCTATTCCGAAGTTGACCGACTAGCCACCCTGTTTGCTTCAGGTCTGCTGTCGGGCGCAGGTGATCTGAATGAGGAACGGATCGCGTTTTTCCTGCCCGCCTCAATTAACTACGTCACCGCCATACACGGCGTCTGGCGCGCAGGTGGTATTGCGGTCCCGCTCAACGTTGCATCTGCTGTTATGGAGCTGGAGCACTACCTCAGCTGCGCCAGCGTAACGCGATTAATCGCCAATCCCGAGTCTTATGAAGCGCTGGCACCCCTGTGCCAAGAGCTGGACATCAAGTTACTGAGCGTTGACGAGGTCATGGCTACAACCGCTGCGGAGCTTCCTGAGATCTTGGAAGATCGCCGGGCTATGATGCTTTTTACCAGCGGCACCACAAACAAACCTAAAGGCGTGATCAGCACTCACAAGACCATTAAGGCACAGATTACGACTCTGATCGAAGCCTGGGAATGGAGCAAAGAGGATGTCATTCCGCTATTTCTGCCACTGCATCATATTCACGGTATTGTGAATATCCTCAGCTGCGGCTTATGGGCAGGGGCCACAGTACATCTATTTGCAAAATTTGACATACCCCGAATTACAGAACAAGTGGCATCTGGCACCTATAATGTCTTCATGGCGGTACCCACAATTTATGTCAAACTGATTCAGTATTTTGACAGCATTGAACAAGAGCAGGTCCGGTCCATCTGTGACGGTTTCAACGCCATGCGGCTAAATATCTCTGGCTCGGCAGCCTGCCCGGTAAAACTGTTCAATCAATGGCAGGAGCTAACCGGCCAGGTTTTACTTGAGCGCTACGGCATGACGGAGATAGGCATGGGGATTTCAAACCCTTATACCGGCGAGCGCAGGGCTGGCTGCGTTGGTCAGCCACTGCCCGGTGTACAGGTGCAGCTGTTTGACGAGAATGACTCACCGATTACAGCCGAGGAAACGCCCGGTGAAATCAGAATACAGGGTAACAATGTGTTCCTCGAATACTGGGACAATCCCAAAGCAACCGGGGAGTCATTCAAGGACTGCTGGTTCTGCACAGGCGACGTTGCGGTCCTTGAAGATGGCTATTACCGCATCATGGGCCGTTCATCCGTAGACATCATCAAGTCAGGCGGCTACAAGCTTTCAGCGCTTGAAATCGAAGGTGTTCTGCTCACTCATGAAGCCATCGCTGAAGTTGCCGTTATCGGCGTTGCAGACGACACCTGGGGAGAAGCCGTGACTGCATTCGTCGCACTCAAACCGACCTCCAGCCTCGACTATGATGAGCTGAAAAACTGGTGTGAAGAAAAAATGTCGTCCTACAAAATCCCCAAAGCACTGAAGATTGTCGATGCTTTGCCAAGGAATGCGATGGGTAAAGTCACCAAGCCCGCACTGCACGAGCTGCTCTAGTCAGCCTTCAGCAGCTTCATTCACGGGTATACGGCCAGGTTTAACCCGGACCGCCAAGCTCTGCCCTGCTCACTGGCAAAAGGTAAGTGCTGAGCAGAGCCTCTCTTGGTATACTTACTTGTGCTCGCAGTCCTTTTGACTGTCCCATTTACTATCAAAGAGTAAGCGCTTCTCTTGAATACCGAGTTCCTAGGTAAAACCGTTTCGGGCCCCTTTACCATCCCCTCCGGCATAGTGACCTGCTCCGCTAATATCATTCAGCGCTTTTTCGATCTGGTACCCGAAGTGGGGGTACTGACCACCAAGAGTATCGGGCCGGAACCCAGGCTCGGGTATCGAGAACCTGTTCTGACCCAATATCAGCCGGGCAGTTTCACCAATGCGGTCGGTCTCACGAATCCGGGCGCGGAGCGCTCGGCTGAGCTGCTGGGGGCATTGGGGGTTCCTGAGGACAAATTCCTGCTCATTTCGATTTTCGGGGGAAGCGTTACAGAATATGTAGAGGTCGCAAAAATTCTTGCGCCCCATGG
The DNA here is from genome assembly GCA_902537815.1 of uncultured Pseudohongiella sp. Taxonomy (GTDB): domain Bacteria; phylum Pseudomonadota; class Gammaproteobacteria; order Pseudomonadales; family Pseudohongiellaceae; genus UBA9145. The sequence continues at coordinate 91,358 of CACBCS010000005.1, read as the reverse complement.
AGACGGGCTCGAACTCAATCTGTCCTGCCCACATGCGAAAGGTTACGGTATGGCGATGGGTCAGGATCCGGACCTGGTCAGAGAAATCGTCCGTGCGGTGAAAGCGGTAGTGGACATTCCTGTTGTCGCCAAGCTCACCCCTAATGTACCGAATATTGCGGACATTGCCGCTGCTGCCATTCAGGGCGGGGCCGACGGTTTGTGCGCCATTAATACCATGGGACCCGAATGCTATGAGAGCCACGGGCATCCTGTTCTGACCAACGGCAAAGGCGGCGTATCGGGCAAAGACATTCTGCCAAGAGCGCTGGAATGCGTGCACGAAATCGCCGCGATCACTGACAAGCCCGTCATCGCCTGTGGTGGCATCAGCAGTGCCGGCAACGTGCGTGACGCCTTCGCGGCTGGCGCTTCAATTGTTGGCATTGGCTCTGCGCTGATCGGCATGACAACCAACCAGATAACCGACTATTTCAGAAACCTGACCTGCGATCTGGAGGACGGATCTGAGCAAGCGGAAGCGCTGGTCAGATACGACATCGATATGGGTTTCCGGCCGGTGACGCTTGTTGACAACAAACGCATTACCGATGACATCTGCATTCTGCGCTTCGACAGAAAAATCGAAATTGAAGCGGGTCAATTCATCTTCCTCTGGATTCCGGGCCTGGGCGAGAAGCCCTTCTCCGCGCTCACCGATGACCCATTTCAGCTGGCAGTAATCAATCTCGGTGAATTCACTGAAGCGTTGATGACGCTTGAACCCGGAACGGAAGCCTATGTCAGAGGCCCTCACGGCAACGCTGTGGAGCCGGCGCCCGGCGCCAAAATCATGGCTGTTGCCGGGGGCACTGGTCTGGCAGCGGTCTATCAGTTAGCCCGGGATTTCGGGAATACCGAGATATTTTTCGGTGCGCGCAGTGCAGAGCGACTGTACTTCCTTGAGGAAAGCAAGCAGGTCAGTGAATTGCACATCGCCACCGATGATGGCAGCCGCGGTCATCACGGCGTCATTACAGAACTGCTGGAAGCTCGGCTAGGGCAAATCTCTGAAGAAGAACTGGGCAATCTCGTTTTCTACAATTGTGGACCGGCGCCCATGGTGCGGGCCGCTGAAGCCGTTGAGCGACGATTCTGCAGCCCGGAGCAGATTTTCAATGCGATTGATTACTGGACCAAATGTGGCGTGGGAATCTGCGGCGCGTGTGATGCCCCTGATGGCCGCCGACTCTGTGTTGACGGACCTTTCCTCGACGCCGGTGATCAGGACAAAAGTCTCTGCGCAACCAACAGCTGAACATAGCGCTTAGCGGTGCCCATGACCTCAAGGCACGGCCCGGATGATCTAGAGCCTTCGCTCAGAAAACATGTTAGTTTTAACGTCTGAGAAGCGGGATGCGCGCACACGATCAGCGCAGCCTTGTAACGGGCCTGTCCGCGGTTTCTGTTGAAGCATCGGACAATGATTTCACCGGCACCGGTCGGCCATTGTAGAGGGTAATATGAGAGCAAATCTCTTGAGTAAAATGCGATTTGTTGTGCCAGCGGTGGCGCTTTTCTTTTCTGCGCAGATCCTAGCCGATGTTGAGCAGGCACGGCTGGATGCGGTCGCCGCTGATCTGCAAGCCAGAATCGACGAAGGCAAACTGTCTGGCGCGGTGGTGATGGTGGCTCAGGACGGAGAAGTCCTGATGCACGAAGCCATGGGCTACCAGAATGTTGAAGATCAGGTACCCATGAGCACAGACACCATTTTTCGAATCTTCTCCATGACCAAACCAGTCACAGGAACAGCCTTGATGATGCTTTGGGACGAGGGGAAATTCGAACTAGATGATCCCGTCGAGATGCATCTACCTGAATTGGCCGGTATGCGAGTGCTCGTGGAGGAGAATGATGATGGGAGTTGGAACACGGAGCCCGCAGACCACCCGATGACCATACGTGAATTGATGAGCCATACTGGCGGTCTAACCTATTTCCCCCCGCTGGGGAGCGGCTCAATTTCTGATGCTTATGTCGAATCTGGTATCGGCGAAGAGGCTACCCTCGCAGAAAGCATCCCAAACTTAGCGAACATTCCCCTGCTAAACCAGCCAGGTACAAAGTGGGTCTACAGCATCTCCGTTGATGTCCAGGGATATCTTATTGAGAGGCTTTCTGGGCAAACGCTTGATTCTTTCTTTCAGGAGAGGATATTCGGGCCATTGGGTATGGTTGATACGGGGTTTTTCGTTCCTCCGGAAAACCATCATCGGCTTTCGAGGACGTATATGCCCAGCGGGGAACGATTAATCAGAACCGATAGCTCCCCTGAGGCCCTTGGTGGTGCATTCACGGAAAAACCAAAATTTTTAGCGGGCGGACATGGTCTTGTGTCAACTTCCACGGATTATATGAAGTTTGCTACTTTACATCTCAGAAACGGGGTCATGGACGACAAGCAATTGCTTTCGCAGGAAGCTTTAAATCTGATGCACAATAACCAACTCCCCGAGAATATTGAAGCTATTAGCCCAGTTTATCCAGGGAATGTATTCGGTCTTGATTTCGCTATCGTAGACAATTCGGAAGTCTTCCAAGGTACGCCAACGGGTACCTTCTGGTGGTGGGGTATAGCAGGCTCCTGGTTTTGGATAGATCCACAAAACAAAACAGTTTTTATTGGAATGATTCAGAATAACGACCTAGGACTCTCATTCAGAACTCATGCGGCAACGAGGAATGCTATCTACAATTGAGGGCCTCTAGCTACGAAATAGAATGAGTGGGATGAATCAGATGCTGAATTTAAGCCAGTCACCAGTGCCACACTGCTGACCGAGTTCGGTCTATCATAAATTCGAAGAGCCAACATGCAGGGATGCGCCGAACCGCGGTAGAAGCCCTATGCCGAAAAGTAGTCGGTTTACTCAACACGTGGACTCGTAGATATTTCGCGCTTCTTGTCGCTGGACTACTTAGTAGCTTTACTGCGAATGCACAGCATGAACCTATCCTATGGCATGACCTGCCAGAAACCAATCTATCCGACATTCCGGACAGACTGCTGACAGGACGGGTATCCTATCGCCGAGGCATCCGCATCTCCGAGTCCATGCTGAAACTCCTGACCGACTCAGAACATTTTACGATCGAGACTGCTTGCGGAACACAAAGAACCCTCAGCAAGGTACACGACAGTTCATTCCTGAACGGCGACCATTCATGGGTTGGCAGAGGTGCCGGTGATGAATCACTGGTGCTGACGCTCAGCAAATCGCTGCTGCTTGCAACCGCTCAGGTTGATGGAATCAAATACAAAATTACCGCGGTGCCGGATCCGAATGAGGAACAGTATATTGGTTGGATTACCCACACTGCAGCGGAAATCGGTGGACTGGGCGTCGATGACGGCGCGTTTGTGCCCCAGAAGGAGCCGCTCTATCGCGAACCCGCAGGCGTGCTGGCCCTGACCGGCAATGACGTCCGTATCGAGCAATCTCTGTCGAGCGAATTCGCGGTCATCGGCGATCAGGTTACGGTATCCATAGCGATCACTAACAATGCATTAAGTATACTGAGCGACGAATCAGTCAGCGTCTTTTTCATCCTCGATGACGCTGAGTTTACTGACAGCTCACCAGCCTGCGCGGTAGACGGCTCGGGGCCGCAAACCGTCTTAAGCTGTACGATCAGTAGTCTCGCCCCTGCCGCGACAACAAGCTTTGAGTACACAGTCGAAACTACCGCTGACTCCTAACCCCAGCTAGTAAGTGGCGTGTTTATCGGAGATGCCTTCGGTCAGAGTGTACGGGATGACGCGTTTATTTTTGTGGTGAAAGACACGCTGAAAGATTCCGACAGCGACGGTATCTCTGACGTCAATGAAGCCTTGCTGGGGACCGATCCACAAAACAGTGCGTCCAGCGTTGGCGACGGCTTTATTGCGCAAACTGATCTGATGTTTTTCTATTCCCGGAAATTTTTGAATTCCATCGGCGATATCAGCCCCGAAACCCATATCAATCAGCTGGTCGAGGTCACCAATACCTACTACGCCGACAGTGGCGCGCTGGTCAGATTCAGGCCCGTATTCTATGGCTTTGCAGACTACGATACCGGCAATGATCTAAACCGCGTGATGGACGCAATGAGCAACGCAACCGACGTGTTCAGCGAACTCCCTGAACTGCGCGAAAGAGTGGGAGCCGATATCACCGTATTCATTGACGGTCTCTTTCCTGGGGGTGGCGCCTGTGGCCTCGGGACCCTGCCAGGAGTTGGCTTCGAAGGCGAAATCTTTCATCCGCTGCTAGCAGGCGGCGATCTGATATCATCACTTTATAACGCAGGCTTCCCGGCAGAAGGCGGTGCCGGCTGTGATGACCTGACGCTGGCTCACGAGTTAGGTCATAATCATGGTTTGGCGCATTCGCGCCGGGAACCGGGGGCTCTGGGCACCTACTCCTGGTCCTTTGGACACGGCCTAGACGGCTCCTTCGCCACCATCATGGCAACGCCGGACGACTATCCCGGTTCAGTCGAGTTAACCCTCTTCTCAAATCCGCTATTAAATGACTGCAACGGCTTAGCCTGTGGCGTCGATCGGGCGGATTCAGAACAGAGTGCCGACGCCGTGTTTACCATCAATCAGACGCGAGTACCCATCAGTACACATCGCGAACCGAAAATTCTGCCGATTACCAGCCTGGGTCAGGAAAGCTCCAACCTCATCCTGTATGGCTCAGCCAGCCGCAGTGAAGACCTCAATACGCCGGTTTCTCGTTTTGCCCCCAGCGACAGCATTGATGTTCGAGCCACGCTTTTCATTCCCAGCGAGCATCAGGGCATTATCGGAGAAACCTATGTCGTGATCTCAGTAGAGGGCATTGGTCTTTTTTACCGGAGCGCGGACGGTGGCTATCATGCGTGGAACGGAAAGCTGGGAACACTGCAGAGCTACACGACCACTCAACCGCTCAAGGTCAGCGAAGAGCTCATTGCGTTCGATGGCTTTACGCCTTCCAGTGTAGACGTCAGCAGCGCAAACCTGACTGTCTATTTCGCCTACGCAGTGCCCGGTACCGACGTGTTTGTCTACTCGACAACCGGCATACCGTTTACCATCGAGTAGACTACTTCAGGGTAGACCACACTCTTATTCGGTGAGCGCTTCGCGAATGTAACGCACGCCATCCGTAACCGGGCGGTTTTCCACGTCTACAAGCCGGTTGGCATTTCGCATGACCTCATCACTGATCTTGCCTGCCAGCGAGGATAAGGTTTCAACAAACAGACGGTTATTCATAGCGTCACCCGATACCGCCAGAAACCCATCGTAGGGTGGAATCGCATTAAGCGGGTCTTCCAGGATGACCAGGTCAAACTCGGCGACCCTTCCGTCTGTTGTGTAGGCGGCAATCACATCGACCTGCTCTTCCGCGATCGCGGTGTACATCAGAGTCGTATCAAAAGTGAGCTTTTCGGCAAAATCGATGCGGTATGTGTCCCGTAAACTGATCCATTCGGGCCGGCCAAAAAACTCGAGATCGCCTCCGGCAACCAGCCCATCCGCAAACGGCTTGAGATCACTGATACTGCGTATTCCCAATCGCTCTGCCTGCTCGCGGCGCATCGCCAGCGCGTAGAGATTCTGAAAACCCAGTCGGGCAAGATTCGCCATGCCGTGCTCCGCCGCGAGGTACGCTTCTACTTCCGACATCACCGCCTCTCTGCCTGGATTGTCCTCTCTGTTCATCAGATTACTCCACACGGTCCCGGAATATTCCAGATAGACATCGATGGTGTTGTTCGCCGTAGCCTGAAAGACCACTTCAGAACCGAGACCAAGACGCTGCTCAGTGGTGAAACCGGCCTCCTGAAGGACCTCTTCAACGGCACCGGCGACTATGTATTGCTCGGTAAAGCCCTTACCACCAACGACAAAATCCACTTTTCTGTCAGGCAACAAACTGTATCCCGACACGCCGAGCACCGAAGTGAGTCCGATCATTATCAGAACTTTTACTGCCCTGTATCGCGCCGTCTGAGCGCCTGCATTTCGATTGACCGCAAGCCACTGAAGGCCTCCGATGAGACTGTCGAGAATCACCGCCATACAGGCCGCCGCCAGACTGCCGACGGTGACAGCGAGCAGATTTCGCGTTTGCAATCCCGTGAAAATATAGTTTCCAAAACTGTTCGCGCCCACCAACGTCGACAAGGTCGCCAGACCTACCGTCCACACTGCCGCCGTGCGAATACCGGCAATAATGACCGGCAACGCCAGAGGAATACGCACTTTGGTGAGTATCTGACGAGGCGACATGCCGATACCCCGGGCCGCAGTCACAACCTCTTCAGCAACGTTCTCAAGGCCGGTGACGGTATTGCGCACAATCGGAAGCATACTGTAGAGCACCAAAGCGATGATCGCAGGCAATGAGCCGATACGTCCGCCAAGCATGGCCACCACCAGAGCCAGTATTGCGACACTGGGGAAAGTCTGAATGATACTCACTAGAGTTAACAAGGGCCGCTTGACCCGCGGTGCCTGTGCAGCCCAGACCCCGAGCGGGCTACTGATCACTATACCGATAAACAGTGCGAATAATGTCAGTGCCAGGTGCCCCCTGAAATATTCAGGCAAAAGTGCCAGCTGTTCTGACAGATTTTCAGTCATGCTGTTTCACCCGGTGGCTGTCAGCATCGAGAATCTGATCCAGACGATCCGCACGCCGCTTTGGCATTTCAATCAACTTTCGGACATAAGGGTCAGAAGGCGCATCAAGCAGCTCTGTGGGCGAGCCGATCTGCAGCAGTTTTCCCTGCTTCATGACGGCAATGCGATCGCCCATGAGCAGCGCTTCTGTCATATCATGGGTGACCATGATGACGGTAAGCTCAAGTTGGCGCTGGATACTCTTGAACTCTTCCTGTAGGTCAGCCCTGGTAATCGGGTCAAGCGCCCCGAAGGGCTCGTCCATCAACACCAGTTCCGGTTGAGCGGCCAGGGCTCTGGCAACACCGACCCGCTGCTGCTGCCCGCCGGAAAGCTGAGAAGGAAATCTGTCTGCAAATTGCGCTGGGGCTAAGCCCACCAGATCCAGAACGACCCGGCAGCGTTCGAGCACGGCGCTCGGAGGCCATGCAAGTAACTCAGGCACGGTGCACACATTTTCCGCCACGGTGTAGTGGGGGAACAGGCCAATGCCCTGAAACACATAGCCAATATTTCGCCGTAGCTGTTCCGCATTCTGCTGGCGAACGTTTTCACCGTTCACCAGAATTTCGCCGCTGCTGGGCTCCTCAAGCCGGTTTATCATCTTAAGCGTAGACGTCTTGCCGCAGCCGGATTCTCCGATCAGGCCAAGCAACTCGCCCCGTTTAACACGAAAAGAGACATCCGAGACAGCAAAGGTTTTCCCTCCATCGTAAGATTTCCGAACATTTTGCAACTCAATCATGGCTCCGTCATACTAACAAGCCAGCCGTAGGCTGTCCCGCGACAGCACCGGATAACTGCGCGTCGCCCATCAATTCGTAGTCACGCATTCAGGCAGATCAACACTGATGAACCCGCTTGCGCAGCTCATGACGGTCACTTTTTGCTTCTGCTGGTTCGCCGGATGCAGTCAGGCCGGGCCTATTCAGCGAGTACTGCGCTCCAATGCACCACAAATCCGAGCGGTAATGGATAATCCCGATGCTCACGAGGTGCAGATACTCTTTACCGAAATTATTCACGGTAGTGATGGCCAAATCGAGCTGATCGAAGACGAATTTGAGGTTGCCGACGGGCGCTATCACTATCCCGCAAGCACAGTGAAGTTTCCGGTAGCGCTGCTGGCACTGGAACGCCTGCTTGAAGATCCGCGCATTGATCGCTACAGCCGCTTTGTTGTGGAGAGCGAGAACGTCGGCACCAGCGTGACTAACGAATTGATTAAGCTGTTCGTAATCAGCGATAACGACGCCTACAATCGGCTGTTCGAATTTCTCGGCAAGGACGACATTAACTCCAGACTGGCAGATAAACGCCTCAACGCTAGAATCTCCCATCGCCTGTCAGTGCCCGAATCAGACGCTCTGACTACCAAATCGCTCTATTTTTCTCAGGAAACGGGCGCGCCAATCAGAGTCGGGGCCACAGTGAGTCGGCCCATAGTCATTCCGAATGTTGCGGGTCTGGGAAAGGGCATCGCCTATTACGAAAACGGCTCGAGAATCGAAGCGCCTTTTGATTTTAGCGAGAAAAATTTCCTGCCGCTGCGAACGCTGCACAGCATGCTGACCCGACTAGTCTTGCCGGAATGCTTTACACCTGCCCAGCGCTTCAGCCTTTCTGAAGCGCAGCGCCAGTTTGTACTCAGCATCATGCAGCGATATCCACGCGAAACCGGTTTTGATCCACAACAGTATCCTGACGGATACGGGAAGTTTTTGATTCTGGGGGATTCTGTTGACCCTGCGCCGCCGCACCTCAAAATCGCCAATAAATCCGGCTGGGCCTATGGTTATCTGACGGACACCGCCTATATCCGGGATGCGCAGTCGGGAAGAGAGTTCATCATCAGCGCGAGTATCCACGTCAATGCCAATCAGACCTTCAATGATGACGAGTACGAATATGAGGAGCTGGGCGTGCCATTTCTGGCAGAGCTCGGTCGCGCACTGATTACAAGTAAGAGGCCAGCGGGAGGCTAATTCTGTTCCGCTGCCTGCCGACCAAGCTGCAGGGCGCTCCGCGCGTCGGCCGGCAAACCCGAATCGAGACCTACGGTGACAAACCGGAAGCCCTGACTGATGCGCTGCTCGACCGTGCGGGCATTGGTGGTAATCGCGCAAGGAACGTCATGGGCAAGACACGACGCCAGCACCTGCTGAATGGCTTCTTCGACCGCCGGTTCTGACGGACTGGCGTAGCCCATCGAAGTGCTTAAATCGGACGGGCCGATAAATATTCCGCCTACTCCGGGGACCGCAATGATCTCCTCAATGTTGGCGACGCCTTCTGGGGATTCAATAAACATGATGGCCAGCAGCTCACCTTGTGCGTCCAGAGGCCAGACATCAGCGCGGGAGTGATAGTCCCGTATGCCCCAGTACCAGACAGCGTTTGACGGATTGCGCCCTCTAAGACCGGGCGGCTCGAAGTCCTGCGCACCATTGATTTGCGGATAACGCGTGGCGCGCACCGCAATTTCTGCCTGTTCGCGGTTGTGTATTGCAGGAAACATCACGCCGAACGCGCCAACATCCAGCACCTGTTTGGCTTGGGCGACCAACTCATCTGCGCCACCCGCCGCCGGAATTCTGACGAAGGGCACCACATCCGGTTGCAGACTGCCCTTTTCCATGATGGCGCGCTTGTTCGTCATTCCCAGCAGGAAAGCGCGTAAACGCTCGACATCAAATGGCGCGTGCTCCATATCAATCAGCACAAAATCCAGTCCGGACGAAGCAAGTGATCTGGCATTGCTGAGCGAGTAGTCAAACGACAAGAGACCAAATGCCGGTTCACCGCGCTGGAACATTTCAATCAGTTTATTAAGCCTGACCGTTTCTTCCTGCGCGGCTGCTGACAGAGACAGCGAAGCGGCTGCCAGCCACAGCATGGCGCGCGGTACTGGCTTAGGCAGTCTGTTCATCAGCATCGCTCCACAACTGAGGCTGAACCCGCAAGCGAACCCGTTTCCCGGGTGCTGCTACCGCTGGTACCAGGGTGGCTCGATCAGCAATTCTGCATCGGCGTCCGGCTTTGGCACAAATTTCTGTGAGCGGCCGTACTGATTGTCGCCACCGATCAAGTTGCCGGCTGGATCAACTGTGAAGGTATGCACTTCAATGTACCCGTCCGGCAACTCGAGAGGCACGAGCCAGGAGTACTTCAGGTTGCCCTCAAAATCAAAGTTCAGAAACCGCAGTGGCCCCAGATCGGTGATCCAGAAATCGTTTCCATTCACGATGATGTCCAGCGGCAACGTCAGCGGCGAACCGATGGAACGCTCAAACTCAAACACCGCCGGGTCATCAGTCGACCTGAACAGATTCACTTCTCCGCCGGAACGGTCCAGAACAAACACGCGACCTTCAGGCCCGACTCCTAGTGCATGAATCGTGTTGAACTGGCCCGGGCCGTCACCATAACCTCCGAACTCACCCAGATAATTCATGTCATTGTCGTAGACAATGACCCGGTGATTGTCCAGGCCGTCTGCGATCAGGATACGCCCATCAGGCATGAAGGCCACATCTTGCGGACTTCCAAAGTGGGTCGCATCGTTGCCGGGCACCAGCTTCTCGCCATAAGTCGCGAGCACTTCGCTGCCGTCATTAGCCAACACATAGATCTGGTGGAAGGTTTCATTGACCAGCCAGATACGCTGCTCAGGGTCGTAGGGACTGATGCGTACCCGGTGCGGCCCGGGGCCATCAGAGCCCTCGCAAAGATAGTCAAGATGGTCCCAGATCTCCAGAACCTCTCCGTCACCGTTCACGACATACAGGCAGTTCTGCCAGGTTCGCCGGTTGGTTTCTCGCAAGGTGTTGATACCCAGAAAGCCGGCGTAGCCGGGAAAGTTTTCCGGAACCGGGTAAGGCAGGCGTGTCTCACCACGTTGGGCAATGATGATTCTGTCCTCAGACTCTGCCCATACACCGGAGTTGCCGCCAAAGGCGAAGCCCTCTTCCTGAAACGGATCTGCCCACCCCGAGATCACAGTATAGGGACTGTCACCGATAGTCCCTCGGGCGTTGCCCTGCGCCAACGCCTGCGCGGTCAGCGTAACCCCAATCAGCATCAGAGTCAGTCTGATCAAATGAGCCATAACGAATACCTCTTGTTTTTTGTTGTTTGCTCCCTTCTGCCAGCCATCATGACAAATTCGCGGCTGGGGGTATAGCATGCCCGCCGCATTATCCGCCTAAGAGCGGCGTTTTTCTGCCTTTTTTGCCAGACGGGCCCGGTGCAGTAACGGTTCGGTGTAACCATTTGGCTGTTCACGCCCTTTAAACACCAGATCACAGGCTGCCTGAAAGGCAATGGACCGGTCCGGATCCCGAGCCATGGCTTCATACAGTGGGTCATGACAGTTTTGCTCATCCACTACGGCCGCCATTCGCAGCAAGGTTTCCTTTACCTGTAGTTCAGTACATATTCCATGCCGGAGCCAGTTGGCGATGTGCTGTGAGGAAATTCTCAGCGTCGCCCGATCCTCCATCAGTCCGACATTATTGATGTCCGGCACCTTTGAGCAGCCGATTCCCTGATCGACCCAGCGCACTACGTAACCCAAAATACTCTGAGCATTATTGTCGAGCTCCCGCTGAATCTGCTCATTCGTCAGCGCACCGGGGTCGCTGAGCAGCGGGAGCGTGAGAATGTCCTCACTGTCAGCGAAGGGCTGGTTTGTCAGTGCCGCCTGCACTTCGTGCACATCAACGCGATGATAGTGCAGTGCATGCAGTACGGCTGCTGTCGGAGAAGGCACCCAGGCAGTGTTGGCACCGGCCTCGGGATGAGCCTGCTTCTGCTCAAGCATGGCGGCCATCAAATCCGGCATTGCCCACATGCCCTTACCGATCTGACTGCGACCCTGAAATCCGCACGCCAGGCCTGTCTGAACATTGTGCTGCTCGTACGCCGCGATCCAGGCACAAGCTTTCATGCCTGCCTTGGGCACCATCGGCCCGGCCTCCATCGCTGTGTGTATTTCATCTCCCGTGCGATCGAGAAACCCGGTGTTGATGAAAACCACACGATTTTTTGCTTCCCTGATACAGGCTTTCAGCGACACCGTCGTGCGGCGCTCCTCGTCCATGATTCCCAGTTTTATTCGTCCCTGCTCAAGCCCCAGCAGCGTTTCCACTGCCGCAAACACATCGCAGGCAAATCTGACTTCTTCCGGGCCGTGCATTTTTGGTTTGACAATATAGACACTTCCAGCTCGAGAATTCCTGAGAGGACCTTCACCTAATATATCTATCGCACCAATCGCGCCAGTAATCACGGCATCGAGTAAGCCTTCATAAACTTCGCAGCCATGCTTATCGAGAATAGCTGGATTACGCATCAGATGTCCCACGTTACGGAACAGCAACAGACTCCGACCGGGAAGCTCAAACCGGCTACCGTCGGGAGCATGATAGATTCGGTTGGCCCTGAGACGCCGGGTCACCTGAACGCCACCCTTCTGAAAAGTCTCTTCCAGTTCGCCGGTAATCAGTCCGAGACAGTTGCGATAGACCTCAACTTTGTCTTCAGCGTCCACTGCAGCAACCGAGTCCTCGCAATCCTGAATCGTGGTCACTGCCGCCTCAAGAACGATATCTTTGATCCCTGCTGAATCCTCGCGACCAATCTCCGATGCGGGATCGATTTGAATTTCCAGATGCAAGTTATTGTTGCAAAGCAAGATGCCATCCGGCGCTTTAGCGGGCCCCGTGTATCCTCTGAATTGCGTGGGATCACACAGCGCTGTCACACCGCTTGGTGTACGAACCCTCAGTTCCCCCTGCTCAATATAATAAGCTTCTGCTTCGGTATGGGAAGCAGAATGCAGCGGACAGGCCTGATCCAGCACTGCACGGGCGTAAGCGATGACCGTTGCTCCGCGGATCGGGTTGTAGGCACCCCCTTTTTGTGACCCATCTGCTTCGTCAATCGCGTCCGTTCCATACAGCGCATCGTACAGGCTGCCCCATCGGGCATTGGCTGCGTTCAGGGCAAAGCGGGCGTTCTTAACCGGGACCACCAGTTGCGGCCCGGCCTGCAGACTGATTTCCTGGTCTACGTGATCGGTTTCAATGACAAAGTCTCCGGCAGGCTCAGTCAGGTATCCGATACGGGATAAGAAGGACAGATAATCAGCCTGTTCAGGCTTACCGGGGTGCTTCCGGTGCCAGCCATCAATTTGTTCCTGCAGGCTCAGGCGCCGAGCCAGCAAAGCCGCATTGCGGGGGGTAAACTGTTCGAATAGGGCTTCGGCGTTTATCCAGAAAACGTCAGGCGTCAACGGGAGACGGGCCAGCAGCTCAAACTCAACAAAATCTGCAAGAATCGGGTCGACCCTCAGGCCGCCTCTCTGGACATAAGTCATCGCAGCAATTACCCGTTATCGGTGAAAGAACGCATCAGTGACGCACGATTGAGAAACCAAGACCCAGCATACTAATCCGTCAGTGAAATGCTCAGCTCAGCGGTGATCAGCATGGAACGATCCAGATCGCGTGAGGCTAATCTGAGCAGTGATTCCGAGCTCTGCTTAACCGTGTCATAATACTGGCTTTCACCATTCACCACGACCTGGACAGGCCTGGCAAAATCGATAAAATCTGGGCTCAACAACAGCCTGAATTGCTCGATGCCACGCGCCTCGACCGAGATCAGATTGTTGCTGCGATCCACCTGCAACAGGGCCGGCCGATCATCCTCATTGATTCTGTCAATCTGAATCCAATGATTTCGATTGTAGCGGTCAGTCCGGTCTGCAACCCACTGAATAACACTCGGGAAAGGGTTCCTCGGATTCGAGGATTTGAATTGTTCGACTTCATCCTGATAATCAGGCAGCCATTCCGTGTTGTGCCCGCCTTCTGCAATGACAGTCCAGGTGTGGGGAACGCCGACGTCCTTGAGGATATCGATAAATGATGACAGCGATGCTGCCGGGTACAGGCGGTCATTCTCGCCGTTCACAATGTACAGCGGTTTATTCATCAGATTTTCGAAATAAAGCCGGTAACCGCCTCCACTTTGAGGATTGCGCAACACACCGGGATGTCCGATGTAGGGAAGAAAAGATGCCCACTGGGTGGGCTGCTTGAACGCGAAGAAATAGGCGCCCGTGCCGCCATCGGATATGCCGGTCAGGGATACCTGATTCTCATCTATGTTGTAGGTAGATTTCAGGCTGTTGAGAATAGCAAGCAAGCTGTCCGCCTGCTCATCCTGCCACCAGACAGCTCCGGACCAGGCCAGTGGCACAACAGTAATGCGTCCCGGCTGACCTATTCTGTCATAGCTTCGTTGCCAGAAATTCTCTCCGGCTGCCGGCTTTGGGCGGCCGACACCGCCGTGCAGGACAAACTCAACGGGCCATTGCCTCTGCGGATCATAGTCCTGGGGAATATTGATCATGTATGGAAACTCCGTCCCGGCGTTGTTCGTTCTCGCCTGCACGTGCTCACCAAGGGGGACCTCATCCGAGTAGGTTGGCCCCGCTTTAAGCAATACAAAAAGCGCAGCGGGGTCTGGCTGACTCAACAGGAGTTCTTCACTCAGTGCCAGTCTGGATGCTTCAGAGTCTGCCTGCCAGAAACGATTCACGAAAGCCTGATCTGCCGGAACTGCATCCGCGGATTCCTGCGCCCGGGACTGCGCAGCGAGCAGACAAGTCAGGCAAAGCGCCAAATACCCCACTCTGATTGATAATCTTCTTACTGCCATCACTGATCAACTCCTCAATTATCTGTTTCCCGTACCGATTAACAGTCAGCCCGGTGCAAGAGCATGCAGTTAGAATTCGCCGCCCAACTCAGTAAAGACTGCCCGCAAAAATCGATCCGGATCGCCGTATCGGCCATTGTAAGCCTCAGTCGGATTGGCCGCGGATATCTCTTCATAGCTCAACCCCTGCTCCAGCATGTCTTCAACCTGGCCGCTGACCTCAATGATCATGTCGCGAAATGCCATGACATCCAAGCGCGATGAGATCTCGCCATGACCGGGCAGTATCTTGGTGTCCGGTCCGGCGGCCCCAATCAGCAGTCCCAAAGCCTGCAGCGATCCCTCGAGGCTACCGCCATTATTGGTGTCAATGACAGGAAACGCCGTTGTTCTGAACACGTCACCCGCGTGAATCACATCGGATTCCGTAAAGTGAATGAACGTGTCGCCGTCGGTATGCGCAGGAGGAACCGAGAAGGCGTAAACCTCCTCACCGTTCAGATGAATGGTGATGGCGTCACTGTACGTCAACACCGGCAGGGCGGCCGCTGGCGACTGCGCCGCCAGCCTTACTCTGACCTCATCGCGGGCCAGGATAAGTACACCCATCGTCCCGAGATTCTCATTTCCGCCGGTATGATCCCCATGCACATGAGTATTGATCAAAAACCTGATCTCGCCCTGATTAAGCTGACGAATCGCCGCGAGAATCTTGTCGGTGAGCGGGGCATACTGGTCGTCTATCATCACCACGCCGTCTTCCCCGACAGAAAGCCCGATGTTGCCACCCGCGCCCTCCAGGTAATACACGCTGCCAGCGACATGATGGGCGATGATTTCAACGTTACTGAAATCACGCTGGGCCAGGGTCATCTGCGGTGCGAACCAAACCAGAGTTGAAAGAGCCAGAAGCGTAAAATGCCTGAACATGGCGTACTCCTCATAGGATAGCGAAAGAAAGATGGATGACTCGAGAATAAAAGCCTGATCCGAACTTGTCCATGCTGCCGGGCAGGCAATTAAAAGGATTTTGGTTTAAAGTAGAATCGCAAGAATAATTCTGTTCACGCATGCGCTCCCGGGATAGTCCGGTATCTCTCGGGTTGTCGCAGTCGCAGAGAGCGTTTCGGCTAAGGGTTCAGTTTGGTTATGGCTCGGAACACACGACAATTCAAACCCGCAGATTTACGACGCTGTGCGCTGCTGATCGCACTGGGACTGTTGCCACTGAAAATGGTGCAGGCGCAGGCCGACCGAAGCGCTGATTCTTTGCCGCTGCTTGATCTGGACCGTCCTATCCGCTTGAATTTCGCCGGCGATTGGGAGAAAAACTTCAACCGGAGCGACCGTTGGGAAGATGAGCTTAACCGCCTGTTGACGATCCGCCAGGAACGGGCCGCGCAACAGCGCTCGGGGGTCACGGTACGGAACCTGCCGCGCGCCTCGCTGGGCAATCTGAATCTGAACTCTCTGGGTGGACGGAGCACCAGCATTATCAATCTTGCCCGATTGGCTGAATACGTCAGTAGACAGACAACTATGCATATCGAGCAGGACCGGAACGAGGTACGCATCGAGCGCCGCGGAGAAGCGCCCCTGATCTGCACAGTCGATCACGGACTCAGAGAAACCTTTGCCAGCGAGCATGGCAAGGAATATTGCGGCTGGGACGGTCAACAGCTTGTCTTTATCATCAACCTGCCGGATCAGCTTGAGATCAGTCACCGATTCGATGTGGCGGCAGCAGGAAACGAGCTGCGCCTGGTGACCAGCATTTCCCACAAAGGCTCTGCTCCTTTCAACCTGATTCAGGCATTCAATCGTTATGATGCCGGCGCTGATAACCTCAACTGTGTGCTTACCGTAACCCGTGGCAGAGTGTGCAGTCAGGTTACCCCTTTAGCCAATGACTGAGCATCCTTTCTGGCTGGTCCGCAGGCTGTCTGGCATATTGCTTCTGCCGCTGGCTGCCTGCACAGCACTGAGCACTCCGACAGTCGAACCGGTTGCCTATCCGCAGGTCGGAGAAGTCAGTCTCAACATTGCCGAAGTCGAGCCCGCTCAGCATCAGCTGCTAGATATTGGCATCATCGCATTTGAAAATGACGAGGACGAATCCGCAGCGCGAACCTATGGCGATCGAGTTTTTGCGGAAGTGCGAGAGAAAGAGGTTCGTTATCTGCCATTTTTGCTACGCAAGGTGCTGATCGAGTCACAGCAATGGGGGGCCGTGAGGGTGCTGCCCGAAGCCGACCCATCGGTGGATTTGCTGATCAGCGGGAAAATCCTCCGCTCCAGCGGCACTGAACTGGCCCTTCAGATCAACGCAGCAGACAGCACAGGTCGCAACTGGTTGAGCGCGATCTACGGGGATGCGGCGATGCTGGCAGATTACCCAGAGGACATTCGATTTACTCCCTCCAGACCCTTTATTCCCTCTGAGCATCAGGAGCCTTACCGGGATCTCTATGAGAATATTGGCAATGACCTGGTGGCCATCAGAGACAAGCTGTCTGTCAGCGATCTGCAGACAATTCGGGATGTTTCAACCTTAGTCTACGCAAACGATCTGTCGCCGGAGTCCTTCGGACACATGCTCACGACCAATGACGCGGGCCTTCTCGAACCGGCCAGTCTGCCTGCGGAAAACGATCCGATGCTCGCCCGGGTTACGGATATGCGCATCAGACACCATGTGTTCATCGATACCGTTGATGAATATTACGGCGCCCTGCACGATGAAATGGTGCAGGCCTATATTATGTGGCGTCGGCACTCCTACGATCAGCAGGAGCAACTTGTCAGTCGCGAACAGGAGCCTGTTAGCCGGGATTTCTTCAGCAGCAGCAGCAGCGGCTATCTCACGATGACACAGCGTTACAACCGCTACCGCTGGAGCAAGATCTACCGGCAGGAATTTCAGGAGCTGGCTGCCGGATTCAACCAGGAACTGGCACCAGCCATCCTCGAACTGAATGAGCAGGTACACGGCCTGAGTGGGACGATGGCGGAGCAATATATTCAATGGCGGCGGATTCTCAGACAATTATTTGAACTGGAAACCGGCAGCATCTGACAGCAGTTCGCCGCGGCAGGCTCAGCAAAAATGTGTTGATTTACTGACGAATACGGTAGTCTGTAAGAATCCTTTAGAACAAGTCTAAAAAAAGGAGAAGTGTCATGACCGAAAGTGTCGCTGAACCGCACAGCTCGAATCACAAATGGATCATCGGGGTTTCACTCGCTTCCGCCCTCGCGGCGGGAATTGTTGGCTTTCTTATTTATTCTGCAGTGTGTCCCTGCGAACGCACGCCCGGCGGCTTCCTGTTCGGTGCGGCCGCAGGCGGCCCGGTAGACGACTGGTCTTTCGCCAATGAAGTCCCGCTGTGTCAGTTGCAGATCTATGCCGGTATCCGTCCTCATTCGATCAATCTCAATTGCATGTCCACGCCGGCTGGTGAGCTCTACCTGAGCTGCTCGGTATGTGAACGTAAATATTGGGCGGCACGTGTTGATGCCAACGAATCCGCTGTGATGCGTCTGGATGGCGTCATCTATCCCGTTGTGCTGAACAGAGTGGAGGAGCCCATCCGGATGGATGCCGCCTGGAATGCGAGGATCACCAAACTGCAAAGCTTTGGCGGAGGGCCGAACAACCCGACACCGGACCCGAACGCCAGACGCCCCGACCACTGGTGGACGTTTCACGTCACGTCGCGATCCTGAGCAGGTCAGTATCACCAAAAATCATTCTGAAAGATTGAAACGAGGAACATCATGACGACCTATCGTACTCTTATGCTAGTGGCTTTAACGACACTGGCCAACGTCGCCATCGCCCAGCAAGCCAACTGGATAGAGCTGGCTGTCCACAATTTCGGGGCGCCGATCAACACCATGTGGGCCGAAGGCGAATTGTCCTTTGCTAACGACGGCACCATGGTTTACTGCAGCGCCCGACAGGATATGGCCGTTGCTGACGGAGACCCCAAGGATCTGTACATCACGAATTTCAATCCAGAGTCCGGCACCTGGGACACTCCGGTGAATATGGGCATCCCCGTCAATCAGCCGCCGGCTACAGACGTAGACCCCCTGCGCCTGGGTGACGATCGTGAGCCCTGGATTACCGCAGACGGAAATACCATCTACTTCCGCTCAGATCGGTTGGCCACCACCACTCCACGAAATAACCATGATTTGTTTGTCACCAGAAAAGTGAACGGACAGTGGTCAACACCCGAACTGGTCGGCTATCCCGTCAGCACGACGGAGGGTGACGAACATTGCCCGGCGGTGCTGCAAGACGGTGAAACACTCTGTTTTGCCTCGCGTCGTGCCGGAGGCTACGGTGGGTCAGACATTTACTGCGTGAAACCCGACGGCAGAGGAGGCTGGGGGGATGCAGTGAACCAGGGACCGAACATCAATACCGCAGCGGAAGAATTTCACTTCACACAGGATGTTGATGGCCAGGTATATTTCACCTCGAATCGCCCCGGCGGCTTTGGCAGCATGGACATCTACGGCGCGGCCTCTACCGGCACCAATGACTGGGAACCTGCCTATAATCTCGGGCCCAAGATCAACACCGCTGGCGCTGACATGTGCCCGGCTCTGCCACCGGGTGGCGAAACCATGGCCTGGTTTTCATCGCGTCAGGACAGCAGTTTCGGCGACGCGGACATTTTCTGGACCAGTAAGTTAAATATTCAACAACCAGACTGAGCGGAAGCAACCAATAAAAAAGCCCGGCATGCCGGGCTTTTTTATTGGTGACGCTGGCTGAGCACAGAAAGCCCAGATAGTCAGCAATATCAAGTCACGCCAGATTCGTTGCGAACAAGTTCAGCAGTCGGGTCCAGGCTTTCTCAGCCTGATCCAGATGGTAAACCTGCGAATCAATCGCACACCAGCCATGAAGGGCGCCGGAATATACTTCAATCTCAGCATCTATACCTGCGGAATCGTAGGCTTCCCGCAGCGTCATTTTCGCCTGAGGATCATTCTGATCATCATTGTCAGCAACGCAATGCAGCATGGACGCCCGGGTCTCAGGAATAAGTAGATGTGGACTGTCGGAATTGCCCGTGGCCAGACCTCCTCCATGGAAAGTTGCGCCAGCGGCGAAGCGTTCCGGAATGGCGGCCACGGTGCGCATCACCATCGGTCCACCCATGCAGTAGCCGGTGGTACCAATGCCCTTACTGGTGTCCACTTCATACTGCTCATCGAGCCAAGCGGTAAACGTCCTGGCATCAGTGAAGTGAGTGTCTGCGTTAAGGTTCCTAGCCATGGGAAGCACCAGGTTCCGAATTTCCGGTTGTCCAAAGCTGGCACCCAGGCCAACCACCGGAGAACGCGCGTCACGGTAAAAAGGGTTAACCGTCAGCACTGCGTAACCTTCCCGCGCCAGTCTGCGGCCCATTTCCCTGAAAGCGGGCCGTAGCGCCAAAATATCCGGCCATACCAGCACCGCGGCGTGGCTGCCGGTTGAGGGATACGCAAAATGGCAATCTGCCACACCATCCGGAGTCCGGATTTCTACGTCCCGCTCGGAAATCGACTGCGCACTGGCGATTGATGGCATCATCATGGCCATGCCCGCCCCTGTCGCCAGCGTCGTAAACGAGCGTCTGGAAAGTTCCGAATGAGTCTTCAAGTAATTGTCTGCATCTTTTTGCGTCTCAAAATCGCACATGGTCAATCCCCTGCTGCTTTTGTTCTTATTCAAACGGTTGGAATGTGAGAGTATTTGGGGCAGGCAAAAAAAACAACACCCAGTCCGGGGAATTCTTCACCGTAAGAAACCTATCATGGTCAGAGCAATTCACAGAATGAACCGCCGACGCTTCGGCCAAACTCTCGCACTCACCTCAGTGGCGAGCGCCTTCCCGTCAGTCGTATGGGGACAAACCGCGAGGGTGGATACCATCGCCGGAACCGGCGAGGCGGGTTATGAGACTGAGGGCGAGCTAGGCAGCCTTGCCACGGAAGCCGCGATCAACAATCCCTACGGCGTCGTGTCCGGCCCCGATGGGGCACTCTATTTCTGTGAGGTCGACACCGGCCGCATCCGGCGCATTGATCTGACTAATTTGAGACTTTCCACCATTGCCGGCACCGGCGAGCCGGGTTATCGCAGCGAGTCGCGGCGGCCACTGGAGACAGCCTTCTCCGCACCCCACGAAATCAGATGGGATGTTGACGGCAATCTTTTCGTCGTGGAGCGCGACAACCATACGGTAAGACGCATCGCCGGCCGAACCGGCCTCGTAAGTACCGTAGCCGGCAACGGCGAAGAGGGGTTTTCCGGAGATGGCGGTTCAGCCGTGTTGAGCCAGCTGCGCCGCCCTCACAGCATCGCTTTTGATTCGAGAAACAATCTGCTGATCTGCGACATCGGGAACCATCGCTTACGCAGTGTGAGCCGTCAGACCGGCATGATCTCCACCTTGTCCGGAACCGGTGAGCGCGCTGCAACTCCGGACAGTGCAGCATTGTCGGGAACACCGCTGCTCGGACCAAGATCCATCGACTGCGACAGGGACGGCAATGCCTATCTGGTGCTGCGTGAAGGCAACACGGTATTCAAACTGGACCTCAACGCCGGACGGCTGCAGCGCATTGCCGGAACCGGACAGCGTGGATATACCGGTGACGGCGGGCCCGGTCTGGACGCCACGTTTAACGGACCCAAAGGGATCGCCTATTCCAGCACCGATAACAGCCTGTACATCGTTGACACGGAAAATCACGTCATTCGTCACCTTTCACTCAGCTCGGGCGTGATCAGTACGGTTTTGGGGAGCGGTGAACGGGGCGACGGCCCGGATGGAGACCCCCTGAGCTGTTCACTTAACCGACCGCACGGAGTCTGCGTTCATCGCGGCGTGGTTTATGTGACCGACAGCGAAAGCCATCGGATCCGCGCCATCAGCGGCTTACCCGGTTGAATCATCCACAAGAGGGCGGTCCATTGCCGCTGGGGTGTTGCTCGAGCCGCCATGCGGGGGAACCGACAAAAAAATGCCCCTGCCGGGTTAGACGACAGAGGCATTTAAGGGTTTAGAGAGGCATGCACTAGCCTCGAGGTAGGGACTAACAGCCTTGAGCCCCAAGGGCATTCAAGCCGGATGGGGCAGAGTCCTATCGCCTTGAACGCGCCGACTGGCGTTTCAGATCAAGTTTTTCTTAAAAAAGGCAGGAAATTAGGCAAAAATGACCGCAAACAGCACCCAGCGCAACAGAAATAGCTGATTGCGCTGAACAGACTCGCTCAAAATACTGGACAGGGACTCAGCCATGAAAACAATCGGTGTGACGCTCGGACTCGCTGTTGGCCTGATCGGCTTGTTCCTGGCTCTGATGCGGTTCAGCGACGGTCCTTTGGAGGTCTTTTCAGGCGGCCCGTTCACCACCGGAGAGCTCACTGCGGCCCCTGATGACTGGAGTTTTCTGACTGACCGAGACACGGTTGAATTCCAGACCCTGCAGCCGGCGCGGTCGCGAACAGTCTGGCTTGGTGTGCACGACCAGCGACTGTTCCTCGTGAGCGGCTACATGAACACCAGCTACGGAGGCATCTGGAAGCAGTGGCCGCATTATCTTGACCGCGATGACCGGATCATTCTGCGTATCGATGGCAGGCTGCACGAGCAGCGGCTGCAGCGCGTCATGGAGGGTCCGGAGGTCGTTCCGGTGCTGTCCGAATTTGCGCGCAAATACTTCGGTGGCGCCGACGGTGCCTTTACCTCCGACGAATCAATACGCAGCGGCGACACGTGGATGTACGAAGTGGTGGATCGCTAGGCCGACTGCCTCATCCGGATGAACAAGGGCCCACAAAACACTGAAAACCTGACTACCGAGGGATAAACACAATGAGAACCCCCAAAATGTATGGCTTGGCGCTTAGCGTAGCCCTGTCAGTGAATGCTTGCAATGAAGGCTCTGACCCCGGCGCTGCTTCGCAACCCGAATTGAGCTTCGAGGAATCTCTCCAGCTACAGCTGATCAAAGCGCAGCCCGGAGACACGATCGAAATTCCATCCGGCCGACATGAGATGACCCGCAGCCTGTCGCTGTCCGTTCCGGGAGTTACCATTCGTGGAGCCGGCATGGACCGCTCAATTCTGTCATTCAGCGGCCAACTGCAGGGCGCAGAAGGCCTGTTGGTGACGGCTGACGATTTTGTGATCGAAGATCTCGCGATTGAGAACACCATCGGAGACGCACTGAAAATCAATGAAAGCACTAACGTCATTATTCGTCGGGTCCGCACCGAGTGGACCAATGGTCCGGACCCGGAGAATGGTGCCTACGGGATCTATCCGGTACAGTCCAGCCACATCCTCATTGACAGTTCCGTAGCGATCGGGGCAGCCGATGCTGGCATCTATGTCGGTCAGTCGAGCCAAATCATTGTGCGCAATTCACGTGCCGAATATAACGTCGCCGGTATCGAGATCGAAAACTCTACATTTGCCGATGTCTATGACAATGTGGCCACAAACAATACCGGCGGTATTCTGGTATTCGATTTGCCGAATCTGGAGATTCAGGGCGGCCAGGGTACGCGGGTATTCCATAACACGGTCTATGAAAACAATACGGCAAACTTTGCCCCCGAAGGGGCCATAGTCGGGAATGTTCCGGCCGGCACGGGATTGCTGATACTGGCGAACGACAATATCGAAGTCTTTGAAAACACTTTCAGGGACAACAACAACGTCAATCTCATGGTCTACAGTTTTGTGCTGGGCGGGCGCTCCATAGACGACCCGAACTACGACCCATACCCGGAGCAGATCTATATCCACGACAATCAGTATAAAGGAGGCGGCACTGAGCCGGCCCACGCATTACTGGCCAAGTGGCACGCAGCGACTGGCAACCACTCTCCCGACATCGTGTGGGGAGGGCTAATCCGTGCCGGCGGGTCCACTGAGAATCTGATTTGTCTGGGGGAAGCGCCCTCGCAAACTTTCCTGAATCTGGGCGGAACCGGCAATCCCGAGGACACATCCACCGACACTGAACCGCACGCCTGCAGCCTGCCAAGACTCGAGCCGATCAAACTCGCGCTGGATTCACCCGGAGACGACTGAACGAGGACTGTGAAAACGCAACGACCGGACGCCGAGCCGGCACGCAGAGCCTGTAGGGAATTTCGAGACGCGTTACTGGCGCGTATCACCAAGGCCACACTGACTTGGCCTAGGGAAAAAACGCAGCATTGTCACGCGCGACCTGCATATAGGCGTCCTTGAAACCGGACAACAGGAAACCGTCGGCGATAAGCGCATCGGTAGCTGCCTCATACTGCGCCAGATAATCAGAAAAGCTGCCGTACAGTGCCTCCAGAGAACTTCTGGGGTCTCCGGCATCAGCAGCGTCGTCCGCGGTTTTGGCGAAAGGAATATAGCCCCCGGCCAACCGCGCCAGCGAATTTTCGGCGCCGGTCTCCGGCGCTCGCAAATTCCAACTGACAAAGGTGGCAAGCGGCACTTTGGCGGTGGGCGGCAGAACAGTTGCGGAGGCCAGATCGTTGTTGTTCTGATCCACCGCAGGAACCAGAGCGACGTAAGCTCCGCTTGCGCGCTGAGGGTGACTGTCAATGACGCGCCCGTCTGACCAGCGCTCTCCGTAATCATTCAGGCTGGGCTGATACATGGAAGATGGATGTCGATATCCGGCAATTGGCCGCCAGACATCAGGGTTGATCTCGCCGTTCAGGTGGGAAGGCAGCAGATTCCCATCGGCGATACGCGGCATTCGTGATGCGGGCGGGGCTTGCATATCTCCAATCCAGCGGCTCATGGCAACGATCAGAGAATCGCTGATGGGCGACCACATGCTCGGGTTCGGAGGCAGCTGTCCGCTGCTTGCTTCGCGTGGTCGACCGTTGCCGGAGTCGTGCTGGGATCCTCCTATCGTATAGAAGCGCACATTGTCAGGAATCAGGACGTCCGCACGGCCGTCGGCAGTCGTGTGGGTAAGAGAGCCCGCCCTCAGCCAGTACTCATTGACCGTCTGAATGTGCATCAATTTTGGCTCAACGCCCGCCACCCGCGCCCTGGCAAGCACCCCGTCCTGCCTACCCGTATGGGGATCTGTACTGTTTCCGTAAGTAAACGGAAAAAGATCATTGGGATAAAGATGATTGGAATGATGGCCATTGGTCCGTGTTGGCATTGCAAAACGCATGTTAAACATGCCAAAACCCCCGCCTGAGATGATCGGGATGACACCGTCAAACACCCGATTACCGTTCAGATCGGCATTGAAGCCATCGTAGACAAACTGCCGCAACAAGCGACCGCTTTGCGAGACGCCGTAAGCAATCGTATATCGGATCTGAGGCAGGTTGAGATCCTGCAGCAGGTCAGATTCCTGATCGTGGCGAATCGCCGCGACAGCATCCCGAATCGCGGACATTCCTGCTCCGGCAAGAACCGGGTCCTGCGCTTCGTAAATCAACTCATACAGGTAACCGGGTTCAAAGCCCCCGTCGAGCGCAAGAGCTACGTCAACCTGGTTAGAACCTTCGCGCTCTGTAACTGACAGGTCGAATTGGGATCGCTCTACAGGTTCTCTGGGGTCAGACTGATACAGACGACGGGTAAGAGTCGCCGCAGCCAGTCCCGCGTCAGTCGGCGCATAAGCCAGATGCCCGGGCCCCGCGATGGCAAGGCTGTCCGTAGCCCGACCTGTTGAAACCTCATAGCGGACCAGCCCACCGATGGGTCCCTCCTCAGAGCCGACCACGGGCGCGTGCAGGCGAAGGCGCCCCGGCGCGGGACTTAACTCATTAATCCAGCCTGTCACCAGATACGTGAAGCCCTGTGAAGCCAGGGGGTGCTGCAGGGAAATTTCCGGATGCGTTGTACTCCTGCCCCGGTTATTGACGTGGTAGATCAGCGTATCGCTTGCGATATTTTCGCTGGGCACCAGCAACCGAAAATCCGCTGCATACTCCACCAGACCAGACTCGTTCAAAGGTGCATGTTCAAGGTCAACAATCGCCTGGTTAGCCCTCAAACCCGGAGCAAGCGTAAAATGCATTACCCCTTCGATCCTTTCATAGCTAAACCGGACACTCGGGTCAGACAAGGTCTCTCGCGAGGTAATCTCCACCCGACTCAACTGGGCAACCGCGAAATGAGAGATTATTAAAGTGGAAAGAAAAAGCGCGAAACCTGCAACTCGCATGGACAGACTCCCGGGATGGCCCCTGTTTTTATTGTGTTCGATACCGGTTGTATTAGGCACCGGCCAATTAAATTTAGTCAGCAGCTGCAAAGATTGCAATCTCTGTTCTCGCACACCTCGTCATAATTTGCCGCCAGTGGCTATTGACGGCGCTGCTGCAAAACCGGCACAAGCGCAGTCAGAGCAGACCCCACCATGAGCAGCACCGCACCCAGCACGGAAAGATTCGACAGACGATCGGTAAAAGCATAATTCGGATTGATGATGACAATGACTTTAAGCGTAGCGATAGTGAATAGCGGCGCGAGTGCCAGCACCGCGCTGACCTTCGAAGCATCCCACAGGTTAAGTGCCTCAGCGAAACAGCCGTAGGCAATGAGGGTGTTCAGGCAGCAAAAAGCCAACAGCGCGTAATGAAAGCCGGTCAACTGAAACAGCGCCCCCGGCGACACAAATGGCATCAGCACCACCACTGAAACCACATAAATGACGAACAGAATCTGTACTGAACTGAACGTCCCCAGCAGCTGCTTCTGTAGCAGCGCATAGATTGTCCAGGTAATCGCAGCCACCACGACGATAAGCACGCCCAGGGTTTCTGCATTATCTAAAGAACTCAGTACTTCCAGCCGATCGTGGAAAAACAGCAGCAGGCCCGCAAGAATGAGGCCTGTACCTGCTTTCTGCATGCCTGCAAAGGGTTCCCTGTAGATGAAGACGCCACCGAGTATCAAAAACAGCGTGGTCAGCTGAATCATTGCCTCGCTTGTCTCGGCATTGACAAAGTTGAGTGAGAGGGAGAAAAAATAATAGTTACCGCATAACCCCAGCGCAGCGATAAACATCATCGACCGCACTCTCACCGATGCGCGAAAAAGATCCGGAAGATTCTGTCTGGCTGCCAGCCAGACCTGAATGACCAGCCCCGCTACAAGAAACCGGTACCAGACGACGGTGCTGGCATCCATCACGGAGAGCAGCTCTTTCAGGGCCACCGGCAACACCCCCCAAAGTACGGCCGTGGTCAGTGAAAGCAGCGCGCCGGCAAGAGGTTTCTGAGGTTTGTCATGCATAACAGTAGGCATCAGGAAAAGACGGCCCTTCCGGGCTGCCTGAAACGAGGCGTGATCCTATCATGAAAAACGGGGCCGAATGACAGCAGATTGAAGCCACGAAGAGCGGTTGAGCGCGCGCCTAGATCAATCTGATGTTTCGAGAGAAGCGCGCGCTCAGAAATTCCATCTGATCAGCAAGCACCGCATGGTTGGAGAGATAAAGGAACTCATATTGATTCGGCACAAAAGGGATGGCCAGGAGTTCCATATTCGCCTGCTCTGGCGTGCGGTCCGCTTTGCGATTATTACAGCGTCGACAGGAGGTCACGACATTGGTCCAGATGTCACTGCCGCCTTTGGAGGTCGGAATCACGTGATCGCGTGACAATTCTGTCCAGGGAAACTCCCCTCCGCAATACAGACAAATATTCTTGTCACGACGAAACAGGAATTTATTTTCCAGCGGAGGATCAAAACTTCCCTTGTGGACTTTGCCATCGCAGGCAACGATGCTGGGCAAGCGTAACACCGAGCGAATGCCCTCGCGGTTAACGCCTCCGCGAATTTCCATCACCGGCTCGCCGAGTGACCAGATGACCTGGTCTTTTGTCAGCAGCGTTGCAGTCTCTTCCCGGGTCAGCCAGCTGACCGGGATCCCAGCCTTGTTCAGTCTCAGAATCTTCGCGTGCACGGTCGGTCACTCCAATCGACGACACATTGAGTGAAGAGGAGTCAGGAGGGGTCTTTCGATCAGGAATCAGACCAACTTTCTCCGAGCCTCTATAGGGCTATCGGCGAGACCGGTAAGGACTGAATACTCGGGGCAAGTTTCGTGGGAGTCAGCGAACGCGTCAGCCTCTCGGAAGCTTTCAATGGCCGACAGCATCGTACCGGGGCCCTCATTCCGCGCGGCTCGGCAACTCGGGACGATCTGTGATGAATCAAAGCGGCTCACGCGGTTCGGGAGCGGAGGCGCTGCCAGCCTCCTTGGCTCAGCCAGTAACCCAGCTGGAGCAGCATAGCAATCAGGATAAACAGCGGTATCGTGCCCCAGTCTCTGCCTCCGACCTGAAAGTAAAACACGGCGTTGTAGTTCCGCTCTTCCTCCGGATGCACTGCGGTCACGACTCCGATGTAGGTCCCTTTCTCTAGGAACTCGTAGCTGGTCCGGTAGAAACCGCCTTCTTCAATACGCGGTTGCTTGTAGAACACAGTGGCGGCCTCCAAATCGTCGATCGCTTCAATGTCTTTCCAGGAGGCGAACCGACCCACGTTATTGATGTCGCGCACAATGCGAAAATCAATTGCCATTTCCGTGAGCAGGTCGTGCAGATATTCCATCACGAATACGGATCGCGTCACATCCGGGATGTCTTCGCAATATTCAGTGTTTTGCCGGGTTTCCGGCTGAAACACGGTAAAATGCGCCTGCATGAAATTGACATTGATCACGCACAAATCGTCCTCAAAAGCGACCCCGCCATGCCCGTAGGCGTGAAAGGCACTTTGCGTAATCCCCAGCAGGATGGCCAGTCGCACGATCCGTGACAGGGCACAGGCAGTGAACAATTTCTTCATAGTCAAATTAGAACCGAGTAACAGAGCGGGATAAAACCGGACACGCTGATTGGTTGGTGAAACACTGGGTGTGTCAGGATACGCCGGACGTGATTCATCAGATCTAAGGCTGAGCCGGGAAAAGACAGCGCCGCATTACCAGGGGATGATACTGCCATCGTAGTTGAAAAACTGACCGGAGCCGGTCGGGCTCAGACCTTCAATCACTAACATCATCCCCGAGACGCTGGTGGCAACATCAATTAACCCGTTGGGACCGCCCATGTCGGTCCTGACCCAACCCGGGTGCAGAAGCGCCACAGAAAAACCTTCTTCCCTCAGATCGACGGACAGGCTCCTGACAACCGAGTTAAGCGCGGTTTTGGAACTGCGATAGATGTAGCTGCCACCGCCCCGGTTGTCGTCAATGGACCCCATTTTGGACGTGACATAGACCAGCTTTCTGGCATGACCTGAGCGCAGATTGCTGATGATTTGTTGGGTGAGCATAAGGGGAGAAATCGCATTCACTTTCAATACCGACTCCCAGTCGGCGCTCTTCACCTTGCCGAAGTTGGCGTCGCGGGGGCCATAGACACCGGCATTGTTGATGAAAATATCAATCGCCGTGTCGCCCAGCGCAGAGGCGAAGCTGGCCATAGATTGCTCATCTGAAACGTCCAGATTCATCAAACTGAGAGAGGTATTGGTTTCGTCGAGCGCCAGCAACTCAGGCGCCTGACTGCTGTCGCGACAGGTAGCAATCACCTGATCTCCCTGCTTCAGGAAGAGCTTAACAAATTCCAGACCGAGGCCACGATTGGTGCCGGTGATAAGAACAGTCGCCATGGTTTTCTCCAATTTCGGGATTCAATCGCCGGCGCAGGCCAAGCAAATAACGAGGCGCTAATCTACACAGACTGATCCGCTTGGTCAAAGCCCCGGCACTTGCTGCCCGAATTGAAAACTGCCGCAAAACTTGTCACCTCAGCGCCGCCCGAGATTGGTTCCTTTTCAGGCCATCAAAGCTGCCTGACCCCAGAGCCACTTCAAGCAACCGTTTGCTATACTCAAGCACAACAGGTCAACGAATTCTGCGAAGACAGAAAGCGAAACCCATACCCAATACAATCCGAAGGTCAATTGCTCTGAGGGCAGACAGCATGCACAACAATCTCGCTCATCCTGTCAGCCCCCTGAGTCTCGCCATCGGCATTGCTCTCACCGGGCTGGCATTCCAGACATTTGCACAGGCTTCAGCGGACATTCTGGTGATTGACGTGGTGCCTGCCGGCGCGAGTATCGACAGCAGCAAACTGCCCTACCCGATTCAGGTTGGCTCGGCGCAGGATCTGGATAATGTGGGAGGCGCGAGCCTCGCTGATTTCATGGGCCAGTCCTTTTCCAGCGTCTCCCTGAATGATGCCCAGAACAACCCTTTACAACGCGATTTACAGTTCCGTGGTTTCACCGCATCCCCGCTACTGGGTCTGGCCCAGGGTCTGGCGGTCTACCAGAACGGCGTGCGCATCAATGAGCCACTGGGAGATGCGGTCAATTGGGATCTGCTGCCCCAATCCGCCATCAACCAGATTACTCTCAGCGGTGGCTCTAACCCGCTCTATGGCCTCAACAGCCTGGGTGGCTCTCTCGTGATCGACATGAAGAATGGCTTCAACTTCCAAGGCTCCAATGTCGAAGTCAGCGCCGGCTCTTTTGGTCGCAGTACCGCCAATTTTGAGATCGGCGGCAATGATGGCCAGCTTGGCTACTATCTCAATGTGGAGAGCTTCGACGAGGACGGCTGGCGCGATCAGTCTGAATCAGACGCGCTTAACCTCTACGGCAGCCTCAGCTGGCACTCTGAATTTTCCGCCGTCAATCTCAATCTTCAGCATGGCCGCTCCGATCTGATTGGCAACGGCGCCGCGCCGGTTGAACTGTTAAGCCTGCGACGTGAGGCGATATTCACCGGTCCCGACATCACAGAAAATAAACTGACCATGACGAGCGTCGACTTCGCCCACGAAGTGTCTGCCAGCATCAGTTTCAGCGGCAACCTGTTCTGGCGCGAAAATGACACCGATGCGTTTAACGGTGACGGCACTGAATTTGCGGTCTGTGAATTTACCGGTGGCGATGGCCTGATTGAGGGACTGGAAGAGGACGATATTGAAGAACTCGGCATCGATGATGATGATCTGTGCGAGGGCCAATTCAGCGACGCCGAGGCGCTGGAGGACTTCCTTAACAACCTGGCTAGCAGTCTTGGCGAAGATGAAGAGTACAACATCGAAGGGTTTGAGGACGACGAACTGTCGGGCACCGGTGTGCTGGCGGACGATGCCATCAACAACATCAGCAATCGGGTACAACGGTCGTTCGGCGGCGATTTTCAATGGACACTCAAAGGCACCCTCGCCGGCTACGAGGGTCAGATCGTACTCGGAGGGTCCTACTTCAACGGTGAGTCAGATTTTCGTTCGGTCCTGGAACTCGCCGAGATCGATCCGCTCACGCGCATGACTACCGGACTCGGCATCGGCACATTTGTTGACGATGCAGCGACCCTGATCAACACCGAAACCGAAACGCTGAGCACTTACATGACTTCAACTCTGGATCTCAACGACGCGGTTGCCCTGACGCTGTCCCTGCGCGCCAATGACACTGACGTCACCCTGCGTGACCGGTCCGGTATGCGCCCCGAGCTCAATGGCGACCACAACTTCAGTCGTCTCAATCCCGCCCTGGGCGTCACATGGCAAGCCGCCGAGAATCATAATCTCTACGCCTCATTCAGTCGCTCATCCCGGGCCCCTACCCCCATAGAGCTGGCCTGTAACGAAGGCGTGTTTGAGCTTGCGGTGAAGTTTGCTATCGAGCGCGGCGATGACCCAGGTGATGTGGACTTCGAATGCCGGTTGCCCAATGCCTTCCTTGCCGATCCGCCACTGGAGGATGTTGTGTCCAACAGCTTTGAAATCGGCGCCCGTGGGTTTCTGGGTGACGCGGCCTACTCCGTTGGTGTCTTTCACACCACAAACAGGGACGACATCCTGTTTCAGACCACGGGCCGGGCGACCGGCCTTTTTGCCAATGTAGATGAAACACAGCGCCTAGGATTTGAAGGCCGGCTTACGGGCAATTTGCAGCACCTGAACTGGACGCTGGCTTACAGCTTTGTCGACGCCACCTTCGAGGACACTTTCAAGGTATTGAGCCCGAATCACGCTTTCGCAGACGACGAAGGGAAAATCCTGGTGGAGAACGGCGACCAGATTCCCGGCATTCCTCAGAACCAGTTCAAGCTGCTCACGAATTATCGGGTGAATGATCGTTTCGGCATCGGGCTGGACGTAATCAGCAACAGTGACCAACATTTGCGAGGTGATGAGTCCAATCAACTGAACGCAGTCGCGGGCTACACGCTGGTCAATCTCCGAGCCCGCTATCAATTCAGTGATCAGTTCGAAATCTTTGCGACCGTAAATAATCTTCTTGACGAAGAGTTCGAAACATTTGGCCTGTTAGGCGAAGAGCCCGGGGAGCTCGAGGTGCCCATTATCGAGGATCTCACCGTTCCGCTGTTCCTGGGGCCTGCGCCGCCACGGGCTGCTTTTGTGGGCCTTCGCTACGCCTTCCAGTGAGGCTTTCGCGGCGCGATCAGAATTCCGGCCAGGCCGGAGGGATCAGTTAGATGAAAGGGTCAGAGGCAAAATTTGATTGGTATTTTCTGCGCACCACACTCAATGGCTGGATTGCCTTTACTTGGGTTACCTTTCTGGCTAACGAAACCAGCACAGAAGACGAAGCGTAGATGATTCTGATGGCCGTGCCCTACCTGACGGTATCAAGTATTGCTGTTCTGGCATCACTGGCCAGACAGGCTTTCTTTGTGCTGGTAACGAACAGTGCAGGTTATTTCTTGGCGGCTTTCTTTATGGTCTCTACCGACTACTGGTGGGCCTGGACCACCATAAACACGCTTCTCAGTAGCCTATGCTCGGGTGTTGCTGGACCACTCTTTTATCAGCACAAAGCCAGACCAAGCGACTCCTCTGCTGCAAGGTAGAAAATTCGACATGAGTGAACTCCAGTTATCAGGCTTGCTGTTTATTCTTATTGGCGCGCTACCTAGCTATCTACTTACCAATTACCTAGAGGAAGGAAAACACTTGACGCTTTTCAGCGGATGGTATCCAAGCAAAATCAGGGATCAAGACGCATACGGGTCGATGTTATGCAAAGGCGTAAGGATGTTTTCTTTAGCATTCGCTGTCTTGAGAATACTCATGATGCTCGGCGTCGTCGCGAACGACATGCTTATCCTGATAGGCACCTTTGTCTGTCTCGCACCGTTGTTCTTCTCCATGCATAGAGCCAAGCGCCTCTTCGGAAAGTAGAATCCTGCCGCTCGAGTTTCTGTTGGCTTATGCTTAAGCCGGCGCGCAAATTTTATCTCAGCAAGCGCGAATAGACGCGGTTCGACCCAGCAATTTGCTTGAAACAGCGGCCGCACAAGAGCAATATGGGCAAAGAATAAAAATCCGTAACAAAGCTAATACTGCCCATCATGCAATTACCGCACTTTCCCGAGAATCCCACCGGCATCTATGTCGCTGCGGGCGTCATGTTGCTTGCCAGTGCGCTCAGCATTATCGATGTAGGACTCTCAGCCGGAGGGTTGTCCCTGGGTGTGATTACCGCGGTGCTGGGAGCGGGCCTGGCGATTGGAATTTTGTATCGCAGGTATCTGGTTTGGATTGCCGCCACGCTGCTCGCTTCTGTCAATGCCGTCGTCCATGCGTTCCAGTTGATATTTCTGATGATGGCTGTTTCTTCCGCGGGAGAGTATCTGCTCTTTGCCATCACTCATGCTGCGCCTCTGGGCCTGTATGCGTTCGCGGTGTTCTACTTGAATACCAATGAGATCAGGGATCTGTTTGGGCTGGTGCCCCTGAATCAAGACAAAAATCCCGGACCATAAAAACCAAACCTCTCATGCGCACTCATACACAAGCTGCCCACCAGTTACCCAGGAGCGTGTGATTTGCGCTCAAGGCAACCGTCTCTTTTTCGCTGTCTTGACCGATCAGAGTCTTGCGGTGTCAAGAAATGGTTGCTGACTGTATGCCTGTTGACCCTGGTTGGCTGTGGCGAACCCCAAGTTGCGGACACGCCTGTCAACTCCACTCTCATCACGAATGCCCGGATCATCGATGGCAGCGGCCAGCCTGCCTACAGCGGGGCCTTGCGGTTTCGGGGCGAGTTGATCACTGAAATTGGCATGCTGCAGGCACTGCTCGGAGAGACTGTCATCGATGCCGGCGGCTTAACGCTGACTCCGGGTTTCATCGATACCCATAGCCACCATGATCGCAGCCTGGGCACCAATAAAGATGCCATTCCGATACTCACACAGGGCATCACTACGTCAGTTTTCGGCCAGGACGGGGGACATAGTTATCCTATTGTCGATTTCTATGAGACCTATGGGCGCTCCCCTGCTGCAGTCAATGTAGCCTCTTATGTGGGCCACAACACAATTCGTGATGTGGTGATTGGCAGCCGGTCGCATCAGGCCGCCAGCGATGACGAAGTGGCATCCATGGCAGACCTGCTCGCCGGGGAATTAGCCAGCGGTGCTCTGGGATTCTCCAGCGGCCTTGAATACGTGCCGGGCAAATTCTCAGAAGGCAGTGAAATCATTCGCCTGGCTCAGACTGCTGCAGAGTCAGGCACGCGCTATGCGTCTCATGTCCGCTCAGAGGATCGGTTCGTATTTGAAGCAATCGAGGAACTAATCCAGATCGGTCGCGTTACGGGTGTGCCGGTGCATTATTCCCATATGAAGTTAGCCGCCAAACAAGTCTGGGGGGAAGCTGACAGGGTGATAGCAATGCTGGACGCAGCTCGCGATGAAGGTATCGAAGTCACCGCAGATATTTATCCCTATGAGTACTGGCAATCGACAATTGGCGTGCTGCTTCCGAACCGCAATCCCGACGACATGGAAGAGATTCGCTTTGTCCTGGAAAGTATCGCGCCGGCTGATGGCATCATTTTTACTTATTTCGCTCCCGAACCTAGCTATGTCGGACTGTCCATTGCTGACATTGCTATTCTGAGAGGCACAAGCGAAGCGCAAACGCTTTCTGATGTAATCAGGGAGTCCATGGAATGGACTGAAGCCAATGGCGTGCTCGGCTCCGAATCCATCATGGGGCGCTCTATGCACGAAGATGACATTGCCCGCCTCATTCAATGGGGTTTTGCCAATATTTGTTCTGATGGAGCGTTCACCGGACATCCAAGAGGCCATGGCGCCTTCCCGCGTGTTCTTGCCAGATACGTGAGAGACCACAGTGCCTTGCCCCTAGAGGTGGCGATTGCCGCCATGACCCAGCGCGCAGCCAAGGCCATTGGCATTGCCGATCGCGGTTTGCTGGCTGCAGGCATGAAAGCTGACCTGGTACTGTTGGATCCGGATACCGTGCAGGATCATGCTACGGTTCAGGATACCCAGAATCTCTCCACCGGCATCAGTTCGGTCTGGGTCAATGGTGAGCTGGTGTTACAGGACGGCGAAGCCACCGGCGCACGCCCGGGCCAGGCCCTGAAACGGGCAGGGTTCTGAGTAAGGCAAAGCAGGACTGACCACATGCAAAATGACAGAATCTGCTTAGTGCTCAGAGCGCATGAACCCGGTGCGATCAGGCGCGAATGATGCCAGGTTTTTCGACTCCATCAAACTCGATAACATGACGACAAACAGAGGGGTCTGCCTGCACGCTCATCACTTAAGTCAATAATCAGGTCTATTCCATGTTCCAACCTTTCGCGATAGAACAATACATGTCGGAGAACGAACATTCGGTGAAATATCATTTCGCCGAGAGCGGTGTACACCCGCTGACATTTGCCGAACTGTTTGAACTGGCAGAGGTGGACACACCGTCACTGTTTGCCACGCTGGTGGACTACCCACAGGTTAATGGCCTGCAGAGTTTGCGGGAAAAAATTGCCCGTCTGTATACAGGAGCCACTGCCGAGAATGTGCTAGTGACTATCGGCGCCAGTGAAGCCAATACACTGGTGGCAGCAACTCTGCTGCAGCCCGGCGACAATATGATTCGGTTCCGGCCAACTTACGAGCAGCTGAGCGGTAATGCCTCCAACCTCGGATTCGAAGTGCGAACCGTCGACATGATGGAATCTGAAGCCTGGGCACTGGATACCGATTCTCTCCGGCAGCAGACCGACAAAGACACCCGAATCATTCATGTGGTGAATCCCAACAACCCCACTGGCCGCATCCTGACCGGTAAAGATCGCCACGCCCTCGTTTCAGCGTCCGCCAGTGTAGGTGCCTGGATCGTCGCAGATGAAGTCTATGCCGGGACCGAGTTGAACAGCGACACGCCAACCCTTAGCTTTTGGGGGGAATACGAGCGCGTCATCGCGATCAACTCCATGAGTAAAGCCTATGGCTTGCCGGGATTGAGGCTGGGCTGGATGGTTGGACCTGCCGAGGTGATTGAGGCGTGCTGGCGCCGCCATGAGTACGCGGCGATTGCTGCCACAATTTTTTCCATGAGGTTGGCAGATTACGCGCTGGCAGAAACGGCCAGAGAAAAACTCAGAGCCAGAGCCAGAACGCTGATCAGGCGCGGCTTTGATACTTTCACTGCAGCGCTGAATTCACATCCGGGTGTGTTTTCAGTGGTGACCCCTCAAGCCTCAGCCATGTCGTTTCCCAGATTTGATCTGCCGATCAGTTCAGAGGATCTGGCAAGGCGGTTGTTGAAGGAAGAGGATGTGCTCATCATACCCGGGACCAAATTTGACGTGGAAAATCACTTTCGCTTCAGTTCTGCCCTGTTGGAGGACCATCTTAGGGCCGGGCTTAGCCGGTTTAACAGCCTGATTACAAAAGTGATGGCTGGAGACTAGGCCAGTCAAATGCGCGGCGAGGCCCGCTCTGAGTCTTCTCGAGCCTCGCTGCACCGGAATCAGAGCGGAATGAACGCCAAAGAGTAGTTGGGGTTCATAGGAATAACCAGTTGATGCTGCACGGAGTCGTAGCACATCGATGCCGCACTCGGGATACCCGAAGCAATAATGGTCGCCTCTTCACCGGGCTTGATCTCAGAGACACTGCCGAAGCGGACGCTGCTGACATACTTGGTGCCGTCAGGCAGTATCACCACACCATCGTTGCCCCCTTCCGCGGCATACTCGGTCTTGACGACCTCGCCATCCAGGTTGTAGGTAATTACCGCATTGTCATCAATGTTAACCACCACCACGTTGCCATCCGTATCTATCGCCACACCATTGGGCACATTGAGCGGTGCTCCCTCTGCGAACACAGAAACCTCATCATCTGCGGTGATCTTGTAGATCAGTTCGGGGTTGCGGGTGTTGGATGCGTAGACGGAACCGTCGTCAGTTACCGCGATGCCATTGAGAATGGTCGAGCCCGGGACTGCTACTGACTTCAGTGGTTGACCCGTAGCCAGATCAAAAGATCTCACATAGCCGACGTCCACGGTGTAGAGCACCCCATTACGCACAGCGCTGCCAAGCGGGTGATGCAATTCCAGACCGTCGCGGGTCACTCCGATCCATTTGGGGGTGTGGACAGAGCCGTCAGGATTAATCAGGGAAACAAAGCCGTCGTTTTCGGTACCGTCACCGCGCTCGCCGTTATTCATAGCCAGTATAAGGTTGCGCTCGGCATCAAAGGTACAGCTCTCTGAGAAATGAAAACTGCCATAGACCTTGACGTTGGCTGACATCGGTACACGCACACCGGCTTCGTTAACCGCACCGATGGGCTCACCAGCCCGGAATTCCTGCGCGGTGACCTGTGCGACACTCGCCAGCAGTCCCGACGCGACTGCGAGACCGAATAAAAGAGATCTTGCTGATTTGATAGAAGTCGTCATCATGATTCGATTCCTGAATTAAAAGTTCCAACGTTGAGTGGGGAAGTCAGCATTTTAGCCTGTCTCCCTGCAAACACCAGCACTGCTTCTGAGGCCAAATGTCAGCCTGATTGTATTATTGACCCGCTTGCCCCAATGAGCATGGCTTTTCGCTATATTTTGCTGAAAGCCGGTTCAGTGATCGCGGATACCCGTCGGGTTGCTACGGGGCGGCTCCACCCCACCGATGAACCAGCGCTCCCGCTCTATTGCCAGACGCCGACCCTGCCTGACCGCCACCTCGAGATCAATATCCAGATCCGAATAACCGGTGGGCCTTGGCAGAACTATCCCGAATGTTTTTTGCTTGAGATCACAGATCCGAAGACCACCAACTCTCGTGGTAGCGCCACTGTCCCAGAGCGCCTCTGCACCGGGAATTATGATGCAATCGGGCTAAGGCAGGGTATCCAGAGGGTAAGCTTTAAGCACCGGAGCACGCCCAAGCGGCAATATTGAATCCGTAGTAGTGATCAGTGCACCCTGGGGTTCAGAGTGATAGTTGATGCGAATCACGCTGCTGCTGCAGGCAGCCAGCGACAGCATTACGGCGAGAGCCAGGCCAGAACCCGGATAAAGGAAACACTGATCACGCCGTCAGCGCGCACCTTGATGCCTGATAGATAAGGCCATTCCTATGGATCTTGGAGTTGTTGGCCTGAAACCATATTTACCGTACAGCGCCGGAGAGTGATCATCAGCAATCAGACACACATAAGCGGAATCCTGAGCTGAAGTATGGAGATAGTCCATGATCGCATCCATGACGCGTTGACCAAGACCCTGCCGCTGATAGTCTGGATGTACCGCGATATCGACAACTTCAAAGTTGCAGCCGCCATCCCCAACCACCCGGCCCATCGCGATCAGCTTCCCCCGATCACGTACAACGGTGGCAAACAGACTCCCCGGCAAGCCGGATTGCGCCGCGGCCTCGCTTCTGGGAGACAGCCCACAACGAGCCCGCAGCGCGCAGTATTCTGATGTGCCCGGCAGGGTATTGTCCTGGGAGTAAGCGGTCACCGTGACTGCAGAAACTGTACGGCGCGGTCAGGAAAATCTGTGAACACGCCATCAACATCCGCCTGAAAATAATGAATATCCAGCAGTTCTTCAAAGCTTCCCGCGTAATCCGGAATGGCTTCAGGGTCAGCCCGAAAGGTGTAGGGATGGACGGCTAGTCCTGCGCCCTGGGCTTGAGTTACCAGCCCAGAAATACGTATGTCACCCGCTTCAGACGCTCGGTCCACGACGAGGTTGTAGGAAGGTCCGATCCCGTCCGCCGAGTAGGCGAGTTTCGACATGCCGTCTGGCTCAAACATCCAGGGATAGTCTGTCCGGTTGCCGAGCAGCATGATCAGATTGACCTCGATCCCCACTGAGGGAAATATCTCTTTTTGAATCAAGGCTAACTCTTCGTAGTCAAATGTTTGCAGGAAGACCTTGCTGCCCTTGCTGGTGTAACCATACTCCTTCAACACTTCAACGACTCGGGTGCTGATATCCTTGCCCTCCTGACGGTGAAATGCCGGCTGTTTGATCTCCGGATAAATACCGATGTCCCGACCAGTGGAGAGGTTCAGACCCTGAATCATTTCAATTTCTTCCTGAAAGGTGGGTACCCGGAAGCGACTCTTGCCGAGAGGAAATCGCAGACTGAAACCCTGTATTTTTTCACCATTCTCAATCCTGAATCCTTCGGTTGCATTCAGGGTTCTTATCTCTTCCAGAGTGAAATCAATCGCATAATAGCGGCCATCAGTCCGGGCTCGATTGGGAAATTTTTCGTCCACGTCGGTTGTGCGGTCCAGAGTAATGTCGTGCAAGACAATCAGCTCGTCGTCACGTGTCATCACCAGATCCTGTTCGATGTAATGTGCACCCTGCGCATAAGCCATTGCCTTGGCCTCAAGCGTATGCTCTGGCAGATAGCCGCTGGCACCACGATGGGCAATGACGATTTTTTGGGCGTAGCTTGTTGAGGACATAATTGTGACCAGGAAAAGGGCAGCAAAAATGGGTATGGCTCGCATGATTCTAACCTGTTGGCGTAAATGTGTTGACCCGGAACCCAAGCATGCAGTCTGCCGGATAAAGATGACCGCCAGTTTACCGCCAAAAACAGGTTTCTTTGAAGCACGCTGACTCATCAGATTTATTCGCTGCTTTGCCCCTTTGCTGCCCGCTCATCGCCATATTCAGCGGATTTAATGGAGATTTAAACAAGTCGCTAGGGGACCGCGCTATGAGGCGCAAACAAACGCACTGCCTTTTTATTGAGGAAGAAACCTACAACTGGTCAGCTCCCAATAGCGCAAAGCATTATCGGCTGATTGCAGTCTCTGTTCTGGTCGTCGTGGCCGGAGTGCTGTTTAGCCTTTTACGCTAGCAGGCAAAGCACTCTGACCCATCAGCGCGCCTGCAGGGTCGCCGAGACATTGAAGTTCTGATCGCCGCGCTGAACCGTGATCTCGATTTCATCTCCCGGTGCGGCAGCGCGCAGCATATCTGAATAGGTTTGCAGATTGTCCACGGCTTGTCCGTTGAACTGCACAATAACATCATTGGCCTGCAGGCCTGCCAGTTCCGCAGCACT
The DNA here is from genome assembly GCA_902537815.1 of uncultured Pseudohongiella sp. GTDB lineage: Bacteria > Pseudomonadota > Gammaproteobacteria > Pseudomonadales > Pseudohongiellaceae > UBA9145. Next base: position 51,512 of record CACBCS010000005.1, on the reverse strand, counting down.
GCCCGGCGACACGCCAGAAATACGTATCCCCTGCCCCTGATAGGCAAAATCAGGCACTGTGCCCAGAACAGCCTCACGCGCAGTCGTGCTGCTGCTCACCGAGAGCTGCGACGCGCGGCCGAGATTGACCCGCAGAGGGTCGACCCGATCAGCGAGGTAGACGATCGCCTCTTCAACCCAGAGCGCGACGTCCCCCATCCCCGCCAGATCCAACTTGTCCGCGGTATCCGTCGGCAGATGATAGTCCAGATGGGTGCCGCTGAAGAGGTGGATCGCTGGTATCCCGGCATTGAGAAAACTGACGTGATCACTGCTGGCAACCGTTTGTGCTGCAAATTGTGACGACACACCGACGGTAAAGCCGATACCCTGCGCCATGAACGGCCACTCGTAGGCACTTTCTATCCCGAAAATCTGCAGAGTTCGCCCGTCCAATCGACCCACGGCATCAAGGTTCACCATGGCAAACGCGCTGCTTACCTGAAAGCCGCCGGGCGAAGAATTGACAAAGTAATCAGAGCCAAGCAATCCCGACTCCTCGCCGGTGAATGCAACAAACAGAATGGGCCTTTGCGGTCTATATGCCCGGGCAAGCTTCCTCGCCACTTCAATCAGCACACTAATTCCGGACGCATTATCATCCGCGCCGGGAAAGAACTCTCCGGTCTTCCCGTTGAGCCCGAGATGATCGTAATGGGCACCGAGCACCACGGGTGCTCTGTTGAGCGCGGCATCGGACCCGGGGATCATTCCCAGAACATTTGCCATAGTTACCTGCCCAAGGCCGGGAACTTTCTGTCGCCAAGGCTGAATGTAGGTTCCGTTGACCGGTTGAAGGCCCGCTTCCCGAAATTGCTCAGCGATATAGTGCGCTGCCCGCGCAAGGCCATCGCTGCCGAGAACGCGGCCCTGCATGACAGGATCAGTCAGCACGCTGGTGTGTCGCGCCAGCTGTTCCGGCAGATATTTCGGCGGCAGCTCTGCGATAGCCGGGGGCGGAACCAGGCTCTCCCAAGCAACAGATGAGTCGAGTTCCGGTTTTACCCAACGCAGCGGTGAGTTAGCACTCGCCCAAATGCCCTTCACATCGTTGGTCGGTTCCTCCCCGGTAAAGCTGAGATAAGAATACTTGCCGTAATGGGGCAGCTTCTCGATCAGACCGGACAAGGCCACCAACTCGTCGATGTGTATCCAGCCAAGAGCCAGATCAGGGTTGGCCGGATGCCGGCCTACCAGTACCGTGCTGCGATTTTCGAATGACACTTCACCGTCAGCCAGACGAATTTGATCCGGCTCCCAGGCTACCCCGAACGCATCCAGTGCTGAACTAACTGCCGGTACAAAGGGATTGTCTTTGCCCAGCACCCAGACTGACCGATTACTCGGCAACTGATCCAGAGTCTCTGCGTCAATGAGCTCAAAGTCCGCCCCTTCGGCAAAACTCTCAGCCAGAAGGGACCATTCCAGCTTATCCTCTGAAGGCAGTACGAAGGCTATTTCGTCCGCACCAAACAGCTCTCCGACCGTGGCCGGGGTCTCCTCCCTGTCGAGAGCGCGAAATACGTCAAAAAAAGGATCGACCAAAACCGCTTGCAAACGGTCGAACTCTTCGGCAATGACGCCTTCGGTTTTTTGGGTCAGAGAAATATCGTAAATTTGCGGCTCAAGCTCTCCCTCATAAAACAAGGCAACCGGCACTTTTAATGAATAGGGCTCTTCAAATTGCGTCTGGGCGAACATGATGCGCGCCCGGTCTCCATTGAGTTCTTCGACCGTCACCGCCAGCTGTGGAGCACCGGTGCGGTTTACCCACTGCTCAAAAAAAGCAGACAGATCTCGCCCGCTTAATTCACTGAAAAGGTTTTCGATTTCAGCGAAGGACGCCCGCTGGAACTGATAGCGGTCATAGAATTGCCGCAAGCCATCGATAAACAGTTCGTCTCCCAACTCTATTCTTAACATGTGCCACAGCATCAAGGTTTTCCCGTAACCAACAGCTTGCGTTGCTGCAGAATTACGCGAGGTAAACTGTGAAAGCGGAAAGTCCTCCCCCTCGGAAACATAATTTTTATAGCGAGCGAGCATTTCCTTGCGGTACTCATGCCCGGTGCCATCCATTTCCCGGAAGAGGTGGTCCGCCAGATAAGCCGTCAGGCCTTCGCTCCAGTTACCGGTCGCATAGTCGGGATAGACACCATTCCCCCACCAGTTATGCAGCAGTTCATGCGGGTAAGAAGACTCAAGAATAAACGGAAAACGGATTACTCGGGGGCCCAACAAGGTGAAGGAAGGCATACCGAAACCGGTTTCCCAGAAATTTTCCACCAGCGCAAATTTGGAAAACGGATAGTCTCCGAGCATAGGTTCGTAGAGCGTCAGGTAACGAGCTGTTGCATCGAGATACTTAGTGGCAAGGTTTCGGTCAGGGTTTCGCAAATACGCACTGGCCTCAACCCGCCCGGCCGACTCAGTGTAGTGCGTGAATTCAGCCGCAATCAGATAGATTTCTTCCTGCGGATGCTCAGTCTGCCAGCCATTGAGACCGGCCGGCTGTCCCTGGCTGACAGTAGTCCAATCCGACGCGCTTGGCGCAAACCGGGCAGACAGATCGAATGTGATCAGCCCGTCGTCAAATAGTGGAACCCAGACAGACGCCCGGCTCAGAAACACCCCTTCGCCCGAAATAATACCGGAGGTCTGGGCAAAGCTCTGGGCATATTCGGGGCTGCTCTGCTCTGCCAGATCATTGATGGTTCCCGAGTAACTGATCTCCAGCTCGCCGCTGAACGAGGCGGGAACATTGATTCGATAGCGTTTGACCTCCGCTTCCTGCGCGACAGTTGAATCAATCACATCACCAGATGCGACTTGCGCGTTCGGGTCTTCACTGATCGTCAGGTTTGAGGCAGTGATCGACAGACCGCTGTTCAGCTCGAACTGCAGGTTATGACCTGACCAGGCCTGTGGCAGACGCATCCGGTCGCTGACGACAAGAGACTCTCTGCCAGGATCAAGATCAATGCTCAGACTGTGGTGCAACAGATCCGGCGTGCCGGGTGTTGTGCCTGGCTCATTCAGCGAAGGAGACTGCGCCTGCGCGGTCCAACACGGGGCGAATCCGAGAAAAAAGCTGAAACCAAGTCTGAGCAACATAGCGACTGCCGGATGAATTACTGCAGACCCAGTAATTCCAGAGCCAACTCGTGATCCCAGTCCGCCCTATGTATCTGGGAAGCACCGCCGGGTGTGCGGGTCGTGCTCCAAGCAAGGCGTTCACCGTCAGGCGAAAATACCGGCAGTATGTCTGTCCCGTCAGTATTGGTGACACGGATCGGGTCGCTGCTACCCTCAGGATCAATCATGAATAATTCAAAATTAGCGTGCCCGAGCACATTGCTGGAGTAGATAATGTAGGCACCACTGGGGTGATAATAGGGGCCCCAGTTGACCATTCCATTGGCGGTAAGCTGTCGCTGGTTGCTGCCGTCCGCGTCCATGGTCCAGATCTCCGCGCTGTTGCCGTCAGGGTTGAAACGGCGCCACAATATCTTAGTGCCCTCTGCGTTATAGAAAGGGCCTCCATCGTAACCGGGCGAAAAGGTCAGCTGCTTCACGTTGCTTCCGTCTGCGTCCATGACGTACAAATCCATGAAATAGGAGGCGTCATCGTCGAGCAGACCTTGCTCTACCTTACTCAGAGGGCGGGCATAGGCCTCACGATTCGATGCAAACAGAATGGTGCGCCCGTCAGGCGAATAAGAACCCTCGGCGTCGTAGCCGGCTGCGTGAGTCAGATTAACGAGATTGCTGCCGTCGCTGTCAGCCGCGTAGATCTCATAGGACGGATCATAATCCCAGCCGTAGGGACGGGCTTCTCCGCTGGCTCTGATCGCCAGTTCTTCAGCTTGTTTTGCCAGTGCATTCGGATCTTCGTGGGTAGATGCGTACATGATCCGGTCCAAAGTCGGGTGAATCCAGGCACAGGTCGTCAAACCAACGCCTGTTGAAACACGGTTGGATTTACCGGACTCCAGATCTAAAAGATATATCTGATAAAACGGGTTACCCGGCATTTCCGCCTGATAGACGAACTGGGTTCCGTCGGCACTGAAATAACCCTCACCTGAACGGGCCCCATCAGTGATCAGCTGGAGGATGTTGGTGAGCAGTTGGTTTTCATAGCGGGTATCCCACTGCGTGCTGGCGGCCGCTTCCTGATAATTGGCGCTGGTCGCTCCCGCATAACCGTCCGTTTCGCTCTGTTGGGCCTGAGCCCCCATCGCTGCCAGACCGACACAAACGCCGGCGATCAGCTTTCCTGCCGGAATGTGAGCGCCCGACTTGTCAGGCTCATTGATACTAGTCATTTCCGATCCCGTTACCATTGCTACTCCCAATTTGAATCATCCCCTGTCTTCAATCCGTGCTACTCGCAGAGACCGGCATGATCCCGGTTTCTGTGCAGCAAAACGGACTGGATGTACCGCTCTGTCCGGCGCTTTGCGGTTACCGGGCTCGCGCGCTCAGTGACCGGAGTGCCCCTAATTGAACGCGAAGCCATGCTGTTGTGGAAACAGGCCGAACAGCCCTCCGGTATGCACGAATACAACCTGTCTCGCGCCGGGCAGGCGGCCAGCCTCGCCTTTCGCAAGCTCTGACACCATGCCGTAAAAGGCTTTACCCGTGTATACCGGGTCGAGCAGCAAACCTTCTGTCCGACCCAATTCTGCAATCAGGTCGAATATCTCCGGCCCGGCGACCCCGTATGCTTCACCGAGATAGCCCTCAACAGTTTGAATATCGAGTGCTTTTTCATCGATCTCCATGTTGTAACGCTGCTTCCAGAGCAACACGTCTTCACGAATCTTACGATCAAAATAGCTGGCGCTGTCACTGACGTTAAACGCTCTGACTTCTGCCGGCAGATCAAACAGCTGCGAACCTACGATCAAACCCGCCTGCGTTCCCCCAGAGCCGGTAGCGGTGACCAGATAATCAGGCGTCAGACCGTGCTGGGCGAAATCCTCTTTCAGTTCCTCGCAGGCGGCGATATAACCCCAAAGGCCCACCTCATCACTGGCGCCGATGGGAATGAACAGGGCCCGGTCCCCATGGGACGCATAACTGTCCTGCAAGCGAGCAGCGTACTCGGCGTGCCCCGACCATTCATTCTCCGGGATGAAGGTGACTTCGGCTCCACACAGATAATCCATCAGCAAGTTGCCCGTTGAAACTTCCGGCTCTTCACCGCGCAGCAGCAGATGAACCTTCAAGCCCAGCCTCGCGCCCATCACTGCGGTGGCTCGGCAGTGATTAGACTGAATCCCGCCGCAAGTGATGACTGTATTGCATCCCTGCTCTGAAGCATCTGCCAGGTTAAATTCAAGTTTACGGATTTTATTCCCCGAGACTTCGGTTCCAGTGACCTCGTCACGCTTGATCCAGATTTCAGCATCCACGCCGGGAATCTTGAATCGAGTCAGTGGGGTCAACGGCGTTGGAAGGCGGGCCAGTTGCAGTCTGCGAGGGTAATTAACCATAGAAAATAAGTCCTACAAAAAGCGCGTACTGCCCCTTTTGTAGTTCAGAAGACAGAAATATTAGGCGTCAGGATTACCTTGAGTGGCATCATAGGCCATAGATTGGGATGTTTCTTCAGCGCTGGGCTCGAGAGCTTCGCTGTAAAGAAACAGATCAGTAAGCACCGCCCGGAGATGGATTGACGCATTCAGATTGTCCACAATTTCTGACCCAATTTTTTCCTGACTGAGCAGGAAAGCAATGGCAGCGCCGGCCTTACGGCAATCTTCAGCGATCACTCGCTCGAACGGCTCTTCCCGATCTGCCAGAGAATCGCCGAGCTGAACCATAGCTTCAAGCATCCCTTCAAGAGTCGGGCGGGCGTGGGGGCCTGGCCCTGTTTCTGTGCCAGCAGGACGTCCCTGGGCCGCATAAGCCAGCAAAAACTCATAGCCGGCTTCAATGGTTTCAATACTTTCAGCAAGATCCACAGGTCTCTCCGTTCAGGGGTAAAAAGTTAGAGTAAACATTTAAAAAAGAGGTGTCAGAACGGGCCTGACACCTCTTTCGGGTTTCTATTACAAGCATTCCGGTGGAGTCACTGTCGCGTCTCCGGCCTGCAGCTCACTCAGCCTCTTTAGGCGTCCATTTGGCTGGGTCGTGGTTCGCAGCCATTTCATCCTCAGACATCCAGCCGGCCAGCATGGAACGGGTATAAAAAATCTTCTCCGGTCGCAAGGCGAAATAGATGTGAGTCGAGGCCAGCGCAACCAGCGCCAGAGTCGACAGACCGTGGAGCAAAAATACCAGACCCAGCTGATCTTCCGGCATGCTGTTGGTTCTATTCCAGAACGGCGTATCTATCTGCATGAACATCAGTACACCGGTGACAATAACCGCGAGAACCACCACCGTAGCGGCCCAGTGCATACCTTTCTGCTCAAAGTAGTATTTACCCGGCTTGGAAGTCGAATCGAAAGGCTCCGAAAAATCCTTGGGTGTGAGCAGCATGGACTTGAGATCCTGCCAGAACATCGACCGGATAATGTGCGCAACAATCAGGAACGTCAGAAGCAGACCGCTGATCCAGTGGATGTTGAGCCAAGCTATCCGTAGCCCCAGTATCGGCGCTGTACCGGTAAAAATCAGGACAAATATGCTGACGGCCATCAGCCAGTGAAAAGTGCGGTCAATCGATTCATGGCGCACCACCCGCCGGCCCTCAGCAGTGGGTCGGTCGAGATCTTTCTTGGCAAGCGCAGCCATAACAATGGCATGGGCAGCCAGAAGAACCAGCACCGCAACGGCAACCACCCAAAGCAAGTCCCAGGAAACACCGAGGATAACTTCCTCGCCCCAAACATCACGTTTATAGCGGACTATTTCTCCCACTGTACTACCCTCTTTTTATGCTGCTGCTGTTTTTTTTGTTCTGTTATTGTGATTTTTCTTTTTATCTGCGATCCAGCCTGAGTGCGGCTGTCGCGCCCGCTGGCTCCGATGCCGGCACCAGCGGGTCAGGACTGACCGCCGGTCCAGAGGCTAACCCCGGACGGCTCGGGCAACCAGATTAGCCATGAGAGGCACTTTGAAGTTGTTGTAGTTGAGCGGACGTGCGCCCTCAACTGCCAACTCACCTGCCCGTGCACCCAGCTCATCTGAGCGTTGCTGGCCCCGTATGGCATTTTCGACCGCTTCCAGTCGGCGCGGCACACACTCTACGGCGCCGCAGGCAATCCTCGCATCTTCGATAGTGCCACCTGACACCTTCATAACTGCGGCAACACTGGTCAGGGCAAAGTCCCACACGTTCCGGTCGGCAACCTTCTCGAAATAAAACTCAGCGTTAGCCCAGGCTGCAGGCAACCTGACAGCAGTGAGAATCTCTCCGTCATCAAGTGCAGTCATGCTGCGAATGTCGCGATCAGGACCAATAAAGAAATCCTGCGCAGACATTGTGCGGGTGCCATTCTGGCTGGCGATCACCATAGTAGCGTCAAGAGCAACGAGTGTTGGCGCTGTATCAGAAGGGCTTACCGCCACACAGCGACTCGCGCCGAAGATGGCGTGCTCGCGATTCAGACCTTCCGGAGAGTCTGCATAGCAGATATTGCCACCAGCTCGATAGCAGTCCAGGCCCCGGCGGTAGTACCAGCACCGTGCATCCTGATTCAAATTGCCGCCTAGAGTACCCACGTTGCGAATCTGGGGACTGGCAACTACTCCAGCAGCCTGCGCCAGCACGCCATAACGTTCCCGGATGATCGGATTGTTGGCGATCTCAGTGAGCGTCGTGACTGCGCCAATCTCAACGCCATCAGCGGTCTCCCGAATGCCTTTCCAGGCATCGATCTGAGTCAATTCGATCATAGCGCCGGGCGCCTTGTTGCGGTCCTTTAGCCAGCCGAAGGTATCCTGGCCGCCAGCGAGGAGCCAGCCATCGCTGCCAAGTGTGTTTGCCAATGCCAGGGCGTTTGCTTCATCAGTAGGCTGATAAAGCTCAATATCAGGCATTACGTCGTGTGATGTCGCTACCATATCAACCTCTGAAGTTGTTCTGAGCAAGCGGCGCTGCGTTTTCTTCAGTGCCTGCCAAGTGATTAATAATCATGTCAGCCGTAATTGGCGCCGTCGCGAAATGGTGACCGTCCAGCGCATCAGTAATCGCGGCAGTCAACGCTGCAGACACTGCACCCATGGAGGGCTCGCCGATTCCTCGGGCTCCAACCGGATTTTCAGGATCCGGCAGATCGACCCAGCCGGTACCGATTTTCACAGGGGTATCGAGATAGGTTGGCACCTTACTCTGCCAGTATCCGGTCGAAGCGGGCAGGCCGTTTTGAGGGTCATACAGATGACGCTCGTAGCCAGACAACCCGATTCCCCAGACAGCTCCGCCTACCAGCTGGTTTTCCATACCCTGTGGGTGAACGATGGTGCCTGATTCAGCAATGGTCACCATGTCGAGAATCTCATACTTGCCGGTTTCCAGATCCAGCTCGATTTCGCAACAGGTCACCGTGAATCCCGGCGGGTTTCCTTCGTGCCGCGGGTCGTGATACACGCCCATAAAGGCAGAGCCGGCTAGCCGTGACACAGATATCTGGGTCCACTCAGCAAGCTCTTCCGGCAGATCTGCCTCACCGGTGAATTTGCCACCAAGCTCCGTGGCACGCTGCGCAACCTCAGCATAGGTGTAGCCGATTGATTCGTCGGCGATCTGGTGTACCCGCTCATTGGAGACATCGTAGTCCGCGGGATCACCGCCCAGATCGGTCGCAGCGATCTCCTTCATCTTGTTTAGCATGTCAGTCGCAGCACCGAACATCGTACGGGTGTTGGTGAAGATGGAATTACTGCCATCCTGCGGTGACGTGATCGGGAGGTGGTTGTCAGTGCGGACATTGAGAATGTCGCAGTTTTCCCACGGCATTTTCAGAACTTCGGCAGCCGCACGTGATGTCGAGGCATAGGAGTAGGTTCCCAGATTGCCGACGCCATTATGTATTTTCAGCCTGCCATCGGTTCCCATGGTCACGATGCCGTCCATACCGCTGCGCCCGGCATTGTGGTAGCCCTGGCCCAGACCAAGACCAATCACTTTGCTGCCATTGCGCTGTCGTCTGCGGGCCTGGCGGCCTTCCCAGTCGAACTGCCGCGTCGCCATGTCCAGGGACTCTGGCACGTAGGCTGATGTGAAAGGCGTTTGTCGCGGCCCTGCCACATCGCCGTTGCGCGGCGCATTAATTTTACGTATCTCCAGCCGGCTGATACCAAGCGCGTCTGCGGCCTTGTCAAGAATCGGCGCAATGATCGGAGCAATCTGATTCTGGCCCGGTCCACGCTGAGCACCACGATGTGCAGTGTTACTGCCTATCGAGGTTCCGCGGAAACGCAGGGCATCTGGCTGGTAGAGCACGTCAATACAGTCAGCAGCCGACGAAGCGTCGCCGCCTCCCCCTTTGCCGCCGTTGTCAGAAATGATGTAGAGATCACAGGCTGACATGACACCATCAGGCTTGAAGCCCGCTTTAATCCAGCCCTGGAATCCCTGACGCGCACCACCAATCGTGAATTCCTCTTCACGGGTGATTCGCATCATCACAGGACGATTTATTTTCTGGGACAACTTAGCCGGTATGGCCATGCTCGGAATGCTGTTTGCGCGGGCACGCTGCCCGAAGCCGCCACCGGTTGCCGCGTTAATGAAGACGATGTCTTCCTTCGGCACACCGATGATCGGCGCCATCCCGTCTGCCAGCGCCGTCAAAGACTGGGACGTACCATGCAGGTAGAGCTTGCCATCTTCCCAGTAGGCCATGGCGCTGCGCGGCTCCATCGAGTGATGGGGATAGCCCGCCGTCGTAAACGTGGTTTCATAGACGAACTCTGAAGCCGCAAAGCCTGCCTCGAGATCGCCCAGGGACCAGGTTTGCTGAGCCTCCGCGGTCGGTTCGTTGCCTGCCCGGAAACTCGCAACCTGATCCTCAGTCCACTTCTCCGTGGCAAAGCCCTGTCGGAACACGAAAGTGTTCTGATCGCCGGGGTAAGCGTTCGCTCCTCCTTCTGCGAGACTGTCAAGAGGATCCAGCACGAAAGGCAGACGCTCAAAAGTGACATTGATCCGCGAAATAGCTGTTTCGGCAGTTTTTTCGTCAATCGCGGCCAAGGCCAGAATAGGCTCACCGACCAGGGTCGGTTCGTTGGTCAGTATTTTCAGACCTGTGCTCTGCGGCTCTCCGTCGGGATACACATCGTCGGCCGTCAGAATGCCGAACACTCCGTCCATTGCCAGCGCCTCGGAAGCGTCGATATCGAGCACCCGGGCGTGCGGAATAGGACTGGTGAGCAATCGGGAGTAAACCATGCCCTCGCGGGTGTAGTCCTCTGCGTATTTAATGCGGCCAGTAACCTTGCCAGGTACATCAGGCGGCACGAAGTCTTTACCAATATGCATATAGGCCATGATGATTATCCTAGTTGTACGGCGCGCATGACGCCATCGAGGTAAGAGTCATAAGAGCCGCAGCGACAGATGTTGCCGGACATGGCATGTCGTGCCTCCTCTCGCGTTGGGTTGGGGTTTTCACGAAGCAGGGCGACTGCCGCCATGACCTGTCCAGGCGTGCAGTATCCGCACTGCGGTGACAGCTCCTCAACGAAGGCCTGCTGCACCGGGTGCAGATCACCATTCGGCGATTCCAATCCTTCGACTGTTTCGATGCGGGCATTCTTCATTGAATGCGTGAGCACCGAACAGGCGTAGGTGGCGACGTCGTCCACCACCACGGTGCAGGCGCCGCATTCGCCGCGGTTGCAACCAAGCTTGGTGCCGGTCAGCCCGAGTTTGTAGCGGAGTGTGGACGCCAGAGTTTCCTGAGGGGCCACATCAACGCTGCGCATCTGGCCATTGACATTGATTCTGATCAAACGCTCAACCGCACCGCCGGGTCGGTCCTGGCCATTGGCCGCGTACCACATTCCTGTGGTCGTGGCCGCCGCACCAGAGGCAACGACTCCTTTGATGAAGCGTCGACGAGTTACTTTTGGGTTCACGGCTTACTATCGCCTCCGTAAAGTGTGAATTGGGGGTCCTGCATGTTGTGCTGTTGTATCAGTCGTTCTTATTGGTGGACGGCCAGATCGTGTCAATCTGCACCCTGACGGCTGATCCCGCGGACTTCATCCGAGGTTGCTGCAGTCGGGAGTGTTTTGCAATATTTGCAAAAACAGGCGCATTCGTTTGTTGCTGACGAATGAGCCCTAAGGTTAATCCACCCTCTGTCAATTAGCAAGCTGACCCGATCGCCCGATGCCCAGTGTTTTTGGGACTTTCACGAGACTTCGGTCCTGCTCACTGATGGCAGTCTCCAGCAGGCCTGTGACAGCTCGGGGTGCCCCCGAGAGCGCCCTCGGCGACTAGCAACCGCTCAGCTTTTCGGCGGGCGGCGCTGTAAGGTGCAGACCCGGGGCAGCCGCATGGACGCAGACGCGCAGCGGTCGAGCCAATCAGACAGACACAGCGCCAGACCACCCCGGCTAATTGACAATATATTGGCTATTATTCGGGCAAAGTGACTCGGCAAGTCATTGAAAAACAGACACTTATCTCAACCGAAGAATCTGCGGAAAGTTCCTCATCCTTGACATATTCGTTCTGAATGGTATTTTGATCCACCCCCTAATCGCTGGCCACCCAGCACTCTGCGGGGAGTAAAGCAGAACACGCAAAGCCCGTACCGGGCCCAATCCAGCGGTGTCAGTCAGCCTATCCGAAACATCGTTCTGTTCCGACAGGGCGGCGCTACCGGTGGCCGGTGACAACGGGCTGACCGGACCAACGATGAGATGACCGAGAGCATGAGTGAAAAACAGGAAAAACTGACGTTTGGCTACCCTCCCAAGCATGGGCTGTATGACCCCGCCAATGAGAAGGATTCCTGTGGTGTTGGGTTTGTAGCCAACATCAAGGGGGTTCCCAGCCACCAGATCATGCTCGATGCCTATCATATCAATTCCCGCATGGATCACCGTGGAGGCTGTGGTTTCGAGGCCAACACCGGTGACGGAGCTGGTATCCTGATGGCCCTGCCACACAGCTTTTTCAAGAAAGTGGCCAAGGATGAACTTAACGAAGAGTTACCGGAAGCCGGCCGCTATTCCGTCGGCAACATCTTTCTGCCACAGGACCAGGTCGAAAGAGAGCAGTGTGTAAAAACCATTAATCAGTTCATTCTTGAAGAAGGACAGCGACTGATCGGCTGGCGTGACGTGCCGACCGACGCCAAGGGAGCAGACGTGGGCCCTGCGGCGCTGCTCGCCCAACCGCATATCACCCAGCTGTTTATTGCCGCTGCCAAAGATCTCAGCGGCGACGCCTTCGAGCGGGTTCTGTATCTGATCCGAAAGCGGTTCACCCACGCGCTGCGCAGCGACGAGACACTCAGTGAAGCCAAACAGGTCTATGCCTGCAGCTTGTCCACCAAGGTCATCGTCTATAAAGGGATGCTGACTCCGGGACAGCTTTTCCCGTTTTACAGCGACCTTACCAACCCCGAGTTCGCCACGCATCTGGCCATGGTGCATTCACGTTTCAGCACCAACACCTTTCCGTCGTGGGATCGCGCTCAACCGAATCGGTTCATGAGTCACAACGGTGAAATCAATACTCTGCGCGGCAATGTAAACGCCATGGTCGCGCGGCAGGGCATGGTGGCGACCGGGGTCTTCGGAGCCAAACTTAAGGACATCCTGCCGGTCATTGACTCGGACTGCTCCGACTCCGGCAGTTTTGACTCGGTACTTGAATTCCTGCTGCTGTCCGGGCGTTCGCTGGCGGAAGCCACCATGATGATGATCCCTGAAGCCTGGCAGTCTGACCGCAACATGGCGCAGGCGAAGAAAGATTTTTATGAATACCACTCGGCCCTGATGGAGCCATGGGACGGTCCGGCTTCAATTGTGTTCTCAGACGGCAAATACATTGGTGCCGTGCTTGACCGCAACGGGCTGCGGCCGAGCCGCTATTACATCACCCATGATGACAAGTGCATCATGGCGTCCGAAGTCGGTGTGCTGCAGGTCGATCCGGCCAACGTTAAATTCAAAGGGCGTCTGCAACCGGGCAAAATGTTTCTGATCGACTTCGATCAGGGCCGTCTCATTCCGGACGAAGAGGTGAAAGGTCTGATCTCCGGCAAAAGGCCATACGGGGAATGGCTGGCGCAGGAGCGAATCACGCTGGCCGACTTAGCCAGCACCGCACCGGCGCCGTCTTTGGATAACGCGCAGACCCTCGAGCGCATGCAGGCATTCGGTTATACCACCGAAACCATGCAGTTCATGCTGATTCCGCTGGTCACCGAGGCGCGTGATCCGCTGGGCTCTATGGGTAACGATTCTGCGCTGGCCTGCCTGTCCGACAAGCCACGCATGATTTACGACTACTTCAAGCAACTGTTCGCGCAGGTCACCAACCCGCCGATCGATTCGATACGCGAAGAGGTGGTCATGTCCTTGCGCTGTTTCATCGGCCCCGAGGGCAACCTTCTCGAAACGACCCCGGAGCAGGTGCGCAGACTGAGCCTTGAGCATCCCGTTCTCTCTAACCAGCAGCTGACCGATCTCAGCCAGATGGACCACAAAGGACTTCGCTCCTGCGTCATTGACATCACGTTTGCTGCCAACCAGCCTGACGGTTTCATGGAGGCCGTGGAGCGAATTTGCCGCGAAGCGTCACAGGCAATCGAAGACGGCTATGCCTTTATCATCCTGTCAGATCGCAACATCTCACAATCCCGGATTCCGCTGAGTGCGCTGATTGCCACCGGCGCTGTCCATCAACATCTGCTTAACAATGAACTGCGAAGCCAGATCGGCATTGTGGTCGAAACCGGTGAAGCCAGAGAAGTCCATCATCACTGTCTGCTGGCCGGATACGGTGCCGACGCTGTCAATCCTTATCTGGCTTTTGAAGCGCTCTGGCAGGCAAATAAAGAAGGCCTGCTTGGCGATAAATACTCCACCGAAGACAGCCTCGTCGCCGCTTACAAAAAAGGAGCGGCCAAGGGGATGATGAAGGTGATGGCGAAGATGGGCATATCCACCCTGCATTCCTATAAGGGAGCTCAGATCTTCGAGGCCGTCGGCTTGGCAGATGAAATCATTGCGAAGTGCTTTGCCGGCACCGCCAGCCGGGTACAGGGCGTCAACTTCAGCGTCCTGTCAGAAGAAAGTCGGCGGCGACATGCGATTGGCTATCCCGAAAAGGACTCCGAGCGCATTCCGGTTCTGAACAATCCCGGCGATTTTCACTGGCGCACCGGCGGCGATGCGCACATGTGGAATCCCAATACGATATTCAACCTGCAACTGGCCGCCAGAAACAACAGCGCAGACGCCTACGCGGAATTTGCGCGGCACGTGAATGAACAGGCAACCCGTCAGTGTACGCTACGTGGCTTGATGAAATTACGCACTGAACAGTGTGAAACGATTCCGCTGGAAGAAGTCGAACCTGCCAGTGAGATCGTCAAGCGCTTTGCCACCGGTGCGATGAGTTTCGGATCGATCTCTCAGGAAAGCCACGAGTCTCTGGCTGTGGCGATGAATCGCCTGGGCGGCAAATCCAATACCGGAGAAGGCGGAGAAGATCCTGAACGCTTCACGCCGATGGCCAACGGCGATTCGAAGCGCTCGGCCATCAAACAGGTCGCTTCCGGGCGGTTCGGAGTCACGGCATGGTATCTGACTAATGCAGATGAGCTTCAGATCAAGATCGCTCAGGGCGCCAAACCGGGCGAAGGAGGCGAGCTGCCGGGCGGCAAGGTGGACGAACAAATCGCCCGAATCCGACACTCGACCCCGGGCGTGGGTCTGATCAGCCCGCCTCCTCATCACGATATCTATTCGATTGAGGATATCGCGCAGCTAATTCACGACCTAAAGAACGCAAACCGCGAGGCACGCATCAGCGTCAAACTGGTATCGGAAATCGGTGTGGGCACGATTGCCGCGGGAGTCACTAAGGCCAAGACTGATCATCTCGTGATTGCCGGCCACGATGGCGGCACCGGCGCATCGCCTCTGACTTCCATCAAACATGCAGGCCTGCCCTGGGAATTGGGCGTGGCAGAGACCCATCAGACGCTGGTGATGAATAACCTGCGATCCCGGGTCACGCTACAAACAGACGGCCAGTTAAAAACGGGCCGCGATATCGCCATCGCGACCCTGCTCGGCGCGGAGGAGTATGGCTTTTCTACCGCACCGCTGATTACCCTCGGCTGCATCATGATGCGTAAATGCCATCTCAATACCTGCCCGGTCGGAATTGCGACTCAGGATCCGGAACTTCGGAAAAAATTCAAAGGTGAACCTGAGCATGTCGTGAACTATCTGTTCATGGTTGCTGAGGAGTTGCGATCAATCATGGCAGAGCTGGGCCTGCGGACCGTCAACGAAATGATCGGCCGCGTCGACCTGCTTGATGCCGATGCCGCGATCGATCACTGGAAAGCCAGCGGTCTCGATCTCAGCCGGATTCTTGAGCCGGCCAAGGTGATTTTTGAAAACACCGAATTATATCGCACGCAGGCGCAAGATCATGGTCTGGAGAAGGCACTGGATAACGAGCTGATTCGCCGCGCCAGACCCGCACTGGAGAAAGGGGAAACCGTTCACATTGAAAATGAGGTGATCAACATTAACCGAGTGGTCGGTACCATGCTGTCCAATGAAGTCTGCAAACGCTTCGGCGCCGACATGCTGCCGGATGACACCATTAACATCAAGCTGAAGGGTTCAGCCGGGCAGAGCCTGGGGGCATGGCTGGCGAAAGGCATCACGCTTACCGTAGAAGGTGATGCCAATGACTACCTCGGTAAAGGGTTGTCCGGCGGCAAGATCATCCTGTATCCACCGGTAGAAAGCACCTTTAAAGCGGAAGAAAACATTATTGCGGGCAATGTCATTCTGTATGGCGCAACCGGTGGTGAAGCGTATATCCGGGGCATAGCGGCGGAGCGATTCGCCGTGCGCAACTCCGGTGCCAGTGCGGTTGTCGAAGGCATTGGCGACCACGGCTGTGAATACATGACCGGTGGCTGCGTCGTGGTTCTTGGTCAGACTGGTCGCAATTTCGGCGCCGGCATGAGCGGCGGTATCGCCTACGTCTGGGATCCGGAAGGAGAGTTCAGCAAATTGTGTAACTCTGAAACCTTTGAACTGGAAACCCTATCTGCCGCCAGTGACATCCTCGAACTGAAGAGGTTGATTGAAAATCACGCGAATTACACTGACTCCAGCGTGGCGCGGGCCGTGCTGGAAAACTGGGAAGACAGCCTGCATAAATTCGTCAAAGTTATGCCGACCGACTACAAGCGCGTATTGGCAGAACGGGCGGCAACGGCCGCGTAAGCAAGAACTCGGCTGCAGACAGGCAAATAACAGAAGCGCACGACTTAGGAAGCACAGCACTACATGGGCAAGCCAACCGGATTTAAGGAATTTGAACGAGAAACCGCGCCGTATCGCGATGCGATGGACAGGCAGTTAGATTTCAAGGAAATCTACACCGACCATCGGGTAGAGCATTTGACCACTCAGGGCGCCCGCTGCATGGACTGCGGAGTACCGTTCTGTCAATCCGGTGATGGATGTCCTGTCTACAATCTGATCCCTGAGTGGAACGATCTGGTTTACAACAATCGCTGGAAGGAAGCACTAGATCGACTGCACAAAACAAACAACTTCCCGGAGTTTACCGGTCGGGTCTGTCCTGCGCCCTGTGAAGGTGCCTGCGTACTGGGCATCCATGAACCGCCGGTCACTATCAAGAACATCGAATGCGCTATCGCCGACAAAGGCTTTGAGGAGGGCTGGGTTAAAGCCAGTCCACCTAGCAGCCGCAGCGGCAAGACGGTCGCTGTCGTGGGCTCTGGTCCTGCTGGGCTGGCTGCCGCTGCCCAACTGAATCAGGCAGGCCATGAAGTGACTGTCTATGAGCGGGACGACCGTATCGGTGGGCTGTTGATGTACGGAATACCCAACATGAAGCTGGAAAAATCAGTCGTTGACCGGCGAGTTGATCTGCTGCGTGAAGAAGGCATCCATTTTGTCGTTAACGCGGACGTCGGCGGATCCAGCGACAACGGTGTCAGTCTCGAGCAACTGCTTGACGACAACGATGCGTTGCTGCTTGCCACCGGCGCCACAACCCCGCGAGATCTGCAGATCGATAATCGCGAGGGAGATGGTGTGCACTTCGCGATGGAATTCCTGCTGCAGAATACCAAAAGCCTGCTTGATTCTGAGCTGCAGGACGAAAAATACATCAGTGCCAAAGACAAAAACGTGATCGTCATTGGCGGTGGAGATACCGGAACAGACTGCATAGGCACATCTCTGCGTCACGGCTGCGCCTCGCTGGTTAACTTTGAGATCATGCCAAGACCACCCGAAGACCGTTCCGACACCAACCCGTGGCCAACCTGGCCGCTGGTTTTCAGGGTTGATTACGGCCATGAAGAAGCGGCCGCAAAATACGGCAGTGACCCCCGGGTCTACTCCGTTTCCGGCAAGGCATTCGTGCGTGACGAAAACGGCAAACTGCTGGGCATTAACACTGTTGAGGTCGACCAGAATTTTCAGGAGGTCCCGGATACCGAAAAATTCTGGCCCGCCGATCTTGTCTTGTTGTCCATGGGCTTTCTCGGGCCTGAGCCCTACATCAGCGACGCGCTGGGGCTCGAGCTGGACCCGCGCTCCAACTACAAGACTGAAAGCGGCGAGTTTCAGACAACGCATCCGAAGGTCTTTGCCGCCGGCGACTGTCGCCGCGGTCAATCACTGGTAGTGCGCGCCATCGATGAAGGCCGAAAGGTTGCGCAGCAAATCGACGGTTTTCTGAACGCATAGGGATATATGCGGGCAGGTCAGATGCACCTGCCCGCACTGTCAACCTGTCGGGTTTCTGTACCGCAGCAAATCTGAGATACTCGGTTTCTGACCCCTTGCTTATCTCTGCGGTTCACCCTGATAACTGAATCTGTTCTGGATCTTGGCCGAGTGGTAAAAACTATGGTGATTTCAAAGCCATAGACAATATCAGTCTCAGCATCCCGATCGGCACATGGTTGCTGTCATTCTTCGTGTTTATTGTGATGTACGACAGTGCTCAGACTGATCTGATCGGTGAAGTGCTGGAAGTCATCCTAGGCTCCGATCTGATTCCATGGTTCTTGTACTATTGCTTCTCGGGCTATGCGCTTTACTCCGGGCTTTTTCTTGCGGTTGGCAGTCTGTGCAACACTTTAAAAGAAGCCCAGGCCATGATGACTCCAATGATCGTGATTCAAATCGTGCCCCTGGCGATGATGGCCTTCGTTGTCATAGACCCGAATAACGGCCTGGTCAGAGCCCTTTCTTGGTTTCCACTCTTCACGCCATATCTGATGATGAATCGCGCTGCAGCAAACCCGCCCGCAGTGGATGTGGTGGGCACAGCGGCCTTGCTGCTCGTGAGTATTGTCCTGACGCTTTGGCTGTCCGGCAAAATTTTCCGGCTGGGTGTCTTGCGAACCGGTCAGCCTCCACGCGTCAGGGAATTGTGGAGACTGTTCACCGCTACTGCGTAACGCCGTCCTTGCCCGCTGCCTCGGCCACACTGTGTGAGTCGAAGCCGCAGTGTACACAGCGCCTCGCTCGAAGATTCATCAATACATGCTTTACATAGAATTGCTTTTTACACAGGGGGCAGCGCCGCCGCGCCATATCCAGAGCAAACCCCGCCCACACGCCCATATAAACGAACATGATCGCGTCAGTCTCCCGCCGATTGGTGAGAAGCATCCAGATTGCCAGCATATAGAGTGGAAGGGTCCAGAAACAGACCATCATCCGCGAACGCGCGCGACGTAAGGCTTTTGCCGCTGCCGCCTGATGCGAAAGAATCCGCGGCGAAATGAGATCGGGATCAGGCCTGTTCCGGGGCTGCAAATTGTCTGGCATATCTCCTCTGACCAGCCTGAGACGATGCTTCTTGAGCCGCTAATCTAGCGGACTTACCCAGAGAAGTACAAGAAAGCCCTGAATCAGAGCGAGGTGAGTCTGATCCACTGGAGTATGCCAATGGCCAGCAATACGATCCCGACCAGACGATTGATGGCCACCCCGCTTTGTTGCAGGCGCGCTTTGAGCAAGTGACTTGCCATGACAAATCCACACAGTGCGGCAAACTTGCAAAGCGCCACACCGCTCAGGAACATGACCAGAGCGCTGTCAAGGAATTGATCCCCCAGCGTTTGAGAAATCACGGACGTAGCAAGAATCCAGTAGGGCACTGCCTGGGGGTTCAGCAGCGCAATCAGCAATCCCCCGGCAACCGGCGATCCTCTCGAAGCGTTGCCTGATTCTGTTGGAATTGCCGGCCGTCGCAGCCAGAAAGCTGCGCCCAGCAGTATGAACACCGAAGCAAGTAGCATCTCAAAAGCGGGATTGGCTTGCCAGGAACTGCTGATGAACGCCCTGAACCAGAGCGCAAGGACTGCCTGCAAGATTTCTATCAGGGAAGCCGCAATCGCGAATTCGAGACCCGCTCTGGCGTGTTGATCGACCGGCGTTTTGATCACCGCCAGATTGTGCGGACCAAGCGGCAGCGTGCCAAGGAAGGAGGCGAACACTCCGATAAGAAAACAGGTGATCAAGGGTTCCAACAGAGCCTATACGATCCGCTGGGGCCGGCTACTGGTAGCCCTGAGCCTGAAGCTTGAACAGCATGGCATATTGACCATCACTCGCCAGTAACGATTCATGGCTACCCTCTTCCTGAATGCTGGCTTTCTCAAGAACAATAATATGATCAGCCATGCGCACAGTAGAAAATCGGTGAGATATGATGATGGAGATTTTATTCAAAGTCAGGTCGCGAAAGTGTGAGAAAATTTCCGCCTCCGCCCTCGCGTCAATTGCCGCTGTGGGCTCGTCCAGAATCAGCACGTCAGCCTTGCTGCGCATGAATGCTCGCGACAGCGCAACCTTTTGCCACTGGCCACCGCTGAGTTCCTTTCCGTTCTTAAACCAGGTTCCCAGTTGCGTTTGATATCCTTCAGGCAGATCCTTGATGAACCCATTGGCCATTCCTTTTTCTGCAGCGTCTTCAATCAGTGAGCCCTGATCGAGTTGATCAACGTCGCCAATCCCGATGTTCTCACCAACCATCAGCTGATACCGCGCGAAGTCCTGAAATATAACGCCGATTTTTCTGCGCAGCGCATCAATATCCCATGCGTTGAGCGCCAATCCCTCAAGCAGAATTTCACCCTCTGTCGGCTGGTAGAGCCTGGTCAGCAATTTAATCAACGTCGTTTTGCCACTGCCGTTTTCACCCACAATCGCGAGACTTTCTCCTGGCTTGATGTGGAGATTGATCCGGGAGAGCGCGGGGGTATTACTGCCCGGATAGCAGAAGCTGACATTGTTGAAACGAATGCCGTCAGAAGGGTCCGGCCCTGCCAGCTGGTCACCGGATGTTTCGGGCACCTTATGGTCGAGATACTCAGTCAGATTGGACAGATATAAATTGTCTTCATACATCCCGTTGACTGAAGTCAGGCTGCTGGTTACTGCATTCTGGCCGAGTCGGAACTGGGCGACGTACATGGTCATCTGTCCAATAGTGATGAAGCCAGCGATCGCGGCAAAGCCAACCCAACCGTAAGCAAAGTAAAACGCACCACTGGCCAGTAAGCCCAACAGGTACCCCCAGACGCCGCGTCTGAGAACCAGATTTCGGTCTTCTTTGTAGATGTTCAGAAAAATATCAACATAGCGCTTGAGAAACAGACGACCCAGCTGCAACAGTTTGACCTCTTTGACACCGTCTTCACGGGTCAGCACCATTTCCAGGTAAATCTGCATGCGCCTTTCAGCAGACCGTCGACGGTGGATACGAAATGCCTCTCCGGAAAATTTGGCCTCCGCGATAAAAGCGGGAATCCCGGCAAATCCGAGCAACAAAACTGCGTAAGGCGAGAATTGAAACAGCCAGATACCAATGGTCAGCAGGGCAATGCTGTCTCGGATCAGATCGAATGTTTTAACGACCAGACTGAGCGGCCTGCTCGAGGCCTCCCGTCGGGCCCGGACCAGTTTGTCGTAATACTCAGCGTCTTCAAAGTGGGCCAGTTCGAGAGTCAGGGCTTTTTCCAGAATCATCACATTAATTCTGTTGCCCAGGAGAACTCTCAATATGGACTGGCAGACCGAGTTCAGTCTTTGCGCACCGGTCATGATGATGACGAGGCCTGCTTCCAGCAACACGTAAAACAGCACCTGCCTGCGAGCGAGATCGGCTGCATCACCGGTCGACTGGATTGCCTGCGACACGGCGTCCACAAACATGCCTCCGACCGAGGCAATCATCGCCGGCAAAACGCCGGACAGCAGGGTACCTGCAGCCATCGCCAGCGTCAGCGGCGCGCTGGTATTCCACACGATTTTCATCGCCAGCTGACTGTATTGAAATACAGACAGAAACTTGCGCACCGAATTCGGTTCGGCGTTTCGCTTATCCGGCACGGTAGGAGTCGTTGACTGAGTGCTTGCCAAAATGCTTTCGAACAGGTTGAGGTTTTTGGAACTCGTGAAACGGTCTATCGTCAGAAAATTCTGTTGCACCAACCGTGATTTACGCGCCTAAACGCCAGACAGATTCTAGCACAGCAAGAGCGCTACATCGGGCCCGGGCAGTGCCGACGCTGAATTAAGAGAACCTGATGCTGAACCCTTCCCGCCCGCCCAGCGGCCTCAGGCCGTTAAGGCCGGTGACATGAAAAGGCATATGGCACTTATCATCGGAATAATTAAAACCGGAATGCAGGCGGTCCGGTGGCCGGCGTGACCGGATTTCGACCAACGTTTTGATCAACTTTGACCAACTTTGATTGACTGAGTCACTGGTAGAAAGCAGACACCGACAAGGCGTCGGACTTTACCTATGGAATAAGGCCTGGTGCGTCAGCACTCCGCCTGCGCAACAGCATCTCGCGGAGCCCGCGGGTAAAGCGGCCTGTCAGTGCAGTCTGTGCGATACCTTGAGTTCATCCTCGAAAAAAGCTTTCACCTTGAGCAGCTGGCACAGGTCTCCCTCACTCTCCATCAGGGGAAGGTGCTGTTCGATGTCATTGAGTATGTTCGTAATACTCCCGGTGTCCAGATTGCTGAGATCCAGATTGAATGGGAAGCTCCCTGTCCTGTTCTTATCCTTAATCATATCCCTATACTGCTCCAGACTGCCCGATTCGCCCTCAAAAGTTGCTGTTGATATTTGCACAGAAATTGTATCGACTGACTTTAAGGAATCTTCATAAGAAATTCTAATATAAGGGTTTTTTCGCTTTTCTAAACATCGCGTTCTGAGCAGAAGCCGCGCTTTTACTGGCCTGTGAAGTATTTGGACACTAACCTTTGAAAGCAGGCCAGAAGCGCACACTGGAAACAGAAATCAGAACTTAGAGGAGGCCGGTGTCAGACATACCGTCTGGTTTGGCAACCGGAACATCTTCAACACACCGGGCGATATGGGATACAGCGACCACTGTGGCCCACCGCCACAGGTTGACTGGTCCGCTGTGAGTTACTCCATGCCCATCGCGTGTCGCACGATCAGATTTTTCAGCGGGCCAGCACCGTCGACCTGAGTCAATCCGAAATTGCGAAGCCAGACCGTGGCGGGCGTGCGGCCGGCAAACAGATGTTTGAACCCCTCCATCACCCACATCATCCGGAGGTTATGAGGCTTGCGCCGGCGCTGATAGCGCTCAAGAATGCGCGAATCGCTCACCTGACGACCGGCATTGAGACCTGCGTGGAGCTCCTCGCTGAGGGCAATGACATCCAGAAACCCCAGATTTACGCCCTGGCCGGCAAGGGGATGTATTGAATGGGCGGAATCGCCGACCAGAACAATTCCGTCGTGAAAATATTCCGTTGCGTGACGCTGCCGCAGGGGCACCCGAAAGCGCTTATCAGAGCTCCTGACGGCACCCAGTTTAGATTCAAAGGCATGCGTTAGCGCGTCGTTAAATTGCGCCTCTGACAGGCCCATCAAACGTTCGGCCTCGTTGGTCACCACCGACCAGACGATCGAACAATGACGCTGCTCCCCGTCTCCCGCCAGCGGCAGGAATGCCAGCGGTCCGGTATGGATAAAACGCTGCCAGGCAGTTGCACGGTGTGGTCTTTCAGTTTCCACTGTAGTGACGATGGCGTCATGTCCGTAGTCCCATTCACGGGTCGCAAATCCCGCCAGCTGACGAATTCTTGAATTTGCGCCGTCCGCAGCAACCAGTAACTTTGCCCGGACGGCGCTGCCATCTTCTGAACCGATTAGCAGGGTATCCGATTCATCACGCTTCACGGAGGTCAGATTGAAAGGCGCAAAGTAGGTCAGGTTGCTCTGTTCGCTCAGCCCCTGATGCAGGGCCGATGAGATGACCGAATTCTCGACTATAGAACCGAGGTCGGATTGATGGACTTCATGAGCCCGAAACTGAATCGAACCGGTCCCCTCGGCATCCCAAACCTGCATGTTGTCATAGGGGCATTGCCGCATGTCGGCAATATGGCGCCAGATTCCCAGTTCGCTGAACAGCGCTTTCGAGGCCTGCGTCAGTGCGCTGACTCTGGGATCATAGCGCTCCGGTTGCGCGTGGAATAACGTCTTGTCTGGTTCAAACGCGACCCGGTCCAGCAGCGCAATCCGACACGGCCTGCCTCCCGTGCCGAGGTCAGCCAGAAGTCTGGCCAGGCTGGTGCCTACCATGCCGCCGCCGGCAATCACAATGTCAAACTCGCGCTCCTGATTCATCGCCTCATTATAGGGGCTCACCAACGAGCTTGCATGCCCCGCTGATTCAATCCGACAGACCGTATTGCCTCGCACGCAGCAGTCCACTGACCGGGCACCCTTGCCCGCCGGCAAATAGGAACTCAAAGTGAATGCTGATAAACTGAAGGCTTGCCCCGCACGCGTATCGAGGAGATAGCCATGCCACTCACCCTGACCACTGATCAGTTGAACGACTACATCGGCAAAGAAGTCGGTGTTTCTGACTGGATGCTGATCGATCAAGAAAGAATCAATCAGTTCGCCGAAGCGACCGGAGACCATCAGTACATCCATGTTGATCCGGAACGGGCGGCGCAAACACCTTTCGGAACGACAATCGCCCATGGCTTTCTGACGATGTCCCTGATGGTTGAGATGGGCTACGAAGGCAGCACGAAACTTGCGAATGCGGTGATGGGCATTAACTACGGCTTCGACAAGCTACGCTTTATCAACCCGGTCAAGGTCAACAACAAAGTCAGAGGGCGGTTTCAACTTTTGAGCGCCGAGGAGAAAAACCCCAATCAGTGGTTACTCAAACACGCAGTCACGGTGGAAATCGAAGGCGAAGACAAACCTGCCCTGATTGCGGAATGGCTCGGAATGACCGTTGTCCAGTAGTCCCGACCTTGAATACATGCATATTCGCTGACTCCTTGGCGCAGCGACTCAAAGGCGCCGAGTTAACATGAAAAAATCCTTATTTTCACTCATTCCTTTCCTGACAGCCTGTGCCGGAGAGCCGCCGCAAAACATCGGCGTGCAGAATGGTCGTCTGACTGCGTGCCCGAAGTCGCCTAACTGCGTCTCCAGTTTCGAATCTGACGCTGAACACGGAATCCAGCCCTTGCAAGCAAGCCTGCGCCAGGTCGAACAGGTGCTGCTCGGACTCGATGAGGCCAATATTGTGGAATCAGGAGACGGCTATCTCTACGCCGAATTTACCTCACGCCTGATGCGCTACGTTGACGACGTGGAGTTTCTTGAGGATTCGACAGCAGGCGTTATCCACGTGCGTTCGGCGTCCAGGCTGGGCTACACCGACCTCGGTGCCAACAGAAAACGTATCGAGAACATCCGCGGCTTGCTAACGCAAAATTAAGGCTTTCGACGAGGGAAACGCCAGTCAGGGCTTCAGCCCCATAGCGCTTTGAGCGAACCTGCTGCGCACAGATGGCACGAGCTCCAGGCCCAGCAACCCCAGTTTGCGGATCGCCCTCTGAGCCCATTGATCGTTCGAAAACAGTTTCACCGTTTGGTCGGTAAACAGCACTGACTCGAACTGATCCTGATTTTGCAATTCCAGATAGGCCTGCAGAATCTTCATCTCGCCTGGGCTGACGCCCTGCGCTTTTGCGATGACCAGCTGACGAACAAGGGCCGCAGAGTCGCGCAGGGCAAGGTTCAGACCTTGCCCCGCCACCGGATGTAAGGTGTGCGCCACATTGCCCAACAGGACCAGCCCCGGCCTGATCTGCTCCCTGGCCAGCGTCAAAGACAGCGGATAGGCAACGCGCTGACCGATTTGCAGAATTCTGCCCAGTCGTTCTCCGAAGTACTGCGTCAGCCTCGACCGAAAGATCTCTTCGTCACAGCTGAGAAGCTCTTCCCGGGAAGATTCCGAGACAGTCCAGACGAGCGAACCCCGGTTTGACTCCTGAAAGTCTGAAAGCGGCAGAACCGCAAGCGGACCAGACTCGGTAAAACGCTCGAAGGCAACCCCCGAATGGGGCATCTCAAACGCGACATTGGTAATGACCGCATGCTGGCCATAATCGGTTTGGGCCTGGTCGATTCCAAGACTTTTGCAAATAGAAGATCTGCCACCTTCAGCTAACACAACCAGCTTGGCAGAGAGCCGGGTCAATTGCTCATCGCGCGCAACCGTTAACTCCATCCCAGACTGACAGGGTTTTATCTGAGTGATTTGGGCTGGTGCCAGCAGGCTGACCCCGGACGACGCCTGCATGGCCTCGCTCAAGACGCCGCCCAGTTCCCTGTTTTCGATCACGTAGCCCAGGGCCTCAACGCCCTGCTCTGCACTGCTGAGCGTTGTCCGACCAAAATGTCCACGATCACTGACCTGAATCTCAACAATCGACTCAACAAGCGGGGCAATCGCCGACCACAGCTTCATGGTCTCGAAAATCTGTCTGCTTCCGAAAGACAGCGCGGTGGAACGCGAATCAAAGCTCGGTTGCTGATCAAAATTCGTGCTGTCGACGGCTTCAGCCACCAAGATGCTGTAGCCGCTGTCTTTGGTTTGTTGAGCCAGGTTCAATGCAAAACTGGCGCCAACGAGGCCTCCGCCAACAACAACGACATCATACTGGGCTGCTAAGGTCTGGGCCTGCATGGCTAGTGTGTCGTCTCAGACATGAATGCTTCAATTTCTGAAACGGTTTTGGGCACCCCTTTACTGAGGATTCGATACCCCGACTTGGTCACCAACACATCATCTTCGATACGCACGCCGATCCCGCGCCATTGTTCAGGCACATCGGTATTGTCAGGGGCAATATAAATTCCCGGCTCGATTGTGGTCACCATGCCTGCCTCCAGCAAGCGCCAGGTTCCGTCGATTTTGTAATCGCCAACGTCGTGAACATCCATACCTATCCAGTGGCCTACACGATGCATATAGAACGCTTTGTAGGCCTCGGTTTTGATCAGCTGTGACAGCTTGCCCTGCAATAAACCGAGCTTAATCAGGCCTTGCGTGATCACTTTCACCGATGCGTTATGGGGTGCATCCCACAGCGCACCGGGTTTGATTTCCTCAATTGCAGCTTCCTGAGCCTTAAGTACGATTTCATAGATCGCTTTCTGTTCATCGCTGAATTTACCGCTGGCCGGAAAGGTGCGGGTGATATCAGACGCGTAGTATTCGTATTCACAGCCCGCATCAACAAGAACGAGATCTCCCTCTTCGATTGCCGCATTGTTGGTGTTGTAGTGGAGAATGCAGGCGTTGTTCCCAGCTGCCACGATTGAACTGTAGGCAGGCGCACGACTGCCGTTGCGGGTAAAAGCATAGAGCAGTTCTGCCTCGAGCTCATATTCATGCACACCGGGTCGGCAGAAAGCCATGGCCCGTCGATGCCCCTCCGCTGAAATTTTAGCGGCCCGCTCCATAAGTTTGATCTCGGCAGCACTCTTGAACAACCTCAGTTCATGCAGCAGGTGGTCAAGCATCAAAAACTCTCCCGGTGGATGCGCACCCATTTTCGCCTTCTGGCGAATCGTCTTCACCCATTCCATGACCTGGTCATCGAACTTGTCGTCCTTCCCCATGGAGTAGTAGACGCGGTCTCTGCCCTCGATCAGACCCGGTAGAATGTCATCAATATCCGCAATCGGATAGGCATCATCAATCGCAAGACTCTGAATGGCTGCATCCGGACCCATCAGGATGCCCGTCCACAATTCCCTTTCCTTATTTTTTTCCTGGCAGAACAGAACCACTTCTCCCTGCTTGCGGCCGGGGATCAGCGCCAGCAGAGCGTGCTCTTCAGCAAAGCCGGTCAGGTAATAAAAGTCACTGTTCTGGCGGTATAAATACTCCGCATCGTTATTCCGGAAGCTCGGCGGGGCAGAGGGAACCAGGGCGATACTGTTGGGCTCCATTTGCGCCATTAACTCCTTGCGCCGGGTTCTCATTTCTTTATAGGGGTTGGAATTACCTGCCATGGGGACTACAAGACTCCTGTGTTGGTTGACGGATCCTCAGACCGAATATGCTCATCAGAATGATGAGCCGGATTGCCGCTGTGCAAGCATATCGGGCCGGCTGACGGGAACCAAGCCCCATTTTTTTCACTCTTTCATTGACCCGAAAACACCTCAGCTCTATAGTTCATGTGGTGCCTAAACAAACGCTGGTAGAGCGTTGCGAAGGCATGAATTTAATCCATTTCGACGAGCCGGTGCCCGCGCGATTTGTCCGGTTCCCCAGCAAAAACAACTGACTACGGTATGAGCGAAGAAAGTTTTAACACCCTCAGCGGCAAAGTGGATGATCTGATTGATCTGTGCGCTGAAATGAAGCGTGAAAACCAGGCCCTTAAAGCCGATAAGTCGAACCTGCAGCATGAGCGTCAGCAATTGATGGAAAAGAATCAGCTTGCCAAGACCAAATTGCAGTCGGTACTTGACCGACTGAAGTCCATGGACAATTCCTGAGACGGCCTGCAAAGCAGAGTTATTTAGGCGAGAGAATATGAGTGAGCAAAGCACCGCGATTCAAGTGACTATCCTGGATAAGGAGTATCAGGTCAACTGCCCTCCTTCCGATCAGGAGGCACTTATCAAGTCTGCTCGCTATCTTGACGAGAGCATGCGGAAAATTAAGGGTCGCGGCAACATCCACGGTGCTGAGAAGATCGCGGTAATGGCAGCGCTGAACATCACCCATGACATGCTGCGAAAAAACCGGCTGATTAACGAGACCCGCCAGACTACTTCAGAGCAGGTGCAATCTCTCGAGGAAAAAATCGATCTGGCTTTAGCCTCATCAAGACAGCTTGAGTTCTAGCATGGTCAGCCAAGAGTGCGATCTCAGCTGCGAGCGAGTGCCCCCGGCCCTGACTGACACCGACCTTCCCCATTGACGCAATTACGATTCCTGCCAGTCAGGCGCTTTCCCTGCCCCCGCAGCCCAAGCTATAATACCTGTGAGAGTTCCCTAGAACATTTGCCAGTCAAAAGTGTTCTTGAGCCGATATTGTAATACCCGGAGGCAACTCGTTAGATGTTGTTGTGCAAGTCCGCAAGCCGGAAAGCCTTATGCATCGCGGGAGCCACCACCTGAACCTTTCGGTTCAGGGCAACTTTGGTAGCGGTGTTCCGGGGGGCTTGATATGACCTTCGCCAGACTGACCTCAATCGATGATGGATAAGAACGAACGTCATACCCTGCGTGAGTTGCATCGGACGGCTCGCAAGCGTTTGAGTGAAGAGGAGCAAGCAGCCGCAGCGGCAACCCTTTCCTTCTTAGTTACCGCTCAGGATTTTTATCAGTCCGCCACGAAGATCGCGTTTTACCTCGCCGTTGATGGCGAAATCGACCCCCAACCCCTGCTGTCACAAGCTCTGACTGAAGGTAAAACCTGCTTTCTGCCAGTTGTTAACCAACGCGATGAACAATTGCTCAGCTTCGCACCCTATGACAGCGCAACGAAGCTGATTGAGAATCAATGGGGCATAGCGGAGCCGCCGGCGCCCGCTACCGAGGTCTCACCGACCGGTTTTGATCTGGTTCTGGTGCCACTGGTGGCATTTGATCGGGAGTGCTATCGCCTCGGTATGGGCAAGGGGTTTTATGACCGAACGTTCAGTTTTAAGGTTTTCAATCGCAGCAGTCAGCCTCTGCTGATCGGGCTGGCACATGAGTGCCAGTTAGCTGATGGGCTCCCCACCGAAGGCTGGGATGTAAGACTGGACGCGGTCGTAACCGCAGAGAAAATATACCGCCCCGATACTGCGTAGGGCGGTTCATAGAGCACTTCTCTACCTACCCCTGGCGTCTCTGCCCTTTCTGGTTAGCGTAAATCTGTGTCTGTCGGTGCGGCTGTGCTAGAGCAGGGCGCTTTGGGCAACGCTGCTGGCAAGCACACTCATCACGAAGACTGTGAAAACTACGAATACCATGTCCGGTTTCTTATTCATCGGTACTCTCCGGTACTGATTTCAGATAGAACTGCCGTTTTAACTGATGAGAGCCTTATGACTGCCGGCAAATTCATCATACAGGGACTTAACGGCTTATTACCGAGAGTCTTTAGAAAAATATAATTAAAAACAATTGATTACTGTCAATATGTAAAAAAATACTTAAATACACAAAAAGAGTTGCGATCAAAAATGCACTGGTTTTATACTGTATAAAAATACAGTATAAACAGTGTGGATTTAAAAATGGCTATTCTCAGAGATTCTGTCACTCAGCCAGAGGCCAATATTGGCAAGGCATTCAACGATATCGCCTGCAACAGCAGGGGAACCCCCCGGACAAGAGTCAATAAACTGCTGCACAGCAACCCAAACCTCTGGCGTGGCTGCGATATGGCTGGCCAGGGCTTTCACGGTGTCGCCACGGGGTATCGTGAACTGGACGATATTCTGCCGGGCCGAGGCTGGCCTCGCAGCGGCCTGGTCGAAGTAATTGCGCGACACTCGGGTATGGGAGAGCTGCAGCTGCTCATCCCTCTGATGCAGTCGGTCATCAAGCAGGGAAAATGGATTCTCTGGGTGGCCCCGCCTTATCTGCTTAATGCGCCTGCTCTGACTCAAGCGGGAATCGATGTCGACCAGATCCTTATCGTGAAGCAAGACACGCCCTGTAAAGACGCGCTATGGAGTATGGAAAAGGCAATGCAAACGGAAAACTGCGGGCTGGTGCTGGCCTGGCAGAACTGGCTACCGGGCAAAGTGCTACGCCGTCTGCAGCTTGCAGCTGAAGCTGGCGACACGCTGGCGATCCTGTTCAAGCGCAATGATAGTAAGTACTCACCTTCGTCATTACGATTGCAAATAAAGGCTTCTGCCACTGGTAATCGCGATTTTTCTCGAGCCGAAGTGACCGTCATCAAGGCCCGTGGCAATTTCAGGCCATTAAGTGCTCAGTTCAGTCTCTACCCGGAGTCACTGTCAGCCTGAGTCCGCAGAGAAAATCATGGAGGATCCGGATAATTCGGCGCAAAAACCCGCGGCTACCGCCGGGTCGCGTAAATCAGGCGTGCTCAAACTGCCCCTGGCTAACCGCTGCGAGCCTGATAAGCAGCACTGTCCCAATGGCGAAAGCAATAAAAACCCTACGAAATCCCGATCCATACGGCAAAGCCTCTGGTATGCACTCTATTTTCCGCAGCTAAGCGAACTCAGCGAATCACAGCAGACACAGATTCTCACTGAGTTAGCAGGTCTGGCGGAAAACGTCAGTGCTACCGTAAGCTTCCACTCTCAAGCACTGGTCTGCGAAATTCGCAGCAGTCTCAGATATTTTGGCGGTATAGACAATATCCACAGCAAGCTTCAGAGCCTGATTGTGCCCGCACTGCAAACCAGATCTCTGGGAGACAGCTTTCTCTACGCAGCCAGCCCAACAGTCAGCGGCAGTTTATTGCTGGCGCGTTCAGGACATAATGCCCTGGTCTATCAGAAAGAAAACCTGCGCTCTGCCCTTGGAAAGCTATCTGTTGATGTACTTGATCTGCAGAAGGAGCAGCGCCGGCGTTTGCACAGCATGGGAGTCAGAAAAATAAGGGACATCTGGCGCTTGCCGACTGAAGGCCTGCATAAACGGTTTGGGAGTAATTTTGTCAATTCACTCAGCAAGGCAGTAGGCAAAAGTCCTGAGCCCACCCGAAACTATATACCCTCACCTGAATTTTCAGCTTCCTATGACCTTCCTTATGAAGTTGAGAATCTGCATTACCTGCTGCCGATCATTGATGAAATACTGATAAAACTTCGCGATTTCCTGATACAGAGAGATTTAAGTACCAGCCGCCTGCGGCTGTCTATGATCCATGAAAAGCGCAGCCGCACCGAAATTGACATAGGTCTGAGACAGGCTACTCGACACCGTGATCACCTTCTATTACTGATAGAGACCCATTTTGCCCAACTTACTGTACCTGCCCCTGTTGTCGGTTTAAAACTCGAGGTCAAGCAGTTCGATGCATTTCTGAGCGACAGTGAAGCCCTGGTAACAGAAGAGCAGATAGAGCACGGATCAAAAATTAACAGCAAGAACCTCGATCAGTTCATTGAGCAACTGCATGCACGCCTCGGCGATGATGCGCTAAAGAGCATCAATACGGTTGCTGAACATTGCCCGGAATATGCCACTCAACAGCTGAACTACAAAGACAAAAAGGCAGAAATGTCAGTTGCTGGAGTAGCGAATAACCCACGCCCATTCTGGCTTCTGGATGCTCCCATTCAACTAACTCTAAAAGGCAGTAAACTATATCACCGTGAGGCTATTATTTTGATCAGCGGCCCTGAACGTATCGAAACCTACTGGTGGTCAGGCCAAGATATTCTCCGCGATTACTATATCGCAAGAGATCGAAATGGTAGCCGCCTGTGGGTGTTTCGAGAACGTAGAGGTAAGCGCAATTGGTTCCTGCACGGTTATTTTTCCTGAGCGGACTCACATGCACTATTAGCGCAGCATAAGCCTCCAGAAGATACTAGAACAAACGGAAATATATAGTATGCATCCACTTCCCTAAACGCTGACCGAAGATAAGGGACAACCAGCGCACACCAAAAAAGTACAATAGGAAGGAACCCTGGCAAGCAGCCAGGGCTTTCCGTTAGAGCCCAGTAAAACCTTTAGGAAGGTTTGCGAAACCTGATCGTCATGCGGTCGGATTCACCTATTGCCGACGTCTCTGGATTGTCAGTGCGTGTAGGTGGCAACCGCCAGACGAAACCATCGGCTGGATCATTGGGATTAGAGTTAATCTCGCTGGCTTCCTCAAAAGTAAAACCTGCTCTTTCGAAAGCGGCAATCACATCACTCTGTTTCACGTATCCGTTATTACCGCTAGCGAACCCTGGGTCAGCATCTTCAGGAGCACGATGCTGAACCACACCGACTACACCACCAGGAGAGAGAGCATCGTAAATTTCCGACAGAGCTGTATCGATAAGCGGCTCATCGAATCGAAACAGGTGATGCATCGCGCGAAAGAATAGAGCCGCATCAGCCTGACCATTCTCAGAGTCTGGAATATTGTCGATTGTATAACCTACGATAGGTTGCGACGGCTCAACTCCCTCTACGCTCAGATAGCGAGCCATTTGACTGATATTCGCGCCATTATTCTCAATAGACTGCTCATTCCAAGTGCGAAACATTTGACTAAACAACGCATCTGGATAGGTCACTCCAATCATGCGACCTTGTACAGCTGTCAATGGATTCAGAATTTGTGTATACCAACCACCGTTGCCAGGTAGAACCTCAATGATGGTCATCTCAGGCTCAATTCCGAAGAAAGACAGCGTATCTAGTGGGTGACGCCACTCATCCCGACCTCGGTTGTCCGCCCTCCGCTCATCATTAATGACGTCTTCCAGACTGGGGCCAGCCTGCATGCTCATATCTGTCATCGCCGATGGGGCGGTGGTCTCAGAATCATTAGAGCAAGCAACCAAAAGTAAGGCCATTGCGCTCGCCATCATTATTACTTTGACTTTCATAAAGTCCTCCATAGGGCTCACATGATTTTTATGCTCCAAATGAGTCTTAGCGCTTTTAGGGCAGCTATTATTAGAAACATAATGCTTAGAAACAGAGACAAAGTAACTTCGATGAACGCAGTTGTCCAGCTATGTGAAGTCCTGAGATGAGACATCCATTACTCCCAACCAGTGACTGAGATCGATCAGATCCCTGGCTACAAGGTGCAGAACATCACCGTTCTTCTGAACGTGTCCTACTACCCCTATGAGCATCGCCTGACGAACAACCGGCCGCCGCTTTTCGCCGAGTGAGGGCCATACCACCACATTGACAAAGCCACTCTCATCCTCGAGCGTCAGAAAGGTAACACCTGCCGCCGTCATCGGGCGCTGTCGGCAGGTGACCAGACCACTTATCTTGGCAAAGCCTTCATTGTCGATCAGCGCAAGTTCATCAGCGCGCTGCACCCCGAAATGATTCAAGTGCGATCTGAACAGCGCAAGTGGATGGCGCCGGAGGGTAAAGCCGGTAGATCTGTAGTCTCCGGCAATGTTCTGGCTTTCACTGGCTACAGGCAGTAATACGTCAGCACCAAAATCACTGTCGAAATCTGGATCGGAAAAAAACAGCATCTGACCTACTGCATTGATAGATCTGGCATTCTGGCCTGCAGTTTCAATGCCGCTGGCCTGCCAAAAGGCACAATGACGATCGCCGCTTAATTGCCGCAAAGCATCAGCTGCCGCCAGAGCCTCAAGATCCTTGCGGTTGATTCCGCTCAGGAAGACCAGATCCTGAACGGTGTCGAACATGCCCCCTTGCCGCGCCTGCACAATGGCTTCTGCGCCGGCCCGGGACAGACCTTTAACCATTCGCAATCCAATCCGTATTTTTGCTTCTGTATGGACATGGCAGGGTGAGTCCGGTTTTACATAGCTACTGTCAAATTCCAGAGTGCTGTCATAGTGGCTCTGGTTAACATCAACCGGAAGAATAATGACACCATGCCTCTGGGCGTCCTTGATCAGCTGCGCTGGCGCATAGAACCCCATAGGCTGACTGTTGAGTAAAGCACAGCAAAAAGCAGCAGGGTGATAGCGCTTAAGCCAGGATGAGACATAGGCAATGAGGGCAAAGCTGGCTGAATGGGACTCTGGAAAACCATAATCGCCGAATCCTTTGATCTGGCTAAAAAGCTTGTTTGCAAAATCTGGCTCATAACCACGGGCCAGCATGCCGTCGACCAGTTTCTTACGATAAGGCTCTAAACCTCCCTTTCGTTTCCAGGCAGCCATAGCCCGACGCAGCTGATCTGCTTCTCCACCGGTGAATCCAGCTGCCACCATAGCCAGCTGCATAACCTGTTCCTGAAATATAGGCACTCCCAGCGTTCTTTCGAGCGCTTCTTTAACTGCTTCGCTCGGATAACTGATAAGCTCTTTTCCATTACGCCGGTTCAGATAAGGATGAACCATATCTCCTTGAATAGGGCCAGGTCGCACAATCGCTATTTGAATAACCAGATCATGATAATTACGGGGGCGAAGCCTTGGCAACATGCTCATCTGAGCCCGCGATTCAATCTGAAATACTCCGACAGTGTCCGCCTCGCACATCATGTCATAGACCTTAGGATCTTCTGCGGGAATGATCTGCATGGTGAGGGGCTGCTGGCTGTAATCACTGACCAGTTGCAAACATTTTTGTACCGCCGTCAGCATTCCCAATGCCAGCACATCAATCTTAAGCAACCCCAGTGATTCCAGATCATCCTTTTCCCACTGGATCACAGTCCGCTCTGCCATGCTGGCGTTCTCAATAGGGACCAGATGCGTCAGGGACCCCTGGCTGATGACAAACCCGCCTACGTGCTGGGAGAGGTGGCGCGGAAAACCAATCAGCTGACCGGCCAACGCCACCAGCATCCGGACTTTTCGGTCGCTGTAATCAAGACCGGAGTCAGAAAGCTGCTCTTCGAGAGAAGAGCCCCACCAATAGATGGATTTGGCTATACGATTGAGCAATGACTCTTCCAGACCGAGCACCTTTCCCACGTCCCGAATCGCACTGCGGGAGCGGTAGGTAATAACGGTGGCAGCCAATGCCGCCCTGGCTCTTCCATATTTGTTGTAGATATATTGGATGACCTCCTCACGACGCGCGTTCTCAAAATCCACATCAATATCCGGAGGCTCGTTGCGTTCTCTGGAGATAAACCGTTCAAACAGAACCTCTACCCGGGCCGGATCCACTTCAGTAATTCCGAGGCAATAACACACAGCCGAATTGGCCGCTGACCCGCGCCCCTGACACAGAATGCCCTCACTGCGAGCAAAGGCCACCAGGTCATGCACGGTGAGAAAGTAGTGCTCATAATTGAGCTCCTTGATCAGCATCAGCTCATGTTCAATGAGATTGCGTACCTTAGGGGTTGCACCCTCTGGCCAACGTGCCCGGATCCCGGCCTCGGTCAGTTCACGTAGCCAACCGTGCGCAGTGTAATCAGGCGGTACCAGTTCCTCAGGATACTCATAGCGCAACTCGTCCAACGAAAACTTACAGCGATCAGCAATTTCCGTCGTGGCAGCCAGCAGCGCAGGAGGGTACAACTTGGCCAGTTGTTCGCGACTCCGAAGATGGCGCTGAGCATTACACTCCCCCTCCAGCCCGAGCTCACTGATCGCGCGCCGCAAGCGAATCGCGGTTACTGTGTCCTGCAAAATACGCCGACTTGGCACATGCATGTAAACACCGCCTGTTGCGCACAAAGGTATTTCGTACTGCTCACCCAGACGCTGTAGAAATCGTAACTTCCTCAGGTCATCTCCCCGCAGCAGCAGTTCGACCCCGATCCACAGGCGCTTACTGAATAATCGCTGCAGCCATACAGCCTGACATGCCAGATGCTCAGGAGCATGGTTCAGGTCAGGTAACCACAGCGCCAAACAGTCACCGGGCAGGTGCTGCTCTACCATTGCGTAATCCATACGGTAATTACCCTTGGTGGTATCCCGGCGAGCGCAGCTGATCAAATGACTTAAATCACCATAACCGCGCCGGTTACAGGCCAGCAGAACGAAATGACAGCCTTCTTCCAGGTGGAATTCACTGCCAATAATCAGTTCAGTCCCTTTCTCCTTGGCAACGGTGTGTGCGCGCACTACCCCGGACAGGGAGCACTCATCAGTAATGGCGATCGCCCGGTAGCCCAGCTCGTCAGCACGCTCTACCAACTCCTCCGGAAAAGAAGCGCCGCGCAAGAAAGTGAAATTCGAAAGGCAGTGCAATTCAGCATAATCTGGCAGCCCGGTAGGGCACTCCGGGCTCAGAGCCGTTTCATGAAGAGGTTTTGGTGGCATGATGACATGAAAAAATACTGTATTTATATACAGTATTTTTGAGAACGCCTGATGTCAACCCGAAACTACAAAACCGGCACCCTGAGCCAAGCAAAGTGCTCCACGCTGCTCGCATGACTGACAGGGGCGCAACGAATCTGTGTCAGTCAGCAGAAAAATTGGCCCGTGTCGGCAATATGCGAAACTTAACTACTGGTACACTGGGGCTGACTTATGACAAAAACCACTGCCCCCTGAAAAGTGAACCATGCTCCGAATCCTGTTAACCCTGCTGCTTGCACTGCTCGGAGCCTGCAGCAGCTCATACCGGACTTTTGATCTGCTGATCACAAACGGCACGATCTATGATGGCAACGGAGGCGAGCCCTTTCAGGCAGATATTGCTGTCGTTAATGACCGGATCGTCGCTATTGGTGCACTTAATGACTTGGCGAAGCAGACGATCGACGCAGCAGGCTATGCGGTCGCTCCCGGCTTTATCAACATGTTGAGCTGGGCAACAGAATCTCTGGCTATTGACGGACGCAGCAAGAGCGATATTCGTCAGGGCGTGACTCTGGAAGTCTTTGGCGAGGGCAATTCAGAGGGGCCAATCAACAAAACTATGCGGCAGGACATCATCGATTCAGGAGGCTTCGGTGGAGCAGATGTCAGCTGGACAACTCTGGACGAGTACCTGCAATTCCTGATTGATCGGGGTATTTCAACCAATATTGCCTCGTTTATTGGGGCGACCACCGGACGCAAGCATGAAATCGGTTATGAGAATCGCGCGCCCACTGCGGGCGAACTAGAAAGGATGCAGAAACTGGTCAGGCAGGCGATGGAAGATGGCGCCCTGGGCCTCGGCTCTTCGCTGATCTATGCACCTGCTTTTTATGCCGAGACCGAAGAGCTAATAGCGCTGGCGAAAGTGGTAGGCGAGTACGACGGCATGTACATCTCCCAT
Organism: uncultured Pseudohongiella sp.; assembly: GCA_902537815.1. Lineage (GTDB taxonomy): Bacteria > Pseudomonadota > Gammaproteobacteria > Pseudomonadales > Pseudohongiellaceae > UBA9145. The sequence continues at coordinate 14,097 of CACBCS010000005.1, read as the reverse complement.
TTACGCAGCGAGGGCAACCGGCTGCTGGAAGCAATTGACGAGCTGATCCGGATAGCCAGAGAGGGCGGCGTCGCTGCTGAAATCTATCACTTCAAGATGGCGGGGACACAGAACTGGCACAAGTTCGATGAGGCGGTTGCTAGAGTTGAAGCTGCCCGGGCCGAAGGACTGCAAATTACCGGAGACATGTATACCTATACCGCCGGCTCTACCGGCCTTGATGCCGCCGTGCCTCCCTGGGTACAGGAAGGCGGTTATGCGGCCTGGAGAGAGCGCCTGCTGGACCCTGAACTGCGCGCCCGGGTGTTGGCGGAAATGACGGAACCCACCGATGAGTGGGAAAACCTCTGGCTGGCATCAGGAACGGAAGGAACTCTGCTGGTCGGATTCAACAATCCTGAGCTGCGCCGCTACACCGACATGACGCTCAGCGAGGTTGCCGCGGAACGGGGCACGTCCGACGCAGACACGATCATTGATCTGGTAATTGAGGATGGCAGCCGTGTGCAGGTAGTCTATTTCATGATGTCTGAGGAAAATGTCGCCAGGGGCATCGCCCTGCCCTGGGTGAGCTTTGCCTCAGACGCGCAATCAATGGCAGCCGAAGGGGTCTTTCTCGAACGCAACACCCATCCGCGCGCCTACGGCAATTTCGCCCGGGTGCTTGGCAAGTACGTTCGTGATGAGCAGGTCATCACCCTGCCTGAAGCGATTCGTAAGCTCAGCAAGCTACCGGCAAGCAATTTAAAAATCCGGAACCGTGGCGAATTGGCGGAAGGCTATTCTGCCGATATCGTGGTGTTCGACCCCTCCGCAGTGTCAGACCACGCAAGCTTCAGCGACCCTCATCAGTATTCGACCGGCATGGCCTACGTCATCGTCAATGGAGAAATTGTTATCCGCGGCGGGGAACATACCGGCGCACTGCCCGGCCAGATTGTCAGAGGCCCGGGCTGGCGCGGATGGCAGCAAGCCGACGAGCCGGACACACCACCGTAATGCGCCCGGAGCTGAATCCGTTCTGACCTGCTCTCAGTCAGATCCCTGCGCCGCGCGGATCTCTTCCATGCGCTGCCCGCGCAGTATGTTAACCATGCCATAGTTGCCTTCATGGCAGGCGTACTCGTACAGCTGACCGCCAACCTTGGTCATCGGCACGATCGCGGTAATTCTGTCTGTGAAGGTCGCCGGATCCTCTAACTTCCAATCATAATCTACTGTCAGCGCATCCACGCGGGTGAAACGCTCAGTGAGGACTTTTTCATCCGAGGTGCCAAATGCGCCGAAACTCTGCGTGAGCCCGTTGAAATTACGGCTGACCACGACCAGCGAATCTCCGTCCCAGTAGCCTCGTCCATCACCGCTCCACTGGCCGATCTCCTCTGGCAGGGGAGGCCTGTCGTCGAGTGGCACAATGCGGGCATTGTGAATCATCTCAGTAAGAATGACTGCGTGATCGCGGTTCTGGAAAATCTGGACATTGTTGTTATAGAGGCTGGGCATGAACGGTGGACCGTCGTTAAATCCGACAATGCAGCGCTCTGACAAGCCGCGATCTTCCGGTCCGTTCTTGGCAATACCTCCGACCGTGTAGCGCACCGGCCGCTGACCCGGCACATCCGGCCCAAGCCCTCCAAACTGCACTGCAGATCCCGCCACCCGGTCGGGTAAGCGGCCATCCGCGGGATAAACAATATGAGAAGTGCGGATACGGTCGGTAATGCCAGCGCTTTCTACCCAGAAATCGTTGTATCCTCCGGGGCTGTTTGGATTTGCACTTGGCACAGCCTGATCAGAAGCCGCATCAGCCTCCGCCAGCCGTGCCCGCATGGCCGCGATCTCATCATCAGTCATAAATTCGCGCTGGCCGAACTGTTCGGGGCGCTGAAAGGGCACGTTAGACGAGAAATTCCAGACACCCTGAAAATCGGGCTGGCCCCACATATTGCGGGGAGCGACATAGGTACCGTCTGCAGCCATCACTGAGCTACACAGCAGCAAACCGGATAGCACCGGCAAGGTCTTGCTCAAGCTGATCATAGTGACTCCTTAATCACTGAAAGAGAGCGACTCAACTTAGTCAGTTTGGTCTGTTTTAGCAATCCGCAAATCGCGCAGGGCTGATGCATCCCAAAGGTACACTCAGTCAGGCATCGGCACCGGCAAATCCTGTGGGACCGCATAGCCTCTTTGCACGGCAGGTCGCTGCGCAATCCTTACATACCAATCCAACAAGTGCGGAAACCCCCGCAAGTCCATCTCCTGCCATTCGAATCGGGAAATCCATGGCCACGCCGCGATGTCAGCGACCGAGTACTCCCCGCAGATGAATTGACGGCCTTCGAGCCGGGCATCAAGAACCTGATAAAGGCGACGGTTCTCTGCCCGATAACGGTCCTCTGCATAGGCCGACTTTCCTGCATTGAATTTTACAAAATGGTGGGTCTGACCCAGCATTGGCCCGAGGCTGCCCATCTGAAACATCAGCCACTCAAGCTGCTGCCAGTAAAGGGACCCGCCTGAACTCATCAGACGCCTCGATTTGCAGGCCAGGTACATCAGGATGGCTCCGGATTCCATGAGCTGCGCCCCCTCGTCATGATCGACGATCGCCGGAATCTTATTGTTCGGGCTGATCGCCAGAAATTCCGGGGCGTGCTGTTGGCCACGGGTAATGTCCACAGGCACCACCCGATAGGGCAGAGCAAGCTCTTCAAGCATAATGGAGACTTTACGGCCATTCGGGGTAGCCCAGGTATAGAGATCTATCCCCCGGTTTATTCCGGCGTCAGACATGCTGTGATCCTTATCTATGTAAAATGCGTTTCAGACATCGGTATGTCTGCGTTCATGTCCGCAGAGTATAGCGGTACTCGCCGACCGTCGTGAACGGCGTTTGCGGGTCACCGGGATTGCCGCTATTGTGAATTAAGTCGTTAGCCGTTACCGTCTCTATGCGTCGTCTGCTTATTTTTATGGCCCTGAGCTACCCTGCCCTGGCACAGGAAACCGGCAGCTCGCTGCCGTATAGCAGCGTGTATGAGCAAAGGCGTTCTGAGCAGCTTATTGCCCGTGGCCTTCTGCACATGGAGGCGAAGGACTTCCGGGCAGCAGAAAAAACCTTCCTTGATGCCGTGCAGGTCGCCAAAGTGAATTATGGGCTCCGAGCGCCTCAACAGCGCGCCGCTCTGGAGCACCTAATCGAAGCGCTGCTGGCACAGCAGAAGTGGCAGCTGGCCGGTGATCAGCTCAGCTACTTTGAATGGCTCAACGACGAAATTTATCTGCGCGATTTCTATGATTACCTGCGCGGCACCAAACAGCTCAGTGAGCTGCTCTATCGGGCATCAGCCGATGCCGACAATTCCAACAGCACCCGGTATCTCATTCTGGCCAAGAATCTTAGCTGGCGCGCGATCAGCGCGATTGAGGCCACTCTTGGGGAGACAGACGCTGAGCTGGTGCCCTGGCTGTATGATGTGGTTCTGGCGCATTACTACCAGGTTTCCCTGATCAAACGCCGCTCGTTGCTTAATGAAGTCACTGCGCAAGGAGACTCGACGGGATATCACGGCTGGACTCTCGCAAAGAGCGAATCCTTGCGTATCAGCTATCGGATTGGTAGAGACATACTGCGCCGCATCCAGCAGATCCTGTCCACCAGTGCAGACAGCCTGACAGAAGCGTCAGCGCTCGCCGTGCTCTATCAGGCAGACTGGGAACTGCTGTTCGGTCATGAAACCGCAGCGGTGACGCTGTACAATGAAGTAAGCCGACAGCTCAGTGCGATCGGCGTGCCGACCGACCGGCTTGATCTGCTCTTTGGCCGGCCCCGGGTGTTGCCCGAGCCGGTCCTGTATACGGGCGTGAATGAGCTTGAGGCCGCACTGGCAGAAGGGCCTATTCAGTTCAGGGCCTGGACCCCCAATTACCCCGGCGCGCAACTGCCATCTACTCAGGTCGCCCGCGCCGACGGGCAGCAGCCAGGCAGTGCACTGGTCGAGTTCACCCTGCTGCCGACACCACCCATTGCGCTCACGGACAATCGACGCATTATCAAACTGGGGTTCGGGCTCAGAAATGTTGACGTGCTTGAACTCACGCCGCAAGACAGCGCTCTGGACGACGAAGTCCGCTATCAGATGTCACTGCTGCAACTGAGACCGCCCCTGAAGAACGGCATGCCTGTCGAGATGGACAGGCTCCAGTTACGCTATCATTTTGCGCCGCAGCAAGCGCTGCCCACCAACAGAGGAAGTTGATCCGTGAAAAATTTGATCAGGATGTTTATGTCTCTTTTAATCCTGCTGGGATGGCAGGCCTGCGCCGTATCTCCGCCAGCAGGCGATAGCGGGCAGTTCACGCCCACTGACGCTGAAGTCGAACAGTACAATGCGCGCGCGGCGCCCAAGGACCGGATTGTATGCCGCCAGGAAAAACCCGTCGGCACCTACATTGCCAAGCGGGTGTGCCGCCTTCAGGTAGACGTTGATGCGACATCGTCTCTCCACCGCCAGCAGCTGCGACGGGTGCTGAACTGATCAGTCGGAGAGGATGAAGTCGTAATCAATGGCTTCGCCGAGATCGATTCGACGAGGGTCAGCGGGCATCGGGTACTTCAAACCCGTTGCGCAGTTGAACAGCACCACCTTTTCATCTGCTTTGATTCTGCCCGTGCCGAGCTCCTGTCTGAGCGCTGCCAGAGTCGCCGCTCCCTCAGGACACAGCAGCACGCCCTCAGTCCGGGCGCAGTACTGGTGTGCCTCGCGGATGGCCTCGTCAGAAACCGCAACAGCGAATCCTCCGCTGTCGCGAACGGCTTCGAGAATCAGAAAATCTCCGATCGCGGCCGGTACGCGGATGCCCGCCGCAATGGTATGCGCATCGGGCCACGGGTCGGCATGTTTGGTTCCTTCGTCATAGGCCTTCACGACCGGCGCACAACCCTCAGCCTGTACCGCCACCATGCGAGGCCGCTTGGAGCCGATCCAACCGATTGCCTCAAGCTCGTTAAAGGCCTTCCACATCCCAATCAAGCCGGTTCCACCCCCGGTGGGGTATAAAATTACATCTGGCACTTCCCAATCAAGCTGTTCAGCCAACTCCAGACCCATGGTCTTCTTGCCTTCAATTCGATAGGGCTCTTTCAAGGTAGAGACATCGAACCAGCCAACAGCGTCTTTGCCTTCGCCAACTATGCGGCCACAATCGTTGATAAAGCCGTTAGCAAGAAATGTTTTAGCACCCTGAAAAGCGATTTCTTCAACGTTGACTGCAGGCGTGTCTTCAGGACAGAACACATAGGTCTCGATATCCGCCCGCGAGCAGTAGGCGGCCAGCGCGGCCCCTGCATTGCCATTAGTCGGCATGGCCATGACCCTGACACCCAACTCTTTCGCCATGGAGACTGCCATGGTAAGCCCGCGGGCCTTGAACGAACCGGTGGGTAAACGTCCTTCATCCTTAATCAGGATTTCGCCGCACTGATACTCCCGCTGAATTTTGGTTGCCGGCAGCAACGGGGTCATCAATTCGCCCAGACGTACCACGTTTTGCGAATGACGCACGGGCAAAAACTCGCGGTAGCGCCACAACTCAGGCAGGCGGGCCTTGAGGTCCTGCGTCGTTACTGCTTTCCCAAGTCCGTCAAGGTCATAGCGGACCAGCAGTGGCTTGCCGGCATCCGAGAGCCCGTGTAGCTGATCAGCCGGGTAATGCTTACCGGTTTCGCTGCACTCAAGGTGGGTGACGAAAGTCGAAAATTCTTCCATGTGAGTCGCTCCCTCGTCGCAAACTGCTACGACAACACTGCCCCTATGGGGCTCTTCCTATTCAACCTGATTCTGATACTTGTCGCGAAAGCGCTCATAAAGCTGCTGCTGAGTGCCATTCAAATCAATATCCCGGCCCTGAATAAAAGCGCCAAGTACCTGACTGGTACGCATATCAAGCGCATCGCCCTCCGAAATAAGCAGCGTCGCGCCCTTGCACACCTCAAGCGTGCCGACACGGCCCTGCACGTCGAGAGTTTCTGCGTTGATCCGGGGCACCATCGACAGAGCGGTCTAGCGATCCACACCGTAAGCGGCCGCAGTTCCCGCGAAAAAGGGCAGATTGCGCTGACGGTCAGTGGAGGTCGCCCCGCCAAAATGCGGGTAATTCGCGTCATGGGTCAACCTCCTGCTCTGAACCTGCGTATGACTCTGGTAGCCGCGCCTTCTGGTAAGGCGGCAGTGTATCGTTATCAAAGACCATTAATAAAGCGAGACCATCGATAAAGTGAACGCTTCGACACAGTCAATGACTCAGTGTCAATGAACAGTCAGCGATGCGGGGGTTCGGGGAGCACTTGGGCCAACTCTCCCTGGGATTCGGATATACTTCCGCCTCGCTCGACAAATGATGAATGGAGGAAAACATGTCATCGCCTGTAAAAGTATTAGCAACCATCTTCTGTGTATTACTGATTTCCTGCGGCTCTGAAGACACGCCCGTCCCGGAGGCCGGCCCTCAAAGCGCCGGCGCTGACGGCGAGTCCGAGAATGCCGGACCCGAACTTGGCGGTTTTGGCGTAGACCTCAGCCATCAGGATCCGGACATTCGCCCGGGAGATGACTTTTTCCGCTACGCCAATGGCAAATGGCTTGACAGTTTTGAGCTGCCGGCCAGCCGCAGCAACTATGGGTCGTTTACGGTTCTGAGTGACCGGTCCGATCAGCGTGTTCGCACCATTATCGACGATCTGTCCTCCAGGGAGCCGGCCATGGGCTCAATCGAGCAGAAGATCAGCGATTACTATCTGAGCTACATGGATGTCGAAACCCTGAATGAGCTTGGAATCAGTCCCCTGCTGCCGGGTCTGACCACGCTCGACCAGATTGAGACTCGCGAGCAACTCATCGCCGCCCTCGGTCGAGCTCAGATTGACAATACCGCCAGCCCTTTCGGCTTTTATATCGGCGCTGACCGCTCCGACGCAGACCGCCATCAGCTCAACCTGTCGGTCGGTGGTCTGGGGTTGCCGGATCGTGATTATTACCTTGAAGACACCGAAGAATTCATCAAAGTTCGTGAAGAGTATGTTGCACATATCACCCGGATTCTGGATTTCGCCGGCATTGAAGACAGCGACACTAAAGCAGCAGCGATACTGGCACTCGAAACGCGGGTTGCGGAGCATATCTGGCCAAGGTCCCAGCGGCGTAATCGCGATCTAACCTACAATCCGATGTCCTATGAGGATTTCAAGGCCGAGTATGCCGGCCTTGACTGGGACAGCTACTTCGCCGCGGCAGGCATAGAGAATCTTACTGATCTCAACACTTCCTACCCAAGCGCCATGTCTCCCATCATTGAGCTTGTTGCCTCCCGACCCGTGGAAGAATGGAAGAGCTTCATGACCTACCGGTTTATCGTCGACAGCGCGAGCGTACTCTCGGAAGAGATTAATCAAGAGGCATTCCATTTCTACTCGACAGTGCTGAATGGCGTGCCTGAGCAGCGCGAACGCTGGGAGCGAGGCGTGATGCGGGTTGGTTCCCTGAGCAGCCTGGGCGAAGCGATCGGACAAGTTTACGTCCAGCGTCACTTTCCCGAATCTGCCAAGGCACAGATGGATGAACTGGTGGAGAATCTTCGAGCGGCGCTGCGTCAGAGCATTGAACAGAACGACTGGATGAGTGCAGATACCAAAGAGGAAGCCTATAAAAAGTTGGAAGCCTTCAGACCGAAAATCGCGTATCCAGATGAATGGAAAGATTTTTCGTCTATTGCTATCAGCAGGGACAATCTGTTCCAGAACGCGCAGAACATCCGACTGTTCAACTATGAGGATGAAATTGGGCGGCTGGATCAGCCGACTGACCGCGAGGAATGGGGCATGACGCCACAAACAGTCAATGCTTATTACAATCCCTCTTTCAATGAGATTGTCTTTCCGGCCGGTATCCTGCAGCCACCGTTTTTCGACCCTGCTGCTGACCTTGCAGTCAACTATGGCGGCATCGGTGCAGTGATTGGCCACGAAATGGGCCATGGCTTCGATGACCAAGGCTCTAAATCAGATTGGCAGGGAGTCCAGCGTAACTGGTGGACTGATGCGGACCGCGCCAACTTCGAATCCCAAGCCGATGCCCTCGCCGAGCAATACAGCCAGTTCGAACCGGTGCCAGGCTACTTCATCGACGGTCGCTTTACCCTCGGCGAAAATATCGGTGACGTCGGTGGTCTATCACTGGCCTACCGAGCCTATAAGATGGCACTCAACGGCGAGGAAGCGCCGGTGATCGAAGGCTTAACCGGTGACCAGCGTTTCTTTCTGGCGTGGGCCCAAGTCTGGCAGCGCAAATACCGCGAGGATGCACTCATCCAGCGACTGACGACCGATCCACATTCTCCTTCTGAATTCAGAGTGAACGGCGTCGTGCGCAACTTTACTGAGTGGTATGAGGCTTTCAACGTGCAGTCTGATGAAGCGCTTTACCTGCCGCCAGAGCAGCGCATCAGGATCTGGTAGATCAATAGGGCAGAAAAGGGTAGCTTGTAGCTACCCTTTTCTGCACTCAAAAACCAAAACTGTTCAGGGGGCATGCCAACACGATGAAAATGAAACTTCATTCACTGACCTTTCTGGCTATCTCAACAGCGATTCTGCCCTTTTATGCTGCAGCTCAGGAATCTTTTGACCTTCTGATCAAGAACGGGCGCATCGTTGATGGCACAGGCACGCCCTGGTACGAAGCCGACGTCGGCATTGTGGACGACCGGATTGCCCGCGTTGGCAATCTCTCTGAGGCAAGTGCCGAGCGCATCATCGATGCAGCGGGTCTGGTCGTGGTACCGGGCTTCATCGATCCTCACACCCATGCCCTGCGCGGCATATTCGAGGTGCCCAACGCGGAAAGCGCGTTACTCCAGGGCGTCACCACGCTTACGGAAGGCAATGACGGATCTTCGCCCTACCCTATCGATAAACATTATGCCGAGATAGCCGAACTGGGGATCAGTCCCAACTGGGCTGTGTTCGTCGGACAGGGCACGATTCGCCAGGCAGTCATTGGCGCCGAAGACCGTGCAGCCACAGCTGCAGAAATGGAACGGATGAAGCAGATGGTGAGAGAAGCCATGGAACAGGGAGCTCTCGGTATCTCTACCGGCCTGTTCTATGTGCCGGGCAGCTTCACCTCAACGGAAGAGGTGATCGAACTGTCCAGAGTGGCAGCTGCCTACGGCGGCATTTACATCTCTCACATGAGAGAAGAGGCCGCCAGGCTGATTGATTCAGTCAACGAAACGATCCGCATCGGAGAGGAAGCGGGAATCCCGGTGCAGATGACGCACCACAAGGTTATTGGGGTGGAAAACTGGGGCGCCTCGGTAGACAGCCTCCGCCTGGTCGATGAAGCGAGACGCAGAGGTATCGACGTCTCGATTGACCAGTATCCGTACACCGCGTCGCAGACAGGAATCACCGCCCTGATTCCGCAGTGGGCACAAGAAGGGGGCAGGGATCAGATGCTGACCCGCATCAACAGTCCGAAAACCCGGGCCACAATCAAGAACGAAGTCGTCGCCAAAATTCTCTATGACCGCGGAGGTGGTGACCCGAAAAATGTATTTATCTCACGCAACAGTTGGAATCCGGACATGGCGGGCAAGAATCTCGCGGAACTGACCCTGGAAGCCGGCATGGAACCCACACCGGAAAACGCTGCAGAAGTTGTCTTTGACATTATACGGGGTGGCGGCGCCACTGCTGTTTATCACGCCATCGGGCCAGAGGATGTTGATCGGATCATGCGTCATCCAGCGACTGCCATCGGGTCGGATGGGCCGGTCGGAGTGTTTGGCGAAGGCGCACCCCATCCCAGGCAGTATGGCACGTTTGCTCGGGTCCTCGGACACTATGTCCGAGAACGCGGCGTAATCTCGCTGGAAGAAGCCGTCAAGAAGATGAGCAGTCAGTCTGCCCGGAGACTGGGGATTCACGATCGCGGACTCATTACCGAAGGCTACTTTGCCGATGTGGCAATCTTTGATGCAGACGAAATCATCGACCGCGCGAGCTTTGAGCAACCCCATCAGTATGCGACAGGGATGAAGTTTGTGCTGGTCAATGGAGAGCTGGTCGTCGAAGACGGAGTCCATACCGGTAGCAGGCCCGGCCGCATACTCCACGGGCCGGGTTATACCGCTAGATAAAACCCTCTGCCTGTCAGTAGGCAATGGCGTAGGCTTCTCGCCTCGGGTCTGCCGCTGCCGTCAGCACCCCGCTTGCTGGATCGCGATGGATCATCTGCGCGCCGCCGAATGTAGCCGTCCACCCGTCAATGACGTTGAGCTCATGACCGCGTGTTTGAAGCTCGGCAAGCACAGCAGCAGCCACCCGGTTTTCAATGGCGAGTCTGGTGCCCGTTTGGGAGCGAAATCGCGGTGCCTCAATGGCCTGCTGAGGGGTCATGCCAAACATCAGCAGATTATGGGTTATCTGGAGAATCGTTTGGGTCTGGCTGTCGCCACCGGGGGTTCCGAGCGTAAAAGCCAGCTCACCGTCCGGATGTAAGGCCATGATGGGTGACAGGGTATGGTAAGGCCGCTTACCCGGAGCCACCTGATTAGGGTGGCCCGTTTCCAGCGTAAACAGCGCCCCACGATTGTGCAGCAGTATCCCGGTGGTTTTATCCAGCAGTCCGGAGCCGAAGCCAGCAAAATTCGACTGGATCCAGCTCACTGCGTTGCCCCACTGGTCCACCGCCGTAATGTATACCGTGTCACCGGCGTCAGAGCGACTGCCGTTTGGCGCGGACGCAACCACCTCTCCAAAGCCCGGCGCCACTTCAGCCGCAGCCATCATCATATCGACTGCCCGCGCCCGTTGCCGCAGATAGTCTGAGTCAAGCAACTGGGGCACCGGAACAGTCGCCAGCTCCGGATCCGCTACCCAACGATCACGATCAGCGAATGCCAGTTTTTTCAGCTCAATGAGCGTATGCAGGTAATCCGTTGAATTTTGTCCTTGCTGTGCCAAATCATGAGACTTTGCCATTTCAAAAAGCGCGAGTTGCGTGACGCCCTGAGTGTTCGGTGGCATCACGATGAACTCGTGGTCAAGATAATCCCCACGCAGCGGCGTCACCCAAGTAGAGGTGTGATTGGCGAAGTCTTCCGGCCTGAGGTAGCCACCCTGCTCGGTGATAAACGCCGCCAGTCTCTCGGCGATGCCGCCCTGATAGAAGCCCTCCTTGCCCTCGGTGGCAACGAGCTGAAGGGAATCTGCCAACGCCGGATTGCGCAGCAAACTGCCCACCGGAGGTGCTGCGGCATTCGGCAGGTAAAGGTCCCGGCCGGCCTGGTTGAGGTTGACTCCCTGTTCCTCGAAATCCTGTGCCAATCGTGTCGAGACTGCGAATCCATTGCGGGCATAGTCAATTCCTGTTGCCAGCAGGTCTGCAAAATCCATGCTGCCATATCGCTCATGAGCATCTACCCAGCCAGCCACGGCGCCGGGTACACTGACCGACAGCGGGCCGGCTCCCGGGATTCGATCAAGCCCTGCGTCGGCGAAAAACTCCGGCGTTGCGAGGGCTCCCGCCCGGCCACTTGCGTTGAGCGCCGTAACCTCCCCGGTCTCTCCGTGGTAAAAGATCCCGAAAGCATCGCCCCCGATACCATTCATATGCGGACGCACAACGGCCAATACGCCTGCCATTGCAATTACAGCGTCTGTGGCATTGCCACCCCTCTGCAGGACCCTAAGTCCGGCCTGTGCCGCCAGAGGATGGCCAGCGGAAACTGCACCAATCCGTCCTCTGACATCCGGTCGATTCTGAGGGGCATAGCTGGTTGAAGCAGGCGTTTCGGCCGCGGCAACTGCCTGAGGCAATTCGGCGTCATTTGACTCCAGCTGCGCGTCTCCGCAGGATGCCAGAACCAGCGTCAGAGCAGTGTAGGTGACAAGCATACGAATGGGTGTCTTCAACATTAAGCGGCTTCCAAAAAGCGATGCGGACGGTCAGTATAAACCGATATAATCAGCCGTCCACTGCCAGTCACCGGGGCTATCCAGTGTGCTGAGACTGATGGTTTAATGCGCCGAACCCGGACTGATGGCTCGATAAGAGGAGTGCTACGTGATACCAGCCAAATCAACCACCTGTTGGGCGTTCACGTGCCTGCTCTCGCTACAGGCATTTACCTGTCTGGGCCAGACTTCTTCAGTGTTAGAGGTCGCAGATGCAGTCAATACTTTTCGGGCCACACGCGAAAGACAGATCATTGAGGACTTCACTGCGTTTCTCGCTCTGCCCAATGTGGCCAGCAGCCTGCCGGATATGCAGGCGAATGCCCGGCACATCACCGCGCTGCTTGAACCAAGAGGATTTACTGTGCGCACCCTGCGCTCAGGTGGAGCGCCCTATGTGTTTGCTGAATTAAGTTCACCTGGCGCTAGTGAAACGGTCCTTATCTATGCGCATTTTGATGGACAACCTGTGCAGAGCGAAAACTGGACCTACGCGCCCTTTACACCAACCCTGCTGGACGGTCTGATACAGGAGGGAGGCAAGCCGGTCGACTTGAATTCAGTCGCAGATCATTTCAATCCAGAATGGCGCATCTATGCCCGATCCGCCGGTGACGACAAGATGCCCGTGATCGCACTGATCCATATGCTTGACGCGCTTCGGGCAAACGGCCTGGAACTGTCAGTCAACCTCAAGCTGCTGCTGGATGGCGAAGAAGAGCGCGGCTCACCGACTCTGGGCCAGGTGATTGATGACAATCCCGGTCTGTTCGATGCTGACCTGCTCCTTTTCTGCGATGGGCCCATGCACCAGTCGCGCCAGGCGCAGGTGGTATTTGGCGTGCGTGGCGGCCGCACTCTGGATATCACGACCTACGGCGCCAATCGGCCACTGCACTCTGGCCACTACGGAAACTGGGCCCCCAACCCAATCATGTCTATGGCGTATCTATTAACCAGTATGCGCGATGAAACGGGCCGCATTCTGATTGAGGGGTATTATGACAACGTGGCAACCTTGACCGAGTCGGAGCGCGCGGCCATCGATGCCATGCCGAACATAGAGGCCCGGCTAAAAGAAGAACTGGCCGTGCACACGCCGGAAGGCGGTGGCACGCGGATCGAGGAGCTCGTCACCTTGCCCGCGTTCAATGCCAGAGGTGTCGCGGGCGGCGGTGTCGGCGATCAGGGCCGCAACATTATCCTCAGCAGCTCGACGGTTTCACTGAATCTGCGCCTCGTCCCGAATCAGCGACCCGAGCGCATTCGCCAGATCATCGAGAACCACATCACCGGGGAGGGGTATTTTATTGTTTACGAGGATCCCACTGACGACATGCTTCGCGCCAACTCCAAGGTCGTCAAACTGGACTGGCGCGGCGGCGGGTCACCCGGACTGAGGACGTCAATGGATGGCCCCATGGCTCAGCGTCTGATTCGTGTGATGCGGGAACTGACGCCGGATCTAATTCTGACTCCGACCATGGGAGGCGGGTTGCCCCTGAACGCGTTCGCCAACCGCATGGAAACGCCGATCATCGTGTTGCCGCTTGCCAATCATGACAACAATCAGCATGGAGAGAATGAAAATCTTCGGCTACAGAATCTCTGGGATGCGATGATGGTTTACGGAGTCGTGCTCACCCAATTGGGCAGAAACTGAGATGGCAAAGCGCGCCGGGTATCGCGACCACTCCACGGGCTGGATGAGTCCAGCAGACCACAGAGGTGATAACAGCACCGCACTCACGCCGCCTGCCGGGGCGGAGAGAAATAGACTTTGAGCCATTTAAGCCAGCTGCTTGACGAAAGCGCACGAACTGCGGTGACACCAGAGAGCACAGTGTCCGGCTGGTCTGTCGGGCTGGTTCTCTTTGGCATCTGCCTCACTCTGCCTACGCTGTACACCGGAGCAATTACTGCCGAGCAGCTTGGCTTTATCGATGCCGGGAAGGCAATCGGGCTGGCCTCTGCAGTGCTGGCCTTGATGTCAATTCCTGCCGCCATTGTTGGTGCCCAAACCAGACTCAGCAGCTACCTGATTATCGAATTCGTGTTCGGCAAAAATTATTGTGGCG
>CACBCS010000004.1 GCA_902537815.1 uncultured Pseudohongiella sp. | reverse complement strand
GCCCTTCTTCTAAGATTAAGGTGGCAATGAGCAAAGTTCTTGAATCCGAGGGCTACATTAACGGGTTCTCGGTGCAGGAAGTGGCTGGCAAGCAAGTGCTTAACGTCGGTCTGAAATATTTTCGCGGCAAGCCGGTCATTGAAGAAATCAAGCGAGTGAGCCGCCCCGGCCTGCGCAACTACAAGGGCGCAGAAGACATTCCCAAAAATCGGGCAGGATTGGGTATTGCCATACTGTCAACGAATAAAGGATTGATGACTGATAAGCAGGCAGCCGCTGCCGGTATTGGTGGTGAGGTGCTTTGCACTGTGTTCTAAGCGAAAGCTTGGATAACTAGTAATAGAGTGACGCAACGATGTCGAGAATAGCAAATGCTCCGGTAGAGATCCCTAAGGGTGTGGAAGCCACTCTGTCGGATTCTGTAATTTCGGTAAAAGGTAGCAAAGGGAATCTGCAGCTTGACCTGCATGAGTTGGTTGGGGTTGCACAGGATGGTGATGCGCTGAAAGTTTCAGCGAAAGATGAATCTCGCCAAGCCGGCGCGCTGGCTGGAACTTTTCGTTCACTCATCAACAACATGGTTGTGGGTGTAAGCGAGGGGTTTCAGCGCAAGCTTGAGCTCCAGGGTGTCGGCTATCGCGCTAAGGCGCAAGGAAAAACAGTCAATCTGACGGTGGGTTATTCGCACCCAATCGATTATGCACTCCCTGAGGGCGTAACCGCAGAGACTCCGTCACAGACCGAAATCGTGATCTCAGGTGCAGACAAGCAACTAGTGGGTCAAGTAGCAGCAGAGATCAGAGAGTTTCGTCCTCCTGAGCCATACAAGGGCAAGGGTATTCGTTACGCCGATGAGCGTGTGTATCGCAAAGAAGCGAAGAAGAAATAGGGTTAAGGCTATGAACGTCAAGAAAGGGGCGCGGCTACGTCGCGCCAAACGAGCGAGAGCCAAAATCAGCGAGCTGCGGATGAACCGCCTTTGCGTGTTCCGCTCGCCCCGACATATTTATGCCCAGGTGATTTCTCCGGAAGGAGGCAAAGTGCTCGCCAGTGCGTCTACCGTCGAGAAAGACAATCGCGCAGGGGCAACTGGGAACGTGGATGCCGCCGGTAAGGTTGGCAAAATGATCGCGGAGCGGGCGAAAGCTGCTGGTGTTGAGAGTGTGGCATTTGACCGGTCTGGCTATGCCTATCACGGTCGCGTTAAGGCGCTTGCCGACGCAGCCCGTGAAGGCGGCTTACAGTTCTAAAGAATTTAACTAAAGGTTTTTAATATGGCATTCAAAGACGAGCCAGGAAAAAACGAAGAGGGCCTGCAGGAGAAGCTCATTCAGGTTAACCGCGTAGCAAAAGTGGTCAAAGGCGGTCGGATCTTCGGCTTCACTGCACTCACAGCGGTTGGTGACGGTAATGGTCGGGTAGGATTCGGTCGCGGTAAGGCCCGCGAGGTACCCCTGGCGATTCAGAAGGCGATGGAATCGGCCCGGCGCAACATGATTACCGTGGGCCTCGATGGCCACACGCTGCAGTATCCGATCAAAGCGCGACACGGTGCCTCTAAGGTCTATATGCAGCCTGCCTCGGAAGGTACGGGCGTTATTGCTGGTGGTGCCATGCGGGCGATCCTGGAACTGGCGGGAGTGCAGAATGTTCTGGCGAAGTGCTACGGCTCGACCAATCCGGTTAACGTGGTTTACGCCACTTTTAAAGGCCTGAGGGACATGCGCGCTCCGGAAGATATTGCTGCAAAGCGCGGTAAGACGGTAGAAGAGCTGGTCGGCTAACAGTCGGCGAAGCGACACACGATTATTGACACAGACAGTAGTAGACGACGATGGCCAAAACTAAAGAGATAGTCAAAGTAACGCTCGTTCGAAGCCCAATCGGCTCACTGCCCAAGCACAAGCTGTGCTTGCAAGGCCTCGGCTTGCGCCGTATGCATCAAACTGTAGAAGTGGAAGACACGCCAGCTGTTCGCGGCATGATCAACAAGATCAGCTATATGCTGGCCGTGGAATAAGCAAACAGGAAACTAGGTAATAGCTATGCAACTGAATAATTTGAGTCCTGCAGCAGGCAGCACGAAAGCGAAAAAGCGCGTCGGTCGCGGCATCGGCTCTGGCTGGGGAAAAACCTGCGGTACCGGACATAAGGGACAAAAATCCCGAAGTGGCGGGACGGTGCGTCCGGGTTTTGAAGGCGGACAAATGCCTCTGCAAATGCGTCTGCCTAAGTATGGTTTCTCGTCTCGCATCGGTCGCGTTACAGCAGAGATTCGAAGTGCAGAGCTGAACAAGGTTGGAGGGGAAACTGTCAACCTGGAAACCCTGCGGAAGGCGGGTTTGATCAACGCGTCGATCAAACGCGTCAAGGTGATGCTCTCCGGCGAAGTGACACGGAAGCTGAGTGTCGAGGGTGTTCGTGTCAGTAAAGGCGCGAAAGAGGCGATTGAAAAAGCCGGCGGCAGTGTGGCCGAGTTTGTCGAGGAGAAGCCCGTCAAACTGACCAAGAAAGCAGCGACTGCGCCCACTGAATCAGCAGGTGCGTAATCGCGGTCACTGGCCCGGGAAGATAAAGCGAAATTAAAATCAAGTAACTGAGATGGCGAACAAACCAAACATCAATCCAGAAAACATCGGCGCGGGGCTCGGCGAGTTGAAGTCGCGCCTGATGTTTCTGCTGTTCGCGATTTTTGTATACCGCATCGGGACTCATATTCCGGTTCCGGGGATTGATCCCCTTCAACTGCAGGCCTTCTTTAATCAGAATGAGGGTACGTTTGCAGACCTGTTCAACATGTTTTCGGGTGGCGCTCTTGAACGCATGAGTATCGTTGCGCTGGGCATCATGCCCTATATTTCCGCTTCCATTATCATGCAGTTGCTGACAGCGGTGAGTCCGCAGCTCGACCAGCTGAAGAAGGAAGGCGAATCAGGACGAAGGAAGATTACGCAATACACCCGGTATGGTGCTCTGGTTCTGGCCACCGTACAGGGCACGGGTATGACGGTTGGCTTACTGGCGCCCATGGCCTACAGCCCTGGCATTGCATTCAATCTGACCGCAATTATCTCCTTGGTGACCGGCGCGATGTTTCTGATGTGGTTGGGCGAGCAGATCACGGAAAAAGGTATCGGCAATGGGATTTCGATGCTGATCTTTGCCGGGATCGTTGCTGGCTTTCCTGCCGCAGTAGGGACTTCGCTCACTCAGGCTTATGAAGGTCAGATCAGCGGCGTATTACTTTTGGTCGTTGGGCTGATTGCGATCGGGGTGGTCGCCTGCATCATTTATGTTGAACGTGGGCAGCGGCGTATTACTGTGAACTATGCGAAACGTCAGCAGGGGCGGCGGATGTATCAGGCCCAGGCCAGCCACCTGCCGCTTAAAATAAACATGGCCGGTGTGATTCCTGCGATTTTTGCCAGCAGCATTCTGTTGTTTCCGGCCTCTCTCGGCCAGTGGTTTGGCCAGTCCGAAGGCGCTGAGTGGCTGCAAGACCTGGCGCTGCTGATTGGACCGGGTCAGCCTTTGTACATCATCATTTTCAGCGCCATGATCATTTTCTTCTGCTTTTTCTATACCGCGCTGGTGTTCAATCCGCGTGATGTGGCAGAAAACCTGAAGAGGTCGGGCGCATTTATTCCCGGGATTCGCCCCGGGGAGCAGACAGCAAAGTACATCGACGGCGTTATCACCCGCCTGACGATGTTCGGTGCGGTATACATCACCCTGGTTTGTCTGTTGCCAAATTTCATGCAGATGCTCGCGAATGTGCCCTTTAATCTGGGCGGAACGGCACTATTGATATCGGTCGTGGTAACCATGGACTTCTGGTCTCAGGTGCAGTCTCACCTGATGTCGCATCAGTATGATTCCCTGATGAAGAAGTCTAAGTTGGGGAATTACGGGCGTAGCGGTATTTAAAGCTGGGATACAGTGTTCGGAACTCAGGCGCGCCTGGCGTGTTTGAATGGAGGTTAGAAATGAAAGTACGCGCATCAGTAAAGAAAATTTGCCGTAACTGTAAGGTGATCAAGCGTAACGGTTCGGTTCGAGTGATTTGTAGTGCGGAGCCTCGACACAAGCAGCGTCAGGGTTAAGCAGAGAAAATAGGAACGGAGTAGATCTATGGCACGTATTGCCGGGGTTAACATACCAGACAACAAGCATATCGTGATTTCACTTCGATATGTTTTCGGTATTGGTCCAACGAAAGCGCAGCAAATCTGTGACGCCACAGGCATTGCACCTGCTACGAAAACGGCTGAATTGAGCCCTGAACAGTTGGATGATGTCCGCGCGGAAGTCGCTAAGCTCTCTACTGAAGGCGATCTGCGCCGAGAGATTTCCATGAATATCAAGCGACTCATGGACCTTGGCTGCAACCGAGGTATCCGTCACCGTCGGAACCTTCCTGTCCGGGGGCAGCGCACGAAGACAAATGCACGTACCCGAAAAGGCCCCCGTAAACCAATACGTAAGTAACACTAACTTTCAGAGAAAGGATAGAGATACTCCAATGAATAGTAGTGGAGTACCTGGTAACTAAGATGGCTACAGCTAAATCAGGCAAGAAGAAAGCACGCTCTACCGTCATAGACGGCATCGCGTTTATCCATGCTTCATTCAACAACACGATCATTACGATTACTGATCGTCAGGGAAATGCCCTTTCCTGGGCCACGGCCGGTGGATCTGGCTTCCGAGGCTCACGAAAGTCAACTCCATTCGCCGCGCAGGTTGCTGCTGAGAAAGCGGGAAAGGCGGCGATCGAGTCCTATGGTCTAAAGAACCTTGACGTCAAGGTAAACGGACCGGGTCCTGGCCGCGAGTCTGCGGTCAGAGCTCTGAATGGCTGTGGATTGAAGATTGGCAATATCACAGATGTGACCCCGATTCCCCACAATGGTTGCCGACCGCCCAAGAAGCGGCGCGTCTAGACTAGGAGAAATAGTATGGCCCGTTATTTAGGCCCCAAATGCAAACTGGCTCGTAGAGAAGGCACTGACCTCTTTCTGAAAAGCGGTGTGCGCCCGATTGACAGCAAGTGCAAGGTTGAAACCATCCCCGGTCAGCACGGTCAACGCCGCGGTCGACTGTCGGACTATGGCGTGCAGCTGCGTGAAAAACAGAAGGTTCGGAGAACCTACGGCGTTCTGGAAAAGCAGTTTCGCAGCTACTACAAAGAGGCGGCTCGTCTGAAGGGCGCTACCGGTGAGAATCTGCTGCAGTTGCTGGAATGCCGTTTGGACAACGTCGTCTATCGCATGGGGTTTGGCTCGACTCGCTCCGAAGCGCGACAGTTGGTATCACACAAGTCCATCCTCGTGAATGGGTCAGTTGTCAACGTACCTTCCTATCAGATCAGTGAAGGTGACGTCGTCTCGATCCGCGAGAAGGCAAAGCAGCAGTTACGAATCAAGTCCGCGCTGGAGCTTGCCGCACAGCGAAGCGACATTGACTGGGTATCTGTCGACATGTCAAAGCTCGAAGGTCAATTCACACGCAAGCCCGATCGCGCGGATCTGCCTTCAGAGATCAATGAAAATCTGATCGTTGAGCTTTATTCCAAGTAGTGTCCAAACACAGAAAGGGTGGATTACATGCAAATTTCTTTATCTGATTTTCTAACACCGCAAGTGATACAGGTTGATGAGTTCGACAAGTGTCACTCCAAAGTGGTGCTGGAACCCCTTGAGCGTGGCTTTGGCCATACACTGGGTAATGCACTACGTCGGATTCTGCTGTCATCAATGCCGGGTTGCGCGGTTGAAGAGGTTGAAATTGACGGTGTCGTGCATGAGTACAGCACTATTGAAGGTGTTCGCGAAGACGTCATTGAAATCCTGCTGAACCTGAAAGGGCTGGCAGTTGTTCTGAATAACCGTGACGAAGCCATTCTGAACCTCAGTAAAAAAGGCGCTGGTGCCGTGACAGCGGGCGATATTGAGTTGGATCATGATGTGGAGATCATCAACCCGGATCATGTGATTGCTAACCTCAACAGTAGCGGCGAGCTGAACTTGCGTATCCTGGTGCGCAAAGGCCGTGGCTATTCGCCGGCTGACAGCCGGGCCAGTGACGAAGAGGAAACTAGGGCGGTCGGCAAACTACTGCTTGACGCTTCCTACAGCCCGGTCGTTCGTATCTCTTACTCGGTTGAAAATGCCCGGGTAGAACAGCGTACGGATCTTGATAAGCTGATTATCAACCTTGAAACCGACGGTACGATAGACCCTGAAGAGGCCATACGCCGTGCCGCGACGATTTTGCAGCACCAGTTAAGCGTGTTTGTTGATCTGCAAAGCGAGATTATCGCTGAGCCTGAGGAGCGGGAAGACGAGATTGATCCCATACTGCTTCGGCCCGTTGATGATCTTGAGCTTACGGTTCGCTCCGCGAACTGCCTCAAGGCAGAGGACATTTACTATATCGGCGACCTGATTCAGCGTACCGAAGTTGAGTTGCTGAAGACGCCGAACCTTGGCAAGAAATCACTGACTGAGATCAAAGATGTTCTGGCTACTCGCGGCTTATCACTTGGCCTGCGTTTGGACAACTGGCCGCCATCCAGTCTCAAGACAGATGACCGTGCTGCCTGAAGCAAGCGCGCAAAAGATAAAGGTATAGAGTTATGCGACATCAACACAGCGGTCGCCAACTGAATCGCAATAGTCCACACCGAACTGCTATGTTCAGAAACATGACAGCTTCGCTGGTGGAACACGAAATCATCAGAACAACCCTGGTGAAGGCGAAGGAATTGCGTTCAGTGGCAGAGCCATTAATCACCCTAGCCAAGAACGACAGCGTTGCAAACCGGCGTCTGGCATTCAGCAGGACCCGCAACAAAGCGACAGTGGGTAAGCTGTTCGATGAGCTCGGGCCTCGCTATGCAAATCGGCCCGGCGGATATATCCGGATCCTCAAGTGCGGGGAACGGCCGGGCGACAAAGCGCCGATGGCTTACGTCGAGCTGGTTGACCGGCCGCAGCTTGATACCGCCGATCACGAGGACGAAGCAGCGGTTGCTGAAGAAGAATAGGCACGGCGGACTGCGCTGAGCCGAGAATAATCTGGACTGCGCTTGCCGGCAAAACAAACCCGATCTTCCTCACGGTACTATGGACACCGAAGGTTGACCGGGTTTTTTATTGATCAGGATTTGTTATGACTAGCTCTTTTCATCCGCCAGCCAGAACCCTAATGGGCCCCGGCCCATCCGATGTGAATCCGCGAATTCTCGAAGCGCTTTCCCGGCCGACTATTGGTCATCTTGACCCTGCTTTCATCAGCATGATGGATGAGCTCAAAACTCTGCTGCAGTTTGTTTTCCGCACGACAAATGAGCTGACGATTCCGGTGTCAGCGCCGGGCTCTGCCGGCATGGAATGCGTGTTTGCGAATCTTGTTGAGCCGGGCGAAAAGCTGATTGTGTGTCAGAACGGGGTCTTCGGCGGCCGTATGAAAGAAAACGTAGAGCGCTGTGGCGGTATTGCAGTTATGGTTACGGATGACTTTGGTGCGCCTGTAGATCCGGAAAAGCTCGAAGATGCTTTAAAGAAACATCCCGATGCGGTGGCGGTTGCCTTTGTCCACAGTGAAACTTCTACCGGTGTACGGAGTGACGCTGAGGCTCTCTGTACCCTCGCTCGCGAGTATGACTGCCTGACGATTGTTGATGCTGTCACTACGCTGGCAGGCATTCCTCTCGAAGTCGATGCTTGGGGCATAGATGCGATCTATTCCGGGACGCAAAAATGTCTCTCCTGCATCCCCGGCTTATCCCCCGTCAGTTTCTCGCCACGTGCTGCGGCGAAGATTACCAATCGTAAAAACAGGGTCCAGAGCTGGTTTCTTGATACTAATCTGGTCATGGGTTACTGGGGAGCGGATGCGAAGCGGTCGTATCATCACACTGCCCCGGTAAACTCGCTTTATGCGCTGCACGAATCCCTGGTGATCCTTGAGGAAGAAGGTTTGGAGGATTCCTGGAAACGCCACCGCTTAAATCATCTTGCGCTGGTGGCGGGGCTTGAAAGTCTCGGTCTGGGTTTTGTAGTGGTAGAAGCCAGTCGCTTACCGCAATTAAACGCTGTCTCATTTCCTCAACAAATTGACGACGCCACAGCCCGGCGCGCGCTGCTGACTGAGTACGGATTGGAAATCGGTGCGGGCCTCGGTGCTCTGGCCGGAAAAGTTTGGCGGATCGGTCTGATGGGTTACGCCAGTAATCGTAAAAACGTGAATCTCTGCGTTTCTGCCCTCGGGAATGTCTTGAATGCACAGGGGCACCGCTGTGATGTCAGCCAGGCGATCGCCGAGGCGGAGCGAGTCTACGATTGAGCAGCCAGCCGGGGCATTCAGTCCCCGGCATTTTTCTAAAACGTGTCGGCCGGCTCACTTTCTTTTCTAAAATTCCGGAATTACTGCGATCCTATGGTAAACGCCGCCTCTCGGAACTATATCGAGCTCTTTCTGATGTCCGCGATCTGGGGCTCGTCTTTTCTGTTTCTCCGAATAGCAGCGCCTGAGTTCGGTCCATTCCTGCTGATACAGATGCGTGTGCTCGCTGCGGTTATCGTCATGCTGCCAATTTGCATGGTATTCGGTAAGTGGGGCGAACTGATCGCTAACTGGCGCATCATATTCCTGGTCAGCCTCACGAACATGGCTGTGCCGTTCTGCTTGTTTGCCTACGCCGCCCTCTCTATGGGTTCTGGCTTGCTGTCTATCATGAATGCGACTGTACCGTTTTTTACCGCTCTGATAGGGTTTGCGGTCTATGGTCAGCGGCTCTCTTCTATGTCGCTGTTTGGCATGGCAGTGGGTTTCAGCGGAGTAATCGTCCTGGTGTTCGACCCTGATGCGATAAATCTTACAGAGGGCGGACTGCTGGCAGTTTCCGCAGCGTTGTGCGCCTGCTTTCTTTACGGGATGGCTCTTAACCTCGTGTCGAGAAGGCTGACTGCGGTATCCGGTTTGGCCATTACTACCGGCAGTCTGCTGTTTTCCTCTGTGCTGCTGGTGCCATTTTCGATGCAGTCACTGCCGGATGAGATGCCCAGCGATTCCGCCTGGATGGCGGTCACGGCGCTGGGCATTGGGTGTACGGGACTGGCTTATCTCATGTTCTACAGACTGATTGCCCGGATCGGTTCTGAACAGACGATTATGACCGCCTATCTGATCCCGCTTTTTAGCCTGATGTGGGGGTATCTGTTCCTCTCGGAGAGCATTACTGCATTTACGGTGCTGGGGTGCTTGCTGGTCTTACTGGGTGTGGGGATGACCACTGGTAAACTTCCCGGGCTGTTTAATCAGACCTCAGCACCGCGTTAAGGCGGGCTTCGAAAGCAGGGTGGCCTTGAGAAAATCCTGATGGGCTATACGGACCTCACCCAGACCCGTAGGCTTGTGAGCAGGACCCCGCGCCGGCTTGACGGTAGGCCGAGGCCTCTGGAACTTGTGCTGCTAACTGACCGAAGACTGACCGCCGAAGGGCAATAAGGCCGGATACAAACGCCGGTGTCTGGCAGCTTTTCTCGATCCCTGAACGTAAGCCAGAAAAAAACCGACCACCCGGCAGGTGGTCGGTTTTTCTTGCTTACCTGTGGCTAATGGCCGCTGCTGCCCGGCGCCGCAGCGGGTAGCGCCATTGCGGTGAGTTTTGAGCCGGTCTGGAGCATGATGTACTGATGTCCATCGTGCACCCAGGTGCTCATACCATAACGGCTTCTGCCAGGCACTTCGATAGCGGCTTCTGTTGCTCCGGTCGATTTGTTAACCGCATACAGCATCGGAGTTCCGTCAGTTTCTGTATCAGAGTAAATGAGCATGTTTGGTGTAACGGTCATGGGTACCAGTGCTCCGGTGCCCGTGTTGCCGACGTCAAGATTATTCTCTTCGATGACCCGCTGAACTCGAGCCGGAGTGTTACCGGTCGGTACCATCCACTCATGCTCACCCGTGTTCATATTGATAGCGGTAATGCGGCTATAGGGTGGCTTGAAGTAGGGGATTTGCGCAGGGTGCCGTGGTGATCCTGCGCCAGGGCCATTGGCGAACTGCGCGTAGGTGGAGCCAGTTGGCAATTCATACTGCAGGTCAGCCTCTTCGCCCGGTACGAGCTGGACTGGACTGCACGCTGAGCGAGATGAGACATACAGCATGCCGGTGGTCGGATCGGCTACGGCTGGCGCGGTAATATTCGCGCCGCCACCGCCACCCGGACAGAACATGGCAGCTCGCTTGCCGGACTCATGACCCCGCTGTATGGGAGGCAAAAACAGCGGCCCCATCATATAGTCAGACATAGCGGTAATGGCTTGTTGACGCAGTTCGGGTGTCCAATCCACTAAATCGTCAATAGAAATACCCTGAATGTCGAACGGCGCAGGTTTGGTAGGGAATGGCTGCGTGGGCGATAGTTTTTCGCCTGGCACGGTAGACTGAGGGACAGGGCGTTCCTCGATTGGCCAGAGTGGCTCACCTGTCAGCCTGTTGAACGCATAGACAAAGCTCTGTTTGGTGACCTGCATAACCGCCGGAATGTCCCTGCCATCCACATTGACGTCCATCAGAATGGGCGACATCGGGTTATCGTAGTTCCAGATGTCGTGGTGAACCATCTGGAAATGCCAGGCTCTTTCGCCAGTTGACGCATCCAGTGCGATCAGACTGGTGCCGAAGAGGTTGTCACCCGGGCGGAAACCGCCGTAATAGTCGATGGTTGCACCGTTGGTCGGGACAAACACCAGATTATTTTCAACATCGGCGGTTATCGGTGCCCAGGAAGACACGTCACCGGTCCACTCCCAGGCGTCGTTTTCCCAGGTCTCATGACCGTATTCGCCCGGACGCGGGATTACATTGAATTTCCATTTGAACTCGCCGCTGGTCTTGTCATAGGCAAGGATGTCGCCGGGGATATTCTCAATCCGTGACTGATGATAGCCCTGTTCAGCGGAGTTGCCCACAATGATGGTGTCGTTAACGATCACGGGCGGCGAAGAGGAGGTGATATAACCGGTCTCCAGAGGTACGCCGTCATAGGGATCATAGGGGTGGCCAAGGTCTGCCAGGAGGTCAACCACACCGGTTTCCGGGAAACCCTCAACAGGAACAGGCTGACCGAAGCCTTCGAGTGGTGTGCCGGTCACGGCATCCAGAGCTACCAGGAAGAATCCGGGAGTGATGATGTAAATGATCCCTCGGCCGTCCACCTCATCGTAGCCGATGCCCTTTCCGTAGTCAGCGCGCATTGAGTATTCCCAGCGTGCGGTATTCGGAAGACGATAGCTCCAGACGGTTTCTCCCGTCTTCGGATCGATTGCGACCACGTGTCGGCGAGGGCCTGCGACGGCGTAGAGCATACCGTTGATGTAGCTCGGGGTTGCACGGCCGCTGCTTGCGCCCATGCTGGCACCGTCCCATTCCCAGACCACTTCAAGGTCCTCGAAATTATCGACGGTAATCTCGTCAGCGGGAGAAAATCGGGTGTGGCCGAAATCATTACCTAGGGTAAACCACTCAACCGAATCCTGGGCCATCACGCTTGCGGAACAGGCCAGAACCAGTGCAGCCGTGGCGATCGGCTTGATGCTTTGCAGGATAGTTCGTTTTATTGTCATTGTAAGCCTCACTGAGATATAAAAGAATCCAGTTTTTACTGCGTCGGGCTCACCGTCGTTTTTAATAATAAGTCAGTAAAAACAACAGGTTGAGGCGCTTCGATCCGATCTGGAGGCGTAGCACCACCCACTGCCAACTTACCGTAAGGGTTCAGCTTTGTCCATGGTCAAATAGTGACCAAACTTTACAGCAAAATTCAGGTAAATCCCGAGATATCAGGCATTTGGGAATTCGCTGCAGACCATTCGCGGACTCGGTGTCAGAGCCGCTTGGTAACTCGCTCACGGGATTGACCGGTATGAGAGAGGGATGAAGTTGTGTGCCCTCAACGGTGACATTTCAGTCTTTACAACCTGACCTCAAACGGCCGCGAATAGAGGTATGCTCTCGGTTGCTGTGGGCTGCATCAGTTGAGTCATTGGGCCAGGTTCAGCTCCCGACTGTCTCCCGGTCCGTCGCGGTCTTGTTCAGCACAAAACTGATGATCAGCAAGGGCCAGATACCCAGGTGGATCATGACGTCGGCCGTGTTGAATACATAATGCCAGAAGGGGATTTGCTGAATATCAATAAAATCAATGACGCTGCCGTAGACCAGTCGATCAGTGATATTGCTGGCGCCGCCTCCGACTACAAACCCAAAGCAGATGTACTCATAGCGTTTGAGGGTCGAATTGACTATCAGGTAGGCCGAGACACCCACCAACAGGCCGATACTGATCAAGCCGAAAAGCCATCCGGACCCTTGCGCCAGTCCAAAAACGCCTCCGAAATTTCTCAGATGCGTGAGGTGAACAAACCGGCTCAGCTCCAGCGTCGTGTTCTGAGGAATGGTGTTGTTGACCCAAAGACCGATTGCCTGACACAGCAGCAGGACAGATAGGCTGATCACGATGAAGATCAAGATGTTGTAGTAGCGTCGTTCCAAGGTTCTCGCTTCCTTCGCCCCCGACGTGGCGTGCAAGCATACCACATGTCGCTTGCTCCGAGCGGCCCAGCACAAGCTGCCGCATCAGGTTTTTATTATTCGGAATTTCGGCTGGACGATGCGTGTCAGCAGGACGTTTGACTGAATGTCTTCACTGATCATAAGGCTGGTCGGCGTACTGCAGGATCTTATAACTATCCTCAGCATCCACGCAGACAATACTGTGCGCACAGTTGTGCATTTGAGGTGGGGTCCAGAGTTGAGCCATGTGCCGCCCTTCGATGTGGGCAAGCAACGTTTTGATCAGGGCGCCGTGGCTGACAAGGGCGACGAGTTGGCCCGCGTGCTTGAAATAGATGTCCCTGATTGCCGCCAGTGCCCGGCTTTGCAACTGGAAGAAGGTCTCGGCGCCGGGCACATCGAATTTGTGGGGTTCTTGCCAAAAGTGGTGAAAGGATTCAGGGGACTCTGCCTCCAGTTCGGCATACAGCCTGCCCTCCCACTCACCCATCTGAATTTCCCGCAAGGTATCAAGATAAGTGACGGGCTTTTCCCAGTCAGGAAAGGCATGGGCTACCGTTTGTCGAGTTCGAACACTGCTGCTGCAGTAGAGCGCATCGAACGGCACGGCGCTGATGCGGGCACCGAGCGTTTTGGCCTGCTCGATGCCCAGTTCGGTCAGTACGGAATCGCTTTGTCCCTGCGCTCTGCGCTCCTCGTTCCAGTTGGTTTGTCCATGTCTGATCAGATGCAATTCCATGACGTTCAGCGCTGGCTGCGTATGCGCGCGACAGCGTCTTGCCAGCCTGCGTACTGGCGGCTGCGCCAGTCTGCATTACTTTGCGGGGTGAAAGCGCGTTCGAGTTGCCATTTCGCCGCGATTGCATCCAGCGAATCGAAGACGCCCTGGTGAAGCCCTGCCATGTAAGCTGCGCCAAGTGCGGTGGTTTCAGTGATAGCAGGGCGATGTACTTCTGCATCGAGTACGTCTGCCAGTTTCTGCAGGACGTAGTTATTTTTCACCATACCGCCGTCTACACGCAGGGTTGAGAGTTGTGCGCCATCCGCTGCGATAGCCTCAACCAGATCTTTCGTCTGATAGCACACAGACATCAATCCGGCGGTGACGACTTCTTTGATGCCCGTATCACGCGTCATACCCAACAGTGCTCCTCTGGCATCAGGATCCCAGTAGGGAGCGCCGAGACCTGTAAAAGCCGGCACTAAATAGACTGAAAGGTCGTCCCCGGTTTGTTCGGCGAGTGCCTCTGAGGCACCGGCTTCGTCAATCAGTTTCAGGCCATCGCGAATCCACTGCATCGTAGCTCCTGCCATGAATATACTGCCTTCGATGGCATAGGCAGGCTCTCCCTTGAGGCGATAGGCAACGGTGCTCAGCAGTTGATTGTCTGACTTGAGCACGTCTGTTCCGGTATTCAGTAACAGGAAGCAGCCGGTTCCGTAGGTGCTTTTTGCCGTACCTTTCTGGAAACAGCCCTGTCCGAATGCTGCGCTTTGTTGATCGCCGATCATTCCGGTGATGGGGATTGAAGCACCGAAGAGAGGGGGCTCGGTGGTGCCGAAATCTGCGGCACAGTCCTTTACCTCCGGCAACACCGACGCTGGTACTTCAAACAGCGAAAGCAGGTCCTCATCCCAGGATTGCGACGAAATATTAAAAAGCATGGTCCGAGAGGCGTTGGTGGCATCGGTGAAGTGACTTTTTCCGCCGGTAAGTTTCCACAGCAACCAGCTGTCGACGGTGCCGAAAGCAAGTTCGCCTCGCTCAGCGCGCGCTCTCGCGTCAGGGACGTTGTCCAGAATCCAGCGTATCTTGGTCGCCGAGAAATAGGGGTCCAGCAACAGTCCGGTTTTGCTCTGAATGTCAGAGACTGTGTTCTGCTGCTGCTTGAGCTCGGCGCAGTAGTCGCTTGTGCGTCGGTCCTGCCAGACAATAGCATGGTGGATCGGTGCGCCGGTTGATCTGTCCCAAACGACGGTGGTTTCCCGCTGGTTGGTGATGCCGATGCACAGGATATCCTCGGCCTGTACCTTGGCTGCATTCATGGCAGCCTCACAGCTTGCCAGTGTGGTTGCCCAGATTTCATCCGCATCATGTTCTACCCAACCGTTATTCGGGAAATGCTGCGTAAACTCCTGTTGTCCGAGGCCTAACTGCTTGCCTTCGGTGTCAAAGACCAGAGCGCGACTGCTGGTCGTGCCCTGATCGATCGCGAGGATTGCTTTGCCCATTCTGTTTGTCCTGTGTGTCCATTGAATTGCGGTGTCTGCAGGCTGAATGCTCAGCCTCAGACAATCTCTCTGGCTGATTCATGTGGAAAAACACTCCTTACACAGTTGCCGTCGAGAAATTTCACTGAGGAGTCATGTTACACTAACTCTGCGAATGTAGGGTGACAGGTACGGGGCCTTTCGGCATATCGCGATCTGGCTGATTTCAAGTTTTCAGAGTGACAAAGTCTCAATCAGAGTTTGATCTGCTGGTTATTGGTGGCGGTATTAATGGTGCTGGCATAGCCGCTGATGCCGCCGGGCGGGGTTTGTCCGTTGCGCTGTTGGAGAAAGGCGATCTGGCCAGCGCTACTTCTTCCTGGAGCTCAAAGCTGATTCACGGCGGTCTGCGCTATCTCGAAAATTATCACTTTGGTTTGGTCAGGAAATCGTTGAAGGAACGGGAAGTGCTGACCACTGCCGCCCCGCATCTGGTAACGCCACTGGCCTTTCAGATTCCCATGTTGCCAGAATCTCGCAGTGCAATCCTGCTGCGTTGCGGGCTGTTCCTTTATGACACGCTTGCCAAGCGCAAACACTACGGTGCTTCCCGAGCTGTCCGGTATCGGGCTGACAGCCCGCTCGAGGCCTCTATCAGGAAAGGGTTTGAGTATTGGGATGCGCAGGTGGACGATTCGCGTCTTGTGGTGGCCAATGCTTTGCAGGCTAGGCAGCGCGGCGCAGTTGTTCTGAACCGCCATGAGGTGACGGACGCCTCAGCCCGCCCGGAAGGCTGGTCTGTTGCGGTAAAGGATCACCTTTCGACCATCAGGAAAACGCTGACTTGCAAAGTGCTGGTGAATGCAGCCGGTCCCTGGGTGAGTCAGCTTGATGGCAAAATCGCCGGCAGCGAAAAGGCGCATCCATTGCGACTGGTCAAAGGCAGTCATCTTGTTTTGCCGAAGCTCAGTGCACAGAACAAGGCATTCCTTCTGCAGCATGAAGATGGCCGGGTTGTGTTTGTGATCCCTTATCTGGATGACTATTCCTTGGTAGGAACCACAGAGGAGGAATATTCAGGGGATCTGGATGCTCCTCAGATTTCAGAAGCAGAGGTCAGTTATCTGCTGGAGATCGTGAACCACTATTTCAATGTGAACGTCAGTGATGAACAGATCGTGGGGGCGTTCTCCGGGATTCGCCCGCTGATAGAGAATGAAGGTGAGCAAGCCAGCCGGGTCTCGAGGGACTACCGTCTGCAGCTGAACAGACTGCCAGCGCCGATGCTCTCTGTTTATGGCGGTAAGGTCACCACTTACCGTTTGCTGGCCGAACAGGTGTTGGATCGATTACGAGAGTTTTTCCCGGCTATGACCGGAAGCTGGACAGCAAGCGCTGTCCTGCCCGGTGGTGACTTCGAAGCGCAGGACAAGCTACAGCAGCAACTGGCAGAGCGATACCCCTGGCTGAGACCGGATCTCATCAGACGCTGGCTGAACGCGTATGGAACCTGTGCGGCAGAAATTGTTGGAGCAGCGCGCAGCATGGGTGATCTGGGGGTCTGTTTCGGTGCCAATCTTTTCCAACTTGAGGTCGACTATCTTTGCGCCCGGGAGTGGGCGATCACCGCTGAGGATATCCTCTGGCGCCGAACCAAGCTCGGATATGTGTTCTCCGAGGAGGAGGTCAGCTCCCTGTCTCACTACCTGAAGCAGCGCCGGCAGATGTAGCCCTGACCTGGGGCGTCAGGTCAGCATCGCGACAGTTTAACGGCCTGCTCCGTGAGATTTCGTCTGGAGCGCTTCTTTCCTGCCAGCCTATGCGATAGGCTCTGATTCCGGCAGCAGAACTGTTCAGGAGATCAGAACATGATCCTATCACCGTCTCGTTTTTCGTTTACCGGCCTTTTGAGTGTGTTGTTGATCTTGATCGCAGGTATGCCCATGCGGTCAGAGGCGCAAGCCAGAGCCTATCCAGAGGCTCTGAGTGGCGGGAACTACATGCATAATTTTTATTTTCCGCCGGCGCCGAGCTCAACGCCCTGGGCGCCTGATTGGTCCCCTGACGGTGAATGGCTGGCTGTTGCCATGCACGGATCGATATGGCGGGTGGATCCACAAAGCGGTGAAGCATTCGAGCTCACTTATTCAGACGCCTACCACTCTTCTCCGGATTGGTCTCCTGACGGTCGCTATATTGTCTACACCGCAGATTATGACCACCAGCGCATACAGCTTGAAGTACTCGATCTGGAAACCGGAGCCGTTACCCGCTTGACCGACGATACAGGAGTTTACACCGATCCAGTGTTTTCTCCTGACGGATCACGAATTGCGTACGTTTCCACAAATCCCAATGGCTACTTTAACCTCATTGTCCGCGAGTTTAAGGATGGCGAATGGGCCGGTGAAGCAGTCGCTGTCTCTTCAGACAATGACTACGGGAGCAACAGGCTCTATTTTGGTAATTGGGATATGCACATCAGTCCGGCGTGGTTTCCAAACGGAGAAGAACTCCTCGTCGTCTCAAACAGGAATGTCCCCTTGGGATCGGGTAATGTGCTTCGCGTTCCCGCCGTTGAAAACGGGATTGCCTCAGCAAAAACGGTGCTCGCGGAGCAGACACTGTACCGGACGCGACCTGATGTTTCGCTTGATGGAAAACGATTCGTCTATACCTCCACGCGTGGTGCCGCAGATCAATACAACAATCTCTATGTTCAGCCCACGTCTGGAGGTGAACCCTACAAGCTGACTTTCTACACTCATGATGCTTTTCATCCACGCTGGTCCCCGGATGGTGAATGGATAGCGTTCATTTCCAATGAGCATGGGGTGTCACGCCTGATGTTGCTTGAGACCTATGGAGGTAAGCTGGTCCCGGTTGACATCAAAGAGCATCGGTATCGGCGGCCAACGGGTGTACTCAATGTCCGTGTAGTAGAAAAGGGGACAACTGACCCAATACACCACCGGGTTCATCTGACAGCCAGCGATGGTAAATTCTATGCGCCACTGACTGCTTACGCGCGTACCAGCGGCCGTGGAGATCCGATGTTTCACAATCCGGGCGAATTCTCCATGCAGTTACCCGCGGGCGAGGCCGAGCTGACCTTTGTCAAAGGGTTTGAATTTTTCCCGCAAACCGTCTCCATTGAAATCCAGGAAGGAGAAGTGTCCAGCCTGAATGTTGAGCTTGAACGCCTGACGGACATGGGGGCAAAGGGGTGGTTCAGCGCTTCGACCCATGTGCACGCAAACTATGCCGGCAATCTTCACAATACCCTTGAGAACTTGATGATGATGTCCCGCGCGGAGGATCAGGATCTCGTGCTTGAGCAAGTCGCGAATAAAGACAACCGTATCCTAGATTATCATTACTTTGAGCCGGGTGGTCAGGCGCATTCGATCTCTGAGCCAGATCAGATTGTTGTCGTCGGGCAGGAGTATCGTCCCCCGTTTTATGGCCATATTTTCTTGTTCGGATTGTCAGAGCATCTCATTTCTCCTTTCGTGACCGGATATGAGGGTACGGCCATCGAAAGCCTTTATCCGAGTAACACTGACATGATGCTCAAGGCCAAAGCGCAGGGTGCGGTTACCGGTTATGTTCATCCCTACAACGGAGACAGCGATCCCTTGCTCGGCAATCTCGGGGGTGGAAAGGGATTTATAGTTGATGCGGCGCTCGGCACGGCCGATGCGCTAGAGTGGTCTGATGCCAACCGAGCCGGGTTTTACCCGCTCTACGCGGCGTGGAACAACGGACTGAAAGTCACAGCAACCGGGGGCGAGGATTCCATCAGCTCTCTTCATCGCAGTAAGCTGCTCGGTTCCCTGCGTACCTATGTTTATACAGGCAGCCAGGGTCTGGACATGCAGGCGTGGTTTGACGCGATGAAAAAAGGGCGGGCCGTAGTCAGTTCAGGACCTTTGCTTGAATTCAATGTGGAAGGCGCGCTTCCCGGAGATACAGTCTCGCTGCCGGCAGGAGGGGGTGAGGTTACACTGCGGGGCTGGCTTCGCTCAGTCACTGACCTGGAAAGCCTTGCGCTTGTCTGCAACGGCCAGGAAGTCAAGCGGATTGAATTTTCTCGCAATACCCAGCGCTATGATCTGGAAACTCAGCTTCAGATTGAGCGCAGCGGCTGGTGTCATCTCAGGGCTGAGGGCGCGCCGGGCGACCGCTTCCCGATGGATGTTGCCTACACACAGGCGTTTACTAACCCGGTCTGGTTTCAGGTGGGTGAAGAGCCCATTCGAAACCCCGAGTCCGCCAGCTACGGTTTGCGCTGGATTGACAGGCTTCAGGAATTAGCCGACAGCTGGCCCGGTTGGCGCTCGGAGCGCGAAAAAGCC
Source organism: uncultured Pseudohongiella sp. (assembly GCA_902537815.1). Taxonomy (GTDB): domain Bacteria; phylum Pseudomonadota; class Gammaproteobacteria; order Pseudomonadales; family Pseudohongiellaceae; genus UBA9145. The sequence goes on along the minus strand of CACBCS010000004.1, from coordinate 79,500 downwards.
CATGTCTATCAGCAATTCGATGCGGCGAGGGATGTGTACCGGGCTAATCTTGATCAGTAAGTTCAGCACTGCTGCCGCGCAGCAGGCCGAGACCTGCACTCGCCATGGTGACAGCAACCATGGCGTTCAGGTAATTGAAGAACGCGTATGGCGCATAGGCCAGCGCACTGATTCCCAGAGTGGCGCTGTAAAAAGCGCCCGCTGTTGTCCAGGGAATTAAACCGGTAGTCAGGGTAGAACCCTCTTCAACTGTTCGCGACAAGATCGCCGGGTCAAGACCTCTCTCCCGATATTTCAGCTGAAACAACTGGCAATTCAGAATAATCGAAATATAAGCCTCTCCCATGGCCATATTACCAATCAGACCTGATACCAGGGTTGTGGCAATGAGTGAGGCCACCCGCTGCACCCGTGCGATGATGCCGCTGAGCAGCACGCGAAGAAAACCTCCACCGTGCATGAGACCGCCCAGCGCCAGAGCCATAATTGCCAGAATCAGAGTCCAGGCCATACTGAAGATGCCGCCGCGGCCCAGCAGATTGTCCAGATTTTCGATACCCGTGGTGCCAGGGGAATTGGCCCACAGCGCATTTAAGACCTGCGACGTGTCACTTTGCTGGTAAAGGATTGCGATGAGAACGGCAAGCAAAATGCTGGCGGACATGGCGACTTCGGCGGCCACGCGTCTGATGCTCAGGGTGGCAAGCAGCACAATTGGCAGCAGAGTGACCAGCGGTGCCAGACGATATTCGCTGCGCAGCGCTGCTCGAATGGTCTCGATTTGCGTCCCGGCAAGCTCGGAATTGCCATACCGCGTGCCGATCAGGGTAAATAGGATGAGCGCAATTAAAAACGAAGGCACTGTGGTTAACAGCATGCTGTAAATGTGGCGGTAAAGACTGGTCTCTGCGCTCATTGCTGCCAGATTGGTCGTGTCCGAGATGGGAGACATCTTGTCTCCGAATGTTGCCCCTGAGACCACCATACCAACGACCACAGGGAGAGGGATGCCGAGCGTGTCGCCCATACCGACGAACACAACGCCCAAGGTTCCCACGGTGCCCCACGAAGTACCGGTCGCAACTGACATGAGTGCGCAGAGAATCATCCCGAGTGGCAGAAAAAGGCCCGGTGTCAGCCAGGCGAAACCGTAGTGCATCAAAGTGGCAATCGTCCCGCTGTGCATAAAGCTGGAAACCACCATACCGATCAGAATAAAAATATAGATCGCGGGTAAGGCACGGTGAATGGCCTGCCCCATCAGGGCGCGTATTTCAGGGTAGGGCAGACCCAGATATCGAATGTTCGCGCCTACCCAGATCAGGCACATAAACACAAGCACGTGTAAATCTATGTGCATAGTGAATAAGCCGATAGCTATCACGGCAACCACTGCGCTGAAGCAAAGGAGTGATTGAGCAAAAGAAGGAACAGGTGTAAATTGAGCGCGCGGCATCCGGGCAGCATATGACATGCCAGAGAGAAAAGCCAAACGCTGTCGATTCCTGGGTTTAAGGCTGTGCGGACAGATCACCCTCATACGGAAACGCGTCAATGAAAATCCTCAGATTGTTGCCAGTCATTTTGTCAGTTCTTTTCCTTCAGCAGGGCTTCACGGCAGTGCCGCCGGCTGTCATTGAGGGGCCTATCATGGCGGAACAACCGCCGTCCCGAAATGCAATTTACACCGCTTCAGCACTGGATCTGGCGGCACACGGCTATGCTGAAGAAGAGTTTTTTATCACGGGAACGGGCAATGTCTATTCTCAGCCTGATCTGGCAACAGGTACTGTCGAGTCAAGCGGTCATCCTTTTAAAACCCGTCTGATCGTGAGACGACCTGCGCCACAGGTCTTCAACGGCATTGTTGTGGTCGAATGGATAAATGTGACAGGCGGCCCCGATAAGGACATCGACTGGTGGCAGTCCGGTGAGCATTTAATGCGCAGAGGTTACGCCTATGTCGCTGTGTCAGCACAGCAGATGGGGATCGACACCATGGCTGATTGGGGCAGTGCCCGATATGGCGAGCTCGACATGACGGCTTCCGGGACTGTTGATAACGATGCGCTATCCTTTGATGCTTTTTCCGCGGTTGGTCGTGCGATCTTCCGCCGCGGAGAGGAAAGCGGGTCCGGCACGGTAGATATCCTCGACGGGCTTCGTGCAGAACAGATCAGCCTACATCAACAGTATTCATCCCCTGGAACCGGTCTTTGATGGTTTCATGGTGCATGGTGGAGGCGGCCTCATTCGCGATGATCAACCGGTGAAAATTTTTAAACTGATGGCTGAAACCGATATGCGGCGGCGGGCAGCGGACCCCCAACCCGATTCGGATAATTTCAGACAGTGGGAGGTTGCGGGCAGTTCCCATGTTGACGTGCCATTCGAAATTGAATACGCAAAGGTGAGGAATTTAATGGCGGGCCTGCCGCTGGGCAATGTGCAGACCCGCGAAACCGACTGTGAGTTGCCGGCCTACAGTACGGTGCCGTTCAGGGACGTCATGAACGCAGCTTTCGAACATCTGGTGAAGTGGATTGATGATGAGATACCTCCTCCGATCGCGCCAAGACTGCAAGTGGCACAGGCGCTCCCGCCAGTCGAATTTGCGAGAGATCGGTTCGGTAATATTTTAGGAGGTATCCGGCTGGCAGAACACGCGGTGCCGACTGCTAAAAATCCGGGGATGAATTCTGGAACCGGTAATCGGTTTTGTTTCCTCTACGGTTCACACGAAGCTTTCAGTGAAGCACAACTTCGAAACCTCTACTCCTCCCGGGAGGAATATGTCCAAGCGGTGATCAGCGTGGCGCAGGAAAATCTGTCTGATGGCTATATCTTGCCTTACGCCGCCGAGCGGACAATCAGGAACGCGCAGACCCGCGACATCGGCCGTTAGGGCGCTGTTATTTCGAAAACCGTTCCGCGAGGGCTTTGCAGCGGATGCTCCAGAGCTCTCGTATAATGTCTTTCTGGGGTTCCAGCTCTGCAGGCAGCTTTACGGTAATTTTTAACCGTGTTTTGCTGCCCTCGGCCAAAAAGTTAGCCGTAATCTGAGACTCAAGATTTTCTTTGGGTGTCTCCCTCCAGGTGAGAGAAATACGGTTAGGGATATCCAGTTCCACGAATTCGCCACTGCTCACGACTTTCTTGCCGCCTCTGTTCACCGCATATTCGAAGGTGCCGTTCTTGCGCACGACGTTGTTCAGCGTGATGATTTCTTCGGCCTGAATCTTCGGGCCGAACATCCATTCTCCAACGAACACCGGAATCAGCCAGTGATCGAAAACGGACTGCTGCGGTCCGTTGATGCTCTTGCTCAGATTGAAACTGACCGCTTTGCCACCCTTGGTTTTGAGTATCTCCTCTGCACCAAACATGGACAGTTGATCAGTGGCCATCAGTCTGAAGCCTCAGTAGGATTGGTGGGTAAGAGGTGGGCAGGGAGACCCGCGCGACGTGAAGAAGCCTTTTGCGGATAGTTGACTGACAGATACGACAGGATCGTAGCCTCTTCTTCACCGCTCAGAGCACGCAGTCCCTGCGTTTCCTGCATCCAGCGAATCCGGCTTTCCCAGACGGCCAGGTTGCCGGCATTCTGGGTGATCATCATGCCTGCATGACATTCCGTGCAGGTCGATTTAACCACTTCCCAACCCTCGACCTTGATTAGGCCTGATTCATCATCAATGTCCTGGCCGCTTACTGGGACCGTAGCCGTCATCAGCAACAGGGTCAGAGCTTGCCGGGCGAAGTAACGATCTGGCGTCATAGTCGCATTCCTGTTTCGATTCATTTTGCTCGCGGACTGTCTAGACTGCCTGTACCGCCACGCGGTGACTGGCGTTATTGAGGTAGCCCCGTGGATTCCAGCCGGGCACCACCATGGGCTGAGACCTTCCTCTGTCGTCCATGGCTCGCGCCCAGATTTCGTAATAACCGGGTTCGGGGAGTTGCACCCAGGTTTCCCAATTTTGCCAGGCAAGTCTGTTGGCAGCAGGTTTTAGCGCAGTGGGGAGCCAGGTTGCACCGAAATCTATGGAAATAAAAACTCCGCTGATCTGGTTGTCGCCGGCCCAGGCATGCCCGCGAACTGTCAGCCGCTGACGAAAATCATGACTGATTCCGGATTGAGGAAACGTGACCAGTGATTTTACCGGCATGGATTCAATAATGCGCATCTGTGACGGCGGCACGCGTGAGCCAGGGGCTACCGGTTCGGCAGGCACAGTATAAGATGGCGCGGCCATTTTCTCGCCGTCATGTATCTGGTTTCGTACAACCAGTTTGTTCAGCCACTTGCCGGAGACAGAACCCGGCCATCCCGCACAGATCAGCCTTAGGGGATAGCCATTTTGTAAAGGAATGTCCTCACCGTTCATTGCCCAGGCAATAATTGATTCGCGCTCCATGGCTTTAACAATCGGAACCCCTCTGGAGATCGGATCCCGATAAGGGTCTCCGCTGGTGTGGGTGTCGGCGCCATAATAGCCTAGGTAGACGGCATCTTCCGCCAGGCCGCAGTAGTTGAGCACGTCTCTCAGGCGCACGCCGGTAAACATGGGGCAGCCAATTGCGCCGGTGGTCCACTGATTCCCACTGGCGGCGGGCACAAATTCGCTGCGCCCGTTGCCGCCGCATTCCAGTTGCAACTGCAGGGTGACTTCCTCAAAACGGCTGCGCAGATCGGCGATCGTGAATGATTGTGGACGCAAACAAGACTCACCTGCGATTTCGAGCGTCCAGGTGTCAGGGTCCACGGCTTCAGGCGGAATGCCGTTGTTGCGAACAAACATGCGGTGGTTCGGTGTGATGGCATCATCGAGCAAGTGAGCCGGTGTTTCGGCGTTGATCGGCCGCGTGTTGAGCACGATCAGGCCTTCTTTGCCTTCGATTTCAGTCTCAGCGCTTTCTGCAGCGAACGCGGCAGGAATTAACCCCGCCGGCATGAAGCGAGCGAACGGTATAGCGGCGCCGAGGGCCGCGCTCAAGCTCAGGAGTCCGGATTTTCTCAAAAAACCCCGGCGTGTTAGTCCGCTGGTGCGTCGTCCCCACAGTAATCGGTCTGCAGCATTAGGATCGTCTGCATAAAGCGCATCAAGAGTAGTTACTTCGGGTTTTTGTCGCTTCATATCACCTGAGGTCTCGCTTGAGAGAGTTGTTGTAATCGACACCAGAGGGTAACAAATTCACCTGATCCGGTGCAAAACTGCAGTGTCATCTTAGTCCGGTTTAGTGAGTTTCAGCAGGAGCCGGTCGGTATGACGCGCCAGTCTTGGATCGAAAATGCTGCGCTTGTAGTCGTCTTCCGGATTTTCCAGCAAGCGGCTTCGTTGAACCTTAAAACCTGCCTGCTCAGCCAGTTCAATGGCTCGCTGAACCGGCATTCTATGGAGATCACGGTTGTTGTTCTCCGGTAACCCAATGTGGTCGCTGATTCCCAGAACGCCGCCGGGTGCAAGGTAGCCATTGAGGCTGCGAAGTAATGCCAGCGCACGATCCGGACTGTTGTTGTAAGTATCATGGAGACTCAGCATCAGTAGAGCCGCATCAAGTGTGCCTTCAGATAAGTCGAGTGTCGTTACATTGCCGATCAGTTGCCTGACATTGGTGAGATTGCCTCCACGAATTTTGCTGTTCAGTGCCTCGCCCTGCGTGATTTCCTGACGGTCTTCCTTAAAGCGAAGTCCACGCTCGGTATTCTGCGCGAGCACGACCCCTTTTGGCCCCAGCGCTTTCGACAGGATGAAGGTGTAATAACCGCCTGCTGCGTACACATCCATCACGGTCATTCCACTGTGGATGCCGAGAAACTCCAGAACTTCGACAGGTCTTCTTATCTCGTCACGCGCAAAGTCTGTTACCCCACGGCTTGGATCAGCCAGTGCGCGCCGCAGCGACAGACTGTCCTGAGCTGATGCGTCCGGGAACCCAAAGCCCAGAGACAGCATCACCGAGCTCAGCGCGGGCCAGACCAGCAGGTATAACATTTTGTAGGCACTTCTCATAGGCAGCTCAGTTGGGCGAGAGCCCCAGGCCTCTGGCCATTGCCCAGGCCAGGAACGGAATCAGTGTCAGGCACAGCATCGCACATCTCAGTGAAAGTCTGATTGTGGTGGGAACCGATATCTCAGCCGCCTGTGTTTTACGGTGGCGATTGAAGAATATCGCCGCGTAGCTCAGGCAGCTTGTCAGCGCAAGAAAGAGACCTATCTTGATCTGGAAGACAGGGTTTTCGCTGTAAAACGTTGCCGGCTTTCCGGTCCAGAACCAAAGCGCAGTGCCGCAGCCGGCGATTACGAGACCTGAGAGCAGACTGAGGATGCTCAGCCAGGCCAGATGGTTGGCATCCTGCTGACTGATCAGCCGGCCGGTGGCCAGGTTCTTGATGATCAGGGCTCCTGCGAACACCACCGCTGCGATCAGATGAAGTGACCGGAAAAGAACGTATGACATGGGTGTATCATACTCGATATCCGAGTGTCGGGCTGAAATAACTCCGGTTTCTGACTGAAACCCTGCTATGCTTGGAGACTATTCGCAAAAGAGAGATCGACTGGCGGATCGGTATGGCGCCCCGCACTCGACGGGCAACCCATCCGGAAGAATACGAATAATGACCAGGGGGAATCCTATGACCGCGCTTGCGACAGGGGAAGACGGTCAAATCAAATCAAGCATGAGAAAGGTTGCGCTGACGGCGCTGGCGGGTACCAGCATCGAATGGTATGACTTTTTTCTCTATGCCACTGCAGCAGCTCTTGTCTTTCCAAGCGCTTTTTTTCCTGACAGTTCGCCGACTATTGGTCTGATTCTGTCCTTCGGAACCTTCGCCTTCGGTTTCATCGCAAGGCCTCTGGGCGGCGTGCTGTTCGGCCACTTTGGTGATCGCATCGGGCGCAAAAAAACTCTGGTAATCGCGCTGGTGATGATGGGCATTTCCTCTACCTTAATCGGCTTGCTGCCGACCTACGCGACCATTGGCATCGCCGCTCCTATTCTCCTCAGTCTGCTGCGGTTCGCTCAGGGTCTGGCGATTGGTGGACAGTGGGGTGGTGCCATGTTGCTGGTCACCGAAAGCGCTCCCGCAGAACAGCGGGGTTACTATGGTGCCTATGCGCAGGCCGGCGCACCGGTCGGTGTCATTCTCGCCAATCTCGCCTTTATCCTGATCAGTGCGACCGTTTCGGAAGAGTTTTTCATGACCTGGGGTTGGCGTATTCCATTCCTCGTGTCCGTTGTTCTGATCGGGATCAGCATGTACATCCAGCTCAACATGGAAGATACGGAGGCTTTTAAGAAGTTGGAGGCTCTGCGGCAGCAAAGGCTTGCTGCTGAAGGTTCGCAGGAAACACTTGCGAAACGCTCTCCGGTGATCGAAGCGCTGGTGAAATACCCTAAGCGGATTACGCTGGCTGCCGGGGCGTTTCTCTCTATTCAGGTCACCTTTTATATTTTGATCGGGTTTATACTGGCTTATGGCAGTGACCCCAACGGTGCGGCAATGAGTCGCGATGACATGCTGATTGCGGTCTTGCTGGCATCCGCGCTACAGGTTCCTGCCCAATTTTGGGCTTCAGCCTACTCAGACCGTCACGGTAGGCGGGGGATTTTTATGCTGGGCGCGGTGCTCACTGGCGTCTGGGGGTTTGCCTTATTTCCCCTGGTCGATACGGGGAACTTCTGGCTGATCGTGTTAGGAATCACCGGAGGTCTGGTTTTTCTGGGCATGATGTACGGCCCGCAGGCTGCTTTTTTCACCGAATTGTTTTCTACCGAAGTGCGATACTCGGGTGCCTCTATGGGCTATCAGATCGGTGCGATACTGGGTGGTGCTTTTGCGCCGACTATCGCCACCATTCTGTGGAGGGAATACGATATCGTCTGGGTATCAGCGTATATTGCGCTGGCCTCTGTGTTGGCGTTAATTTCAGTCATGATGCTGACAGAGACCTACCAGACTAATCTCTACGAAGCCAGCTAACGGGGAATCATATTTGGACATCAAGGATTGCAACAACACATCTGACTTCAGACGCCTTGCAAAAAAACGGCTACCGGCGCCGTTGTTTCACTATATCGATGGCGGAGCTGACGACGAAGTCACTCTGCGCCGCAACACGGAAGCGTTTGATCAGGTCAGATTGATTCCGGATGCCCTGGCCGACCTGTCGAATATGGATTTGCGCACTGAGGTGCTGGGGCAGCAAATCGAGTGGCCTGTCTTCTGTTCACCGACTGCAATGACGCGATTGTTCCATCATGAAGGAGAACTTGCTGTCGCCCGGGCGGCCCACCAGCATGGCACGATGTACAGTTTGTCTTCCTTGTCGACGACCAGTATTGAGGATGTAGGCAGCGCCACACCCGGACCCAAATGCTTTCAGCTTTATATCCACAAAGATCGAGGGATGAGTTGGGATTTCATTGAGCGCTGCAAGGAAGCTGACTTTTCCGCGATTTGTCTTACGGTTGATACACTGGTGGCCGGAAATCGGGAAAAAGATCTGTATACGGGCATGGTCATCCCGCCAAAATTCACCCTGAACAGCCTGTTCAGCTTTGTCACGCATCCCAACTGGAGCCTGAATTATCTTCTGAGGAAAAAGTTCGAGCTTGCCAATGTGGCAGGAAAAATTTCAGAAGGTACGGGAAAACTGACCTCTGTAGTTGGCTATATGAACAGCCAGTTTGATCGCTCAATCACCTGGAAAGATGCCGAGGAAGCGATAAAACGCTGGGGCAGGCCATTCGCCATCAAGGGCGTGATGTCTGTTGAAGATGCAAAAAGGGCGGTAGATATCGGCGCCACCGCCGTCATGATTTCGAATCATGGCGGTCGGCAATTGGATGGCTCGACGGCACCGTTTGACCAGCTGGGGCCGATTGTTGACGCCGTGGGAGATCAGATTGAGGTGATCGTTGATGGTGGTGTACGCAGAGGCACGCACGTGCTGAAGGCGCTCGCCATGGGAGCGACAGCCTGCATGATCGGTCGCGGATATCTCTATGCCGTAGCGGCAGGTGGCTATGCCGGCGTCGATCGGGCGCTTACGCGTCTGCGTGAGGAAATTGAGCGGGATATGATTCTCATGGGCTGCTCTTCACTGGATGAGCTCGATCGGAGCAAGCTGCACCGCGCGTAATCCCCACCAGACTGAACGACTCGCTGCTGCACCCGAGCGGTGCGCAGAGGCTTGGCCTGAACGGTTTTTGAGCACAACTGCGGTGAGCAAACGGCTCCAGTGACCATGAACAGGGTTGCGAGCAGTTGGCACATTCCCTGCAAGGTTCTAGGCGGTACAGGAAGCACCGCGGTTTTGATTTTCTCTCCCTTGAACCCTGGCGCGATCTAATCCATACCTGTATCTTTTTGGCACTTCCAACCTGCACCGCGTCCGCGGTGCAGGATTTTTACGACTCAAGTTGCTCTGAGTTATCACTCAGCGTAATCAGATCGACGCCTCGAAAGGGCTTATTCTCTTTCATGACCACATAAGAATTGATCGTGACCTGGTAACGACTGTTTCCGACCAGCAGCTCGTTGATTTCAACGTAGCGCTTCATGTCCGCGCAGATGATCTTCATCAGGAAGTCAGACTCGCCGCTCACGGTGTAGCACTCGACTACTTCGGGAATGGACTCGATCAGGGTCTCAAACGCGTTGAATTCCTCTTGGGTGTGGTTCTTCACCGAAACCGTTGCCAGGCAAATGATGTGACGGGCGATACTGCCGAGATTGAGATGCGCCTGATACGAAGAGATGACAGCAGCCTGTTCCAGCCTTCGCACTCTCTGTAGGCAGGAACTTGGCGACAGGTTTACCCGTTCCGCCAGTTTCTGATTGGTGATGCGCCCGTCTTTCTGCAAAGTCTGCAGAATACGCAGATCGATTTTGTCTAACTTGGTGCTCTTCACTTTTATCAGTCCCGAGGTGGATGACAATGGCACGACGCCGGATGTAGTTGCCGAATTTTATTCGGTTTAATGTCGAAATGAAAACAGCCTATTTATCAGGACATAAAAACACCATATCTCTTTCGGCGGAGGGTCTGATACGCTATAGACCTCAGGAAATTCTACGGAGAGTCAAGCATGCAAGCTGCGACGCAGAGTGATTCCAGCACCGGTGCGACATTCAATGAGCGTGATGCGCTGTGGCCGAACTACAGCCCACCGCAGGATCTTGTCTTTACGCACGGCCTGGGCACTGAGCTTTACACTGAAAGTGGTGAAACCTACCTCGACTTTTTAAGTGGCATTGCAGTAACGGCCTTTGGTCATTCCCACCCGCATTTGGTTGAGGCACTCGGTGCGCAGTCCAAGAAGCTCTGGCATGTGTCAAATGTCTTTCGCATCCCCGAAGCCGAGAAATTGGCCAGGAGACTGGCAGAAGCCAGCTTTGCCGATCGTATCTTTTTTGCCAACTCAGGGACTGAAGCCATTGAAGCCAGTATCAAGGCAGTGAGGGGATATCAGGCTGCTGTCGGAAAGCCCGAGCGGCACCGAATTATTGGCATGAGTGACAGTTTTCATGGTCGGACTATAGCCGCAGTCGCGGCCTCTGGTAATCCCTCCTATGTGCAGAATTTTGCGCCGACTGATCACGGATTTGACCACATAGCTTGGGGAGACATGGCGGCTCTCGATGCCGCCATTACTGACAACACCGCGGGAGTCATTGTCGAAACCGTGCAGGGTGAAGGTGGTATTCGGCCTCTCACCGCTGAGATGCTCAGCCATATCAGGCAGGTTTGCGATGCCCGGGGGCTGCTACTGATATTGGATGAGGTGCAGTGCGGGGTTGGGCGCAGTGGAAAGCTGTTCGCCTATGAGACGTTCGGCATCGAGCCCGACATCCTGGCTTCCGCCAAGGGTCTGGGCGGAGGTTTCCCGATAGGGGCCTGTCTGGTTTCGGAAAAAGTCGGACAGCATATGGTGGTAGGCACGCACGGCAGCACGTTTGGCGGGAACCCACTGGCGGCGGCTGTGGGCAATGCAGTGCTGGATCTGGTCTTTGAGCCGGGCCTTTTAGAGAATGTGCGGAAGCAGGCCGACACTCTGCGAGCCGGCCTGGAAGAGCTGGTGAGTGAGTGCCCTGCGGTCCTCTCGAAGGTGAGCGGCCTGGGGCTGATGATAGGGGCGAGGTGTGAAATTCCCAATGTTGAATTGATGACAGCGCTGCGTCGGAACAAACTGCTGGTTGGCCGGGCAGGCGACAATATGATTCGGCTCCTGCCGCCGCTGAATGTTTCTGACGCACATGTCACTCAAGCACTCGACATTCTCAGACTGGAAGTAAGGAGACTGCAGCAGTTCTGAAGTGCAGTCTTGCCGCTGAGGTCTGAGTATTCCGACGATGTTAATTCGTAGCGCTAACGCTGAGGATCTGAACGAATTGCTGCAGCTCTCGGCTGTGCTGCCGCCCGGAATGACCTCCATGCCCTTTGAAAAAAGCACCTGGGTCAAAAAGCTGGAAACTGTGGAGGCAAGCCTGGCGGAGTCGCCGGACCCGACGCAGGAGCGTGTCTATCTGCTGGTCATGGAGGATCAGAATTCCGGACGTATCGTGGGTACGGCAGGGGTGGTAGCCGGTGTGGGGCTGACCCGCCCCTTCTACAATTACAAACTGAGCAAAGATTTCAAGGTATCCGAGGCCCTGGACATTAAGGTCACCAGTAACCTGTTGAACCTCGTGAACGATTTTACCGGTGGGACTGAGCTGGTTTCACTGTTCCTGCTGCCTGAATTCCGCACTCGATATGCCGGACAAATGCTCTCCCGCTGCCGGTTTCTGTTCATGAGTGATTTTCCGGAACGCTTTAGTTCGGTCGTGTTTGCAGAAATCAGGGGCTGGTTGGATGAATCAGAGAAATCGCCGTTCTGGGAGCACCTCGGAAGAAAGTTCTTCAACCTGCCATTTGCCAGGGCGGATTTTATCAGCGCGGTCAACGGATCACAGTTTATCTCCGATCTGATGCCAAGATTTCCGGTTTACCTTGAATTACTGCCTGAGCAGGCGGTATCCGTGCTCGGTAAACCTCATGATGAAGCCGCGCCGGCTAAACGGCTGCTGGAAAAGGAAGGCTTTAAATATAACGGGACGATCGATATTTTTGATGCGGGTCCGGTGATGGAGTGTCGTCGGGAGGATATCGCCTCAATGCGCAACAGCCGCAGTATTGAGTTGCTGTTCCTGAGCCCCGGGGAGCTTGCCGAGGAGGAGGCCGATGCGTTGTGTATGGTGAGCAACTGCAAGCTGGCGAATTATCGTCTGACTCTCGCTCCGGCCAAACTGCCCGAAGGCGGGGGAATTGTTCTGCCCCCTTCCGCGGCGAATTTGATTGAAGTGGAACCGGGTGATCATGTCCGAATTCTTGAAATCAGGATCAGCAATGAAGACGATTGAGCAGAAACACCTCTTGGATGGCCAGTGGGTAGATGGCGGGGCGCATGAGTTCGAATCGGTGAGCCCGATTACTGGCCGGGCGTTATGGCGGGGGCCCGCTGCCGGGCCGGAACAGATTTCCCGGGCAGTGACAGCGGCCCGTCGGGCATTTTCTGACTGGCGTCGTTTGAGCTTCTCTGAAAGAGAGTCGTATGTGCACCGTTTCATTGATCAGATTGAAGCGCAGCGCGATGAACTGGCGGGCGTCATTCATGAAGAGACAGGCAAACCGCTCTGGGAGAGTAAAACGGAGATCGCTACGATGATCGCCAAGGCGGCGGTATCGAAAAAAGCCTATGAAGAGCGCACTGGCCAGCGTGATGCTGAAACAGGCGGCGTTCAACTTGCTCTGACTCACCGGCCTATTGGCGTGTTTGCTGTCCTGGGTCCGTATAACTTTCCCGGACATCTGCCAAATGGTCATATCATCCCCGCCTTGCTGGCAGGTAACACTGTAGTGTTTAAGCCATCGGAATTGACGCCGCTGTTCGGCGAGCGAATGGTTCAGTGCTGGGTTGACGCGGGGCTACCGGCAGGTGTTGTTAATCTGGTTCAGGGTGAGGCGGGCGCCGGGCAACTGCTAGCCAGCGCCGATGACATAGACGGGCTGCTGTTTACCGGCAGTTCGCGCACGGGGCACGCGATCCACCAAACCTTTGGCGGCCACCCTGAGAAGATGCTGGCACTGGAGATGGGCGGTAATAATCCGCTGATTGTTGATCAGATCGCCAACGTAAGAGCAGCGGTCTACGCCATTATTCAGTCGGCCTATATTTCCGCAGGGCAGCGCTGTACCTGCGCACGACGCCTGATTGTTCTGCGATCGCCTGAAAATGAAGCACTGGTGTCCGCTCTGGTGTCGGCGATTGGAAAAATTCAGGTTGGCTATGATGACAACTGCTTTATGGGGCCAGTTGTCTCTAACAAGGCGGCTGAGCATGTGATGTCTTTCGCTGCGGAGCTTGAGCAAGCCGGTGCAAAAGTGCTTAAACCAGTTGAGCGCCCTGATGCAGCCAAGGCTCTGCTGAAGCCGGGTCTGATAGACATTACAGCAATACAAACACGCAAGGATGAGGAATGTTTTGGTCCCCTGCTGCAATTAGAGTGGGTGGATACGCTTGAAGACGCAATAAACAGCGCTAACAATACGCGCTACGGCCTTTCCGCCGGTCTTCTGAGTGACTACAGCGAAGCTTGGACAATTTTTATGGCCGGCATTCGTGCCGGGATCGTCAATCTTAACCGGCCACTGACCGGCGCCAGCGGGGCGGCTCCGTTTGGCGGTGTGGGCGCCAGTGGTAACTACCGACCCGGAGCCTATTACGCGGCAGATTATTGTGCGTACCCGATGGCCAGTATGTGTAGTGAGCTTGTCGCTCTGCCAGATACTCTTTCGCCGGGTATTGAACTGTAACCATGCCGCCCAGTAACACCCAAGCGGAAGCGTTCGAGGTAAATTTCGACGGTATTGTGGGTCCGACCCACAACTATGCGGGCATGTCATTCGGCAACGTCGCTTCGACCGAGCATGGAGGGCGGGTCTCCTCACCCAGGCAGGCAGCTCTGCAGGGCCTTGAGAAAGCCTGGGCGCTTCATGAGATGGGTCTGAAGCAGGGGGTTATCCCGCCTCAGGAACGTCCACATATCCCCACGCTCAGGACGCTGGGGTTCTGCGGGACTGATTCTGAGATCCTACGCCAGTGTGCGCAGCGGTCACCGCAGCTGCTGGCAGCGGTGAGTTCCGCGTCCAGCATGTGGGTGGCAAACGCTTGCACAGTTTCTCCCTATGCCGATACAGCAGACGGTAAAACCCACCTCACACCGGCGAATTTACTCTCCATGTTTCATCGCTCGATTGAGCCGCCAACCACTGGTCGGGTGCTCAAAGCGATTTTCAGCGCAGACAGTTTTGTACATCACCAGCCTTTACCCGCTGCGCCGAGTTTCTCTGATGAGGGCGCGGCTAACCACACCCGACTGTGTGCAGATCACTCCCAAACGGGCGTGGAGCTGTTTGTGTATGGGGATGATCTGTCAAATAAGGCCGCCGGGCCGAGAAAATATCCTGCACGCCAGACACTTCCGGCCAGCCAGGCGATCGCCCGCAGTCATGGACTCAACCCTGACAAGGTCGTGTTTGCCCGGCAAAACCCGGATGCCATTGATCAGGGCGTTTTCCACAACGATGTCATCGCAGTGGGCAATCAGGATCTGCTGTTTCACCACGAGATGGCATTTGCAGATACCCGGTCGGTCTACACTCAGCTCAACACGGCGCTGGATTCGGAATTGCAGGTCATTGCGGTACCGGCTGACGCTGTCTCCCTGGAAGATGCCGTTCGTTCCTATCTGTTCAATTCTCAGTTGCTCACTGTTCCCGGTCAGCAGGGAGCGCTCCTTGTTGTTCCGGTTGAATGTCGAGAAGTGCGATCAGTACATGAATATCTGATGGCACTGGAGAGCGAGTCTCCGCTGATCGAGAAGGTGCGATTTTTTGATTTGCGTCAGAGTATGAATAATGGAGGTGGTCCTGCTTGTCTGCGCCTGCGGGTTGTCATGAGCAAGCAGCAGATTGCGGAAACTGATGCCACTGTCCTGCTGACGGCATCGCTTTACCGCCAGTTGCGCCACTGGATAGAAAGTCATTATCGTGACCGTCTCACCACGAATGATCTTCAGGATCCCAATTTACTCGATGAATGTCGGACCGCGCTGGACGAACTTACCCAGCTGCTCAAGATAGGTTCGGTTTACGACGTTCAGCGCACGTGAATTAGCGCTGCTCCAGCTGACTTGCTTCCATCATGACGTGGAAGATGACGTTCTGCTCCATGACGCCCCGGATCAGATCTGAGCCGGGGCCGATTGCATAGATCGCGACATCCTCTCCGCCGTGGGTTTCCGAACCCATGGGTACCGTAACCTCAGAATGAAACCCCGGATCGGTCGTGTCGACATCAGTCAGGTCTGCCCTTCGTGAGAAGTTGATTTCCTGTCCGTCAATTGCATCAGCAGAATTTGAATCCGGCAGTTGGTGGAAGCCACGACCGTTGGCGTAACCCAGCGTTGTATAAGGTAAGTCATCCGCAGCGAGCCAGGGTTCGGCGCGCGGTTCACCGCGGCTGTCATTGCCAATTGACTTGCCGAGGATCGGGTTCCCGCGGGTTGCATATCCCGCAATGGTGAATACGTGGCTGTGGTCTGCGGTGACGATAATCAGGGTTTCAGTCAGATCTACCTTGTCCATCGCAGTGCGCACTGCGCGGGACAGTTCAATGGTATCGAGGAGAGCGCGAAACGGGTTGGTGGCATGGTGGGCGTGATCAATCCGTCCCGCTTCAACCTGAAGGAAGAAGCCTTTGTCGTTTCTGCTCAGAATGTCTATCGCTTTAGCCGTCATTTGACTTAAGCTGGGTTCGCCGGCCTCATCAACCGGGCGATCGTGGTCGTACTGCATATGTGATGGTTCGAACAGCCCGAGAAGGTGGTCGGTCGCTTCCGGGTCAATGGCGTCAAACTGCTCCTGATTCCACACGTAAGCGCTGTTTGCGTGTGAGTCTACCCACTCAGCTGTCAAATCGCGGCCATCTATTCTGGCACCGCTGCTGCCATACTCGGGGTCGGCAGCGATTTGCGGAATAAAGCTCGTGCGCCCGCCTCCCATAGCGACTTCCAGGCCATCGCTGCCGGTATTATTTTCAGCAAACTCGATAAGCTGGCGCGCAATATCGGGACACTCTTCGGCATTACTGACCTGGCTGCTGTCCCCATCGTCTTCGTAATTGCGTTCCATGCTGTGCGCATAATTGGCTGCCGGAGTGGCGTGGGTGATTCGTGCCGTCGTGACGACACCCGTGGCAAGGCCGCGGTTCTCTGCCCTTTCCAGAAAGGTCAGCAAATGATTTCCTGATTGACTTCGGCATTCCCCCCGAATCGCCTGTTGATTCACGCTGATGACCCCTGCCTTGGTTTTTACCCCAGTAGCCATCGCCGTCATCGTGCCCGCTGAATCTGCGATTTGCTGATTCGTGTTGTAGGTTTTGGACAGAGCAAGGCTAGGAAACTGCTCGAAACTCAGCATATGCTCCTCGCCGGTTCCGCCGAGAAGCTGACCTTCCATGATGCGCGCTGCAGTGACGGTAGAAACTCCCATGCCGTCACCAACAACCAGGATCACATTTCGGGCAGTGCCGCTACTGGCAGCGCGCAGCTCCAGATTCCGTGCCACGGCAGCCTGTCCGCTCGCGTACCAGGTCTCCTCAGACTCCTGTGCTCCGACACATGAGCATAGGGAAACAGCAATGAGCTGCAGCAGGAAGCGGGCAGGGGTTTTCTTGAGGGTTGCGGGTGAAGCTGTCATCTTGTCCACCTAGGCCTGTTAAGCTGTTATGATTCTGTACCAATGGTACAGGAAAGCCGCCTGATCTCTGAAGTCGCAACAGGAAAATAAAGTCATCGGGCTGAAGTCGGGTGAAACGGTGTAGCAATGCAGATTGTGATTACTTACTGTACGGCCTGAAATTACAAGCCGGCAGCAGACCGTGTGTCTAATGAAGTTTTGGAGCTGGGTGGCCATCAGGTGAATCTCGTCGCCGGCAGTGGCGGAGTATTTGAGGTGACCGCCGAAGGCCGCACTCTATTCTCCAAAGCGGACAGCAACCGTTTTCCCGAGCCGGGAGAGATAGCGGGCGTTCTGGCGGGTGAATAACTCACTCTGAGCGCAGCGCTGTTGTCAGAGCGAAATATAGACAGCAGGGCCCGAATTGATCACCAAGCTTATCGCGATAACCGGCGCATCCGGGTCAGGCAAGACCTACCTGGCCAACGCTCTCAGGCACGCTCTGGCAGAGCAGATTCCGTCGGATACGACCGGGTTGATTTCCGAGGATTTCTACTATCGGAATCAGGACCATCTGCCTATGGCGGAGCGGGAGCTGGTGAATTACGATCACCCAGACGCTTTTGAGCACGACCTTTTGCTCGGGCATCTGAAACAACTCAGATCGGGGCTGACTGCAGAGATTCCCTGTTATGACTATGCAGTGCATACCAGATCGCCTCACTGTCAGATAACAGAGCCCTCGCCCCTCCTGATTCTTGAAGGTATATTACTGCTTCATGACAGCCGCCTGCGCGATCACTATGATCTGAGTGTGTTCGTCGATACGCCACTTGACGTTTGTCTGTCGAGACGGATGCGGCGGGATGTTCAGACACGAGGACGCAGCCGCGAGTCTGTGATCAGACAATTTGAGGAGACAGTCAAGCCAATGTACCGGAGGTTTATTGAGCCGACGCGTGCCTTTGCTGATCTGATCGTATCCGGTGAAGAAGAGGTTACTGGTCTGGTGCGTAAACTGATCGACCGGATGAAACTGGAAAAGCAAGCCACACCTCACGAACAATTAGGGCAGCACTTCTGATGGAAACTCTGATCAGTCTGTTAGGCATCGGTATTTTGTTCGGTCTCGGTATTTTGTTGTCGTCCGGGCGTCATCAGATCAACTGGCGCACCGTAGGATTCGCGCTTTTGCTGCAATTCGCGCTGGGGGGCGTTGCGCTCTATTTTCCGCTCGGCGTCGCGGTTCTGGAGGCGGTATCCAATGCGGTGTCCAGCGTACTGAATAACGCGCAGGACGGCATCGATTTTGTTTTCGGCACTATCGGCGCATTCGAGATGGGGTTCATCTTTGCTTTTCATGTGCTGCCGGTGATTGTGTTCTTCTCTTCTCTGGTCTCAGTGCTCTATCACCTGGGCATCATGGGCTGGCTTATCCGCATGATAGGCGGTGCACTCCAGCGTTTACTCAGAACGAGTAAGGCGGAATCAATGTCGGCCACCGCAAATATTTTTGTCGGACAGACTGAGGCACCGCTGATTGTGCGGCCCTATATCGCCAACATGACCCGCTCCGAGCTGTTTGCCATCATGGTCGGTGGGATGTCCACAGTGGCGGGCTCGGTGCTGGCCGGCTACGTGCTGCTCGGCGTCGAAATACAGTATCTGTTGGCTGCCAGTTTCATGGCGGCGCCGGGTGGATTTCTGATGGCAAAACTGTTGCTTCCCGAAGCTGAAAAAATAGTGAGCGAAGAGGAAGAGTTCACGCTGGAATTCGAAAGTCATGTCAATGTCATAGACGCCGCGGCATCAGGCG
Organism: uncultured Pseudohongiella sp.; assembly: GCA_902537815.1. Taxonomy (GTDB): domain Bacteria; phylum Pseudomonadota; class Gammaproteobacteria; order Pseudomonadales; family Pseudohongiellaceae; genus UBA9145. The sequence continues at coordinate 60,891 of CACBCS010000004.1, read as the reverse complement.
CCAGCAGCGGCATGTCACTGGCTTTGAATGTGGGCGCTATGGTGCTGGCTTTCGTCGGTTTAATTGCGCTGGTCAATACGCTGTTGGGCTCGCTGGGCGCAATGATTGGCTTCGCTGATGTGTCTCTGCAGCTTCTACTCGGTTATGCGTTCCAACCGCTGGCCCTCATCGTTGGCATCCCGTGGGAGGAAACCAGATTGGCGGGAAGTCTGATTGGCCAAAAGCTGGTGTTTAATGAGTTTGTGGCGTTTGTTTCCTTTACTGATCAGATGACGCTTATGAGCGATCGCTCTCAAGCCATCGTCACCTTCGCCCTTTGCGGATTTGCCAACTTTTCTTCCATCGGCATTGTGCTCGGAGGAATAGGAATGATGGCGCCCAATCGCCGTAAGGACATCGCCGAGTTGGGGCTTCGCGCCGTTCTCGCCGGTTTCATGGCGAATCTGATGAGCGCGGCCATCGCGGGATTTTTCCTGTCTATCGGCTAGCAAACAGAGCCGAGAGGCCGAGTATCAGGATCTTGCCAGGCCGATTTCTATTAGACGCTGTTCCAGAAATTCACCGGCGGTGATCGGCGGGTATTTTGAACCTTCCGGACCGACGCATTGCGGCAGACATTCAAGACTCGCCTTGCTGTGAGGGTGTAGAAAGAAAGGCATTGAATAGCGGGAGCGCTCCTGGTTAATTGGGTTCACTACCCGATGAACGGTGGCAGGCAGGACATCATTCGTCAGTCGGGACATCATGTCTCCTGTATCCAGAACGATTTCTTCTTCACTGCTGACAACCGGTTTCCAGTCGCCGTTCTGATCCAGCAGTTCCAGCCCCGAATCCGTCGCGCCAACCAGCAGGGTGAACAGATTAATGTCTGCATGGGCTGCCGCTCTCACAGAATGTTGCGTGTCGAGGTGCCTGGTAGCCGGATAGTGCAGCAGGCGACAAATCGAATTGCCATCGGTCACCATGTTCCGGAAAAAATCCGGCTCAAGATTCATTGCTTCACCGAGTGCTTCCAAAATTGTTTTTCCAAGCGCCTCGAGATCCCTGTAAAAAGATTTGAAGAAAGTCTCAAATTCCGGGATTTCCTCAGGCCAGACATTGTCGGGATAATCGTTGACGTAGGCGCTGTCCCGAGGCAATTCTTGTCCTACGTGCCAGAATTCCTTGAGATCTGCATGGGGATTGCCCTTGGCGTTTTCCCGGCCAAAGGCAGTGTATCCCCGTCGGCCACCGTCACCGCTATCGTATTTCAACTTGGTTTCGACCGGCAGAGCGAACAGCCTTTCCAGCAGTTGATAGGCGTGATCCAGTCTCTGGCGATCAATGGCATGGTCACGGAGTACCACAAATCCATATTCCTGAAGCCCGGTGAACAGCTCATTCAGAAAGCTTTCTCGATTCTTTTCGAGGTCTTTCATGCTGAGTCTTTTGATTGCGTTGCTCATAAGTACTGCACGGTTGTGAAGAGGCCGCTTACCGGCCGACTGGGGCCACAAGTATAACCAAGGCGTTGTTACGGTGAAATGTCACTTGCCTGGTCAAGCGGGTTCTTCTTTGATGTGATGGCGTGGGTCGACCGGTTTAATGAGTGCATTGCTGACCAAGGCGATCGCCAGCAACAGGGCCATGAGGATCATAGTTGAGTTGTAGAGACCGCTAGTGGGATCGCTGGTGCCGGGTGGCGCTATTTCCATCAGTCTGGCAATGGTGACTGAATTTTGTGCAACCAGCGCATCCAGCTGAGTGAGGGGTGCACCGAAATGCTCGGCGAAACGCTGGGGATCGATGGTGGCCACGAGATCATCTATCGCTCTGGTGACTGAGTTTTGCCTCAGTGACGTGATTGCTAAAGGTCCCAGCACGCCAGCGGTGCTCCAGGCGGTCAGCAGGCGACCATGGATGCCACCCACGTAGCGTGTGCCGAAAATATCTGCCAGGTACGCAGGTATCGTGGCAAATCCACCGCCATACATGGTGAAAATAATCATCGTGGCGGCGTAGAAGTACACCAGCCAGATGATTGACGGGCTGGCACTTACTTGCTGTGCCGTGAAGGGGACTGACAGGTAGAGGGCTATCCCCAGCAAGAAGAAGATCCAGTAGGTGTTGCGCCGACCCAGGTAATCAGAGGCGCTCGCCCAGATGAAGCGTCCCACCATGTTGAAGGCGCTGATCATCACAACATAGGTCCCGGCGAATACGGTATCGACTGTCTGTGGTAAGGTGGTGCCAAAAATCTCCGTGATCATGGTGCGCGCGACCCCTAGAACACCGATTCCGGCAGTCACGTTAAGGCACAATACGATCCACAGCTGATAGAACTGTGGCGTTCTCAGTGCCTGATCTATATCCACATTCGCCGTCGTAATCAGCTCGTTGCGAGCGTCCTCTTCGGGTGCCTGCCAGCCGTCGGGCTGCCATCCCTGCGGGGGTAAGCGGTAGGAGAATGCGGCAATCAGCATGACAGCCAGATAGATCAGACCAATCAGAATGAAAGCTTCGGCGACGCCAGTGGCGCCGCTGCCAACAACATAAACCCCTTCGGGGCCGGGCAGTGTCATATCGCGGGCCTCGGTGGCACCGACAATGACGACTTCGCGCAGCACGCCGCCGACCTCAGCAAATCGCCGTCCGGCTTCAGTCACGAGCTCAACTTGTGATTGTGTCCCGAGATATTCTGGGGCCCGGTAGAACAGACGGATAAAATATTCTTTCATCGGCGTGCCGATCATGGCGCCGCCACCGAAACCCATAATGGCCATGCCGGCTGCCATCCCTCGCCGGTCCGGAAACCAGCGAATCAAAGTGCTCACCGGAGACACATAGCCAAGTCCGAGACCGCAGCCGCCAATTACCCCGTAGCCCAGATAGAGTAACCAGAGCTGATGAGTCATGATGCCTGCCGCGCCGACAAGATAGCCGCCGCCCCAGCAGCAGGCTGAGACTACGCCAACCATTCGTGGGCCGACCTGTTCCAGCCATTTGCCTGCGAACGCCGCAGCCAGACCCAGAAAAAAGATGGCAACGGTGAATACCCAGACGACTTCACTCAGACTCCAGTCATCTCCGGCGCTGGTGACCACGCCATTTATTCGTGTGAGGTGGGGGTTGTAAATACTCCAGGCATACACAGAGCCGATGCAGAGGTGAATCAGTATTGAGGCAATAGGTACGCGCCATCGATTGTAGCCGGGTGCCGCAATGATTCGCTCTTTGGCCAGCAGTCCAGTCATAGGTCCGCTTCCTTGTGCTTTCCGCACTTTTGTTTTTGATCTGGCTGCACTCGCTGATCTGTTAGGCGACGTAACCTCGGAGTGCCGGGGCTCGTTTCGGTTGCCGGTACGTGCCTTCTCGTTTTTCTTCAAGCATCTTATGAAGCATGACGCCTGCAAGCAAGGCAGCGAAGAACAGCAACACATTGCTGTTAATGCTCCATGATGACCGGGTCTCTCTGGCGGGCATATTTAGTAATAACGCACGTAGTCTAGCGCATTTCGCGGCTTGATTCCTCTTCAGGGGAGTACCGGACAGCAGGCCCGCTAAGAGAGAATTTCAACAGGACCGCAGTTTATTGCGGATTCACCGCTTTACGCAGTCGGCTCGGTAATTCAGAAAATCAGGGTGCTTGCGCTTATTGGATATGGCTTTGGTCGATGAAGCCTTCTGCATTGGGCATGCGCACCTGAGGCAGCGATTGCGCATTCATGATTTCATCTTCGGCAACCAGGCCGTTGAGGTAAAGCACATAGGCCGCCACCTGGTAGGTCTCTTCGTCGGTCAACGATTTTGGCGCATTGGCAGGCATAGCGCGACGGATGAAATCGAATACCGTACTGGCGTAGGGCCAGTAACTCCCCACCGTCCTGAGCGGCGAGTCCGTCGATTGCATGTTGCCGCCGACCAGCACTGTGGCAGCGGAGTTACCCTCCCCATTGTTTCCATGGCAGAGCGCACAGCGGCTCTCAAAAATCGTCCTGCCTTGTCTCGCGGTACCGCTGCCGGGCGGAAAGCCCATGCCGCCGGGTTCAGCAATCAAATCGAATTCCGCCAGACTGGCTTCGGAGATGGTCTGACCCAGCTTCACCTGCTCTTGCGCGGTGCTGACCAGCATGGCTACACCACAGGCGGCCAAAGTGCTTGCTTTCAGCAGTCGTTTATACGTAAACATTGGTCACCTCGCCTGCGGTGTTCACTCCCCAGCTCTGTATACAGGGATTGTGATAGCGATTAATCGTGCCCTTTGCTGCAATTACTGCATCGCGGGTCGGTTGCACGTTGCCGGCACTGTCGGTTGCCCGGCTCTGCAGCACAGCCGGAGCGCCGTCCCATCGCCATGGAATACTGAAACGTATCAGCGCTTTATCAAGCTGCTGGCTTTCGATGAGGGCATCTCCCCAGGTTTGTCCGCCATCTGCACTGACCTCGACACGTCTGATGCTGCCCGCGCCAGACCAGGCTATGCCGGTCACCCGATAGATACCTCCCTGAGTCACACGCATTTGCCCCGAAGGTGACGTGATCAGCGATTTAACATCCATCGGGAATGTGAACTGAAGGCTGCTGCGGTCCGGCAGCGTGTCGGTGTATTTGCTGGTCTCATCACGGAACTGCAGGGGGTTGCGGGTGACTTTGATCTGCGTCAGCCATTTGACACTGGTGTTGCCTTCCCAGCCAGGATTAAACAAGCGTATGGGATAGCCCTGTTCCGGTCTTACCGGTTCGCCGTTCTGGAACAGTGCCAGCAAAGAATCATCCATGGCTTTGTCCAGCGGGATAGATCTGCCCATACTGGCGGCATCCCCGCCAACCGCGGCGATCCACCGCGCCTCAGGCAGCACGCCAGCCTCCTCCAGCAGGACAGACAGGGGAATTCCTGTCCATTCCGCGCAGGAGACCAAGCCGTGAAGGCTTTGTGCTGTGCCATCCGGGTTGCCGCCGTAGAGCAGGGCACCACTGTTGCCGGAGCATTCCAGAAAATAGATTTTGCTGACCATCTGGTATTTCAGCAGGTCTTCATAATCGAACATCAGAGGTTGACGAACTAGTCCATGGATCACGAGTTTATGACCAGCGGGATCTATTGCCGGAATGCCGGCATGATGGCGTTCGAAATGCAAACTGTTCGGTGTAATGGTGCCCTGCAGATGCTGCAGGGGAGAACGGGATGCGCCTCCGCCCGGGTAAAGCGGATTGCCAAATCCCGACTGTCGTTCCAGTCGGGCATGTGCAGAACTGCTGCCGTACGGGCTGGTACCCGGCCCGGGGGTTTTTGACCAGGCTGGGATTTCCAATTTTATGCCAGGCTCCTGACCGATCACGGGCCGCGCCATGGCGAGTCCGGCACCACCGAGTGCTGCGCTTAACAGGTGTCTGCGGCTAAGCAGACCATTGGCCGCGACCCTGTCTAAATCAAGTACTTTGTTCTGACCCTTGCTGGACTTTGTCATGAGGTCCCCTTACTGGATTCATCTAGTTGATAGCAACAAACTGCTGGGCTTCCTGCACAAAAGGGTGCGCTTCGTCGCGTCGGATGGTCAGCAGCTTTTCATAAAATTCATTGGCTCTGTCGCTGTTGCCCGCGGCAGCGTGCGCTCTGGCCGCACCCAGTAAAGACAGAGGACGGTTGGGCAGGCGTTGAAGAGACGTTTCGAACAGGGCAGCTGCATCACCGGCGAAACCGAAAGCCAGGGTAATTTCACCGGCGAGTTCATGGATAGGTTTCAAGGGAGTTGCCGCTCCATTGGGAAGTTGCCCGGCTTCTTTCAGAGCGATCGCTTCAGCCAGAAGTTCCAGTGCCTCCTGTTGGGAAGGGAGACCGTCCGTAGTCAATCCTTCGAGCAACAGCTCTTCTGCCTGTTTGGCTTTGAGCAGCGCGGTGACCTCGGCATAGATGATCTTGAGTCCGGTGTTGCCCGGGCTGTCTGAGGACAGGCTATTGATGCGAGCTGCCGTCCTCTCGGCGAGATCAAGGTCGCCCAGATGAGCCGCGCTCAACCCCAGGGCGAGCAACTCATCGGCGCTGAGTTCGTCAGAGAGTGCTGTTAACTGCCACTGCTGTGTTTCAACCACATGTCGCGCCCGCATGGTTTTCAGAGTCGCGGAGGAGCGACCGTCACCCGGATTTTCTCTGAGAGTCTGTTCCGCGCGCTCGATCCAGAGTTCAGACCGGTCAACATTGCCGAGCTGGAGATCACCGTACTGCCCCCAGTCCCCAGAGTGGTTCTGATCGCCGACCCGGTCACCCGGTTGCCAGAGTTCGCGCGCCGCTTGCCACGCTGATTCATTCCACATCGATACCTCCTCCCACATGCCGTGCTGAATGAAGATGTGCGAAGGCATGTGCCGTGCATGGGAGACAGCGGGCGCGATATCCCGGTACTTCTGCGCAGCCTCGAGCGCGATCGGGGCATGGAGCGGATCATCGAAAGCGTGAATCACGTAGTGGGCAGCGCCGGGGTGGTTGTCGTTCTCTTTGAACAGTTCCAGTGCCAGGGAGCCTGCAACCATGTTCATTCGCTCGCGGTTGTCGCCTGAATGAACTGCTGCGGCCAGTAAAGAAACGGTATAAAAAGCCTTGACCTCATAATCCTCCGGATACTGATCAAACACGGATTTCATGGCTTCCATCCAGGCAATGCGCCGCTCCGGCATACCACCCGGCGTTAGAGCATACGCCTCAGCAGCCTGCAGGAACCCTCTTTCTTTGTCATTCCGCGCTTTGGCTGCACGCAGCGCAGGGGTCGGAGCCAGTTTCATCAGCGCCTGGCTCGGGCCTTCACTCAAGGCGCCGAAAAAGGGATGCTGGTAGGTAAATGTCTCGCCCCAGTAAGCCATCACGAAGTCCGGATCATGCTGTTGAGCCGCGCGAAAAGCTTCCTGGGCCTGTGTCATACCAAAGCTGTGCAGATAACCGACTCCGGCGAGAAAGGCTTCCTGAGCTTCGGCGCTGGCCGTGGTGGTCGGAAAGTCGTAGCTTCCAATGCGACTGAGGTCGGTGGCCTGGGCTTGGGTAAACGTTGAGAAAAAGAACGCAACAAGCAGAATACTGGTTTGTCGGAGAGACATATCTGGACCTCTTTTAGGGTTTCTGTCCGGCGGGAATTGCGCGCCTTGGAACTGTGATGAGCCTGTCAGGCCGTCAGAGTGCCAACTCTGCCGGTTGATTGCAAATTCTCCTCAACCATCCCGGCCTGACCGGGATAAACTGCGTCACTTGCGGTCTGACAGCCTCCGAAGTTGCTCAGAAAACGGTGCTTTGCGGTTGCTCAGATACCATGGATGGGCAGAATTTTAGCCACCGCTGTTCGCTCACGCATTCTGCGATTGTGCTCGGCGATGTTGGGAAAATCCCTGATGTCTACCCCGTCCCCTTCGAGCCAGTTGCTGATGGTGAACAAATAGGGGTCAGCCAGAGAGTAGGACTGTCCCATCACCCAGGGACCCTGAAAGAAGTCGTCAGCGATCAACTGGAAACAGGTTCGCATGGTTTGCGGTACTTTCTGCTGCATGGCCTTGAGGGCGGTTTCTTTATCGGCCCACCTTTCGCCTCTGACTCGGTGTGCATGGGCAACGTGGACAGTTGCACACAGATAGGCGTTCAATTCCTGAAGCTTCGCCAGTTGGAAAGCATCTTTCCACGGTGCCAGGTTGGCATCAGGATACCGCTGGGCAAGATAGAGCAGAATAGCCGGCGTCTCGGTGATAACCCCCTCGTCCGTGACCAGGGCCGGTACGCGCCCTTTAGGATTAAGAGCTAGATATGCATCGCTGCGCTGCTCTTCGGCCGAAAAGTCCAATATCCGGGTTTCATAGTCTGCCCCGACCTCTTCCAGCGTGATGTGAGAAGCGATAGCGACAGTTCTGGGTGCGAAATAGAAGATTATAAGGCGTGCCTCGTCAGACTGGGTTCATGAGTTACCTGTTGTAAAAAGAGCGCCCGAAAAGCGCGACCAGCGCCCGGTTGATGAGTGAATCGCTGCGCTGCTGCAGATGTCTGGTGAACGCATGATTGATTAGGAATGGGAAGAGCTGGGAAAGTTTGCGGCATATCCACTCGTAGCGAAGGGAAATTGTTACGCGCTCCCGTTTGTCTACGTCGATTCCCTGCAAGCCTTCTAAAAGCGGTAAGTCATCTTGATGAGCCAGTTTGTACTGAACCGCTTTCCGGCTCGGATTCCGCGTGAGGGCTCCAGCGTGGAGAATGTCGCATTGAAACAGGACGGCGTTACCCTGCCGCGAATTGATGGTCAGGGCCCTGCCCCAGACGAAAGGCACCGACCTGTGACTGCCGGGCACCACAGTGAGCAAATCCCCCTCATTTTCATAACAAATGAAGGTGTATACCGGATGTGTGGTGTGAAATACGTAGGGGCTGCTAGTCACATCGCGGTGAAAGGTTGACAGGGAGCAGCCGCTGATTGCGTACCGATAGTTCAGGAATTCATAGCCTGCTGGCAGCAGCGCGAGCGCTGCGTCCTGATCTTCTGTCTCCGGCAGCGCTATCCCGTCTGTGCTCAGCTCGAGACTGCGAGTCAGAGGCTGTTCGCGGCAATACCACAACAGGTAAATAAACAGTATCAGCAGGCCTGGCCAGACAGTCACGCTGGACTCCTCAACTGCTCAGGGCGTAATACGACTGAACGTTTCACCGCTGATTCAGTCGCTCAGCTGCTGCAGCAGGTAAAACACTTCCATGGCCTGAGTCACGGCCAGTTGTCTCAGATTGGCGCCGCCACCGTGCCCGCCCTCGGCATTTTCGAAATAGATCAGCTTATGCCCCTGTTCCTGCATTCGCGCAGCCATTTTGCGTGCATGTCCCGGATGCACCCGATCATCCTTGGGATTTGTCCATAAAAATATCTCGGGATAATCAGCTTCAGCCTGCACGTTCTGGTAGGGCGAATATTCAGAGATAAAAGTGCGGTGTTCCGGGATGTCGGGGTTGCCGTATTCCGCGGTCCAGCTTGCGCCCGCCAGCAACAGGTGGTAGCGAAGCATGTCAATTAAGGGCACTGAGCTGATGACCGCATTGAATAAGTCGGGCCGCTGTACCATGGTTGCTGTCACCAGTAACCCACCATTACTGCCACCGCTGATGCCGAGATGGTCCGGGCTTGTCAGGTTTTTTGTAATGAGGTCTTCAGCCACCGAGATGAAATCGTCGAACACGCGCTGTCGATTTTCAAGCAGTGCGCCCTGATGCCACTGAGGACCGTATTCGCCACCACCGCGGATATTCGCCAGCACATAGGCGCCACCCCGTGCCAACCAGGCCTGGCTTTGGGCCGACATGTAGGCGGGTGTCCGGGACAGCTCAAATCCTCCATAGGCGGTAAGGCGTGTCGGTGTTGTGCCGGTCATTGGAGTATTACGGTCGCGCACCAGATAGTAAGGAATCGCGGTCCCATCCGCGCTCGTGGCGAAATGCTGTTCGACCGCAAAAGGTGCGGCATCGAATTGAGGCAACAGAGCCTTGACTGTGAGGGGAGGTTCATCGCCGCGGATGAGATACAGCGTGGATGGGGTCAGGAAGCTTTGATAATTCACCATCAGGGTGTCACTAAAAGAGTCTGCGCTTACCAGTCTGATCGCGCCATTACCCCGGTAGCTGGATGCCGGTCGTTTCCCAGGTGTCGTCCTCTGATGGTCTGATCCTCAGAAGTGTGCTGGACACATCTTTCAGAGCGGCGACATAGATTGAGTCACGGGTAATGGCCACCGACGTGATGGCGTCAAGCTGTGCCTCGGCGAGAGGGTTCAGCAATATGCTGACGCCCGTCGCGCTGCCGCTGTTGACGCTGTCTGCGAGATCAATGGCAATCAGGCTGCCGGCGGGGTAGGTGCGGCCGTTTGGCGACCAGTCGCTACGCAGCAGCGCAATCAGATTGCCGCCAAACACGCCCTGCAGGTTGACATCGATAGGGAAGGGAATTTCCGCCAGAGTTTGCTGAGGTGTAATCAGCCAGTTCTGCTCGGTGAAGAAATCCGGCCTGCGGGTGACAAAACTGTACAGTGCTCCGTCGCCCTCGACGGTATTCACGCCAACACTCATATCCTGTGAGTCAACCTCAATGATTTGCTCCGCATCATTAATATCGGTGCCTCGGCGCCAGAACCTCAGCGTTCTCGCATAACCGGAACTGGTTAATGAGTCTTCGCCAAAATCGGTGCCGATGAGCAGTGTGTCAGCATCGAGCCAGTCAACATTGGTCTTGGCTTCAGCGACGGTAAATCCGCCATCGACAAAATTTTTCCCGTCAAGATCGAACTCTCTCAGGACAACTGCGTCTTTACCGCCATCACTCAGGCGGAACAAGCAGCGAGTTGGGTTGCTGGGGAGGCAGCTTCGCCCTTTGTAAACCCAGTTGGCGTTTTCCACTGCCGCCACTGAATCGATATCAATGACGGTTTCCCATTGTGGATCGTCGCTGACATAGCTTGCCAGAGTAGTGCGTCGCAGCAGGCCGCGGATATGGCTATCGTCCTGCCAAAAATTGTAGACCTGGCCGTCAATCAGTTCAGGCGTCGGGATGCGATCTTCTGATGTCAGCAGACTTTTTATCTGGGCACGCACTGATTCGAATCTGGCATCACCCTGGAGCCGCGGCACGGAGAGCGCGTTTTGCTCAGCAGCCCAAGCAAGGGCCTCGGCGCCTTCGACTTCTTCCAGCCAGAGGTATGGATCATCACTGCCCGGTGCGGCGGTTGCACCCTGCAGTTCGGTAACCTCTGCGGTCTCAGTCAGCTCCGGTGTGGCTTGCTCAGGCGAGCCACAGGCCGTGAGGGCAGTCATCAGTAAGCCGCCCAGAATCATCAATTTCTTATTCACAGTCGATTCCTCCTTGAAGCCAATTCCCTCACCTGACTGGTATTTTACAGACAGCGCCAGAACTTTCGAGGAGCAGAATCATCAGTCGGTGGAAAACTTGGAAAAATCGCCGGGCAGAACCGGCGACGGACCTTCGAGGGAACTTGGAGAGCGCCTCGAGGTGGCAGTGAGAACAGTGAGATGGCAGAGAGAGCCGCGAGCGATTCCCGTGGGCGAGACCCGGGCAGCTGCGCTGATGCAGTGGTTGGCAGCACCGAGCATGCATCGAGAACTGCAGGCGCTTAGACAGGCCGGGCGAACAGGCCGGTGGTGTGAGGTCAGAGAAATGGCCTTTTCTGATAATTAAGTATGAACACTTCACCGATTCTGGGGGGGGGCTTTACAAGCCGGAGGTCGCCGGTCATACTCCGCTTCGATTGTATCCGGTGTGGTGCTGACGCGAGGTTGCGCGCGGCGTCACTTAAATGGGAAGTCGGTGCGAACCCGACGCTGCCCCCGCAACGGTAAGTCCTGAGCCCTGTGCTTCGGAATGAGTCCGATACCAGCCTGATTACAATTGCGCGCGGTAGCTGTCTGATCATGCTGCCATGGCGCATCCACGATGTAGCGGAGGGCGCGTCGGTGGTTGAACGGAGCATCGGGCTCCGTGCCCACATTTGTCTCTCCCTCATCAGTTCTTGTCTGGCGCTCCGACCCGAGTCTGCGTCACTGAATCTGTATGAGGAATAGTTTTGTCCGTATCTGTTAAGCGCAGTTTTTTGGTGGCGATTCTTATCGTGCCGCTCTGGGCCCGCTCTGCTGAGCTGCGGGCACAGGAGGGGATCGATGAAATCGTCGTGACGTCGAATCGAATACCCGTTCCGGCCCGCCAGTTGGGAACTTCGGTATCAGTGCTGGATTCTGAGGGGATTGAGTCTCGCGGTACGCTCGCACTCGCTGATGTGATGCGGCAAATGCCAGCAGTTGCGGCCAGCAGCAACGGGGGTCTGGGCAATGCCACAACCCTGCGTATTCGGGGGGAGGAAGGCTTCCGCACCCTGACCTATCTCGACGGCATGCGCCTGCAGGACCCCAGTGCACCTCAGATTGCCACGGACTTTTCAAACCTGCTCAGCAGCGGTATTGGTCGCGTAGAAATCCTGAGAGGCCCTCAGGGCCTGGCGTATGGTGCTGATGCCGGTGGCGTCATCAATATGACCTCGCGCTCGGCTTCTGAGCCGTTCGAGGTAAACCTTGAGACGCAGGGAGGCGCATTCGGTACGCGCCAGATGAGTGGCAATCTCACCGGTCAGAGTGAATCACTGGATTATTTCCTCTCTGTGGCTGATTTCGATACAGACGGATTCAATAACCGGGTATCAGATGTGAGTGCGGATGAAGATGGCTACGAAAATCAGACCTTTCACGGGCGATTCGGTTACGTCTTGAGTGAGGCATGGCGATTCGATCTGGTGCATCGAGAAGTAGACGGCAGCAACGACTATGACGGCTGTTTCGGCCCTTCCGGGCCAAGCGGGGATTGCAGGAGTGACTACGGCATGCAGGCCAGTCGCCTCGGTCTGCAATTCCTTGGTGAGGGGTTCAGTCATCAGCTGTCCTACATGAGAAGCAGCACGGACAGACAGGACTTTACGGCGTCTGCGCCGACTTATAGCAGTCAGGGTGAGCAAACCCGTGGTGAATACATCGGCTCGCTCACAGCGCTGGAGGGTGTCGACCTGATCTGGGGATTGGACTATCAGGAAGATGTCGCCAACGGCGTGGGGAGAGATAATCAAGGAGCCTTCATCGAGTTACTCAGTGACTTCTCGCAAACTTTCTTCCTCACCGCTGGCCTGCGATACGACGACAACGAGGACTTCGGCACGAATACCAGTTTTCGTCTGAGTACGGCTTATTTGTTGGAGACCGGGGCTGGCACTCTCAAGTTTAAAGCAGCACTGGGGAGCGGATTCAGGGCGCCCAGCCCGTTTGAAATTCAATATAACGCAGGACAGTATGCGTTTGCGCCGGCGACCAGTAGTGCGCTTGAGCAGGAAAAAAGTCGTGGCTGGGAAGTGGGCGCCCAGTTCGATGCCGAGAAAACTCATCTTGAAGTCAACCTCTTCGACCAGAGCGTGAGTAATGCCATTTTCTTTGATCTCTCTGGCTACAGTGGCTACCTGCAGGACAAGGGCCGCAGTGCCTCATCAGGTATCGAGTTGATCGCCGACTACCGCATAACAGATTCCCTGCGGGCGAGTGCAAACTACACCTTCAATGAGACCAACCGCCCTGATGGCAGCCAAAGGTTGCGAAGGCCGAAACATCTGTTCAATTTGGGCCTGAGCGTTGCGGGTTTTAACAACAGGATGGCAGTGAATGCGTTTTACCGGTCGCAGGCTGAGGCCATCGATGTCGGCAAGCTTGCTCTCGAGGATTTTGGTGTTCTGGACCTCACCGCGTCTTTCCAGGTCACAGAAATGCTGCGGGTGTATGGTCGAATCGAGAATGCGCTTGATGAAGCGTATCGAGAACTGGTGGACTACAATACACCCGGCTTAGCGGCCTATTTCGGTGTATCAGTGAAGCTGACTGGATTGTGATAGGCGGGGAAGCAGAGTGTCTGGACTGTGCCTCGAGCAGCGCATAGTGAGATTGTTACTGGTTGCCTGACATTAGGTACCCTAGGGCTTGTAACGGGCTTTCGGTTGAGTTGAGGAAGGTCAGTCGAGGAGGGTCAATTGAAAAGTGAAGCGCAGCAGGATTCGGTAGCAAGCGACAAGAGCAAAGGTTCCGTGCGAAAAAGAGGGGCAGCCGTGAGATTTCCACCGCCTGCTATTTTCTTGTTGCTCATCGTTACTGGCTTGGTGCTCGATGGTATCTGGGCGTTATCAACCCGGTTGCCGGCCTTGATACAGCCTGCCGGCTATCTGCTGATCGTAGCGGGCATCGCCATGGTGCTGATTGTCGCCGATGTCGTCAAAAGGCATCAGACCGCCATCCAGCCTTGGAAAACCACCACTGTGCTGGTGACAGACGGTCTCTATGGACGCTCGCGCAATCCGATTTATGCCGGCTTCTGTCTGGTGAACGTGGGTCTGGGGTTAGTCATGGACAATCTCTGGCTTGTGCTGTCCGCGCTGCCGGGTGCATGGTTGGTTACCAGGATAGCCATCGAAAAAGAAGAGGCTTATCTGGAGCAGGTTTTTGGCCAGGAGTATCTTGATTACAAAGAAAAGGTGCGGCGCTGGCTCTAGTCTGGTCAGAGACCAGTCCGTCGAGGTGAGAACAGCCCAGTCTGGCGGTGATTGATTTCAGGCGGTTAGCCGCCAGTATCCGAAGTGATGGAAATGAAGCGTGCTAGCTCAGACTCTTTCGGCAACACACCGATTCTTGTTGGTGTCGGTCAATACATGGAATGGGGGAGGCCGCCGAGGGAAAGTTTATCGCCCATGGGCATTGCCGCCGCCGCCGGCGCTTCAGCCCTGAGGGATACCGGTGCTGCTGAACGGGTGAGTGAGACGCTTGATGCTCTGGTGTCGGTAAGAATCTTTCCCGATTCCTGGAACCGACCTCGTTCGCCGAATCCATTCGGGCGTGCCGAAAATCCGCCCTACGCGATTGCATCGCGACTCGGCCTGAATCCTGAGTTAGGCGTTTATGGCAATGTCGGGGGCAATACCCCTCAGAAATACATCAATGAAATGGCCTCTCGGATCGCGGCCGGTGAACTTAAACTGGCGATGGTAGTGGGAGGAGAGGCGCTGAAGACGGCCCAACTCGCGCGTCGTGAAAATCTTGCGCTTGACTGGCAGGAATCGGACGATCGACCCTTTGAAGACAGAGGTATTGGTGAGGCGCTGGCCACAGCCCACGAATTTGCCCACGGTCTGGGAGTGCCTATTCAGACTTATCCGCTGTTCGAAAGTGCCCTCCGGGCACAGGCGGGTCACAGCCTGGACGCCCATCTCAGGGCAATGGCGGAGATGATGAAACCGTTCAATGCGGTTGCGGCGGAGAACCCCTTCGCCAGTTACGCCACACCCCGCTCAGTCAGCGAACTTGCCATGGTAACAGGAGAGAATCGATTCATCTGTCTGCCCTACCCCAAGTGGTTTAACGCCATGGACGGCGTCAATCAGGGCGCGGCGGTTATTCTGACTTCTGTGGACCACGCCAGGGCACTGGGGATCGATCGGAAAAAGTGGGTATTTCTGCACGGGTGCAGCGAAGCCAACGAGCAGATTCTGGTGTCTGAGCGAGTCAACTACCACAGCTCTCCGGCCCTTGGAATGAACGTGCGGCAGGCGCTGGGTATGGCAGATAAAACAGTGGACGAGATTGATTATTTTGACATCTACTCCTGCTTTCCTGCTGCAGTCGCAATTGCCTGCGATGAATTAGGCCTAGACCGGCTGGACCACCGCGGTCTGACGGTGACTGGTGGTCTGCCGTTTTTCGGTGGTCCGGGCAATAATTACTCGATGCATGCCATCGCGAGTATGGTGGAGAAGCTGAGGGAAGCGCCGGGAACCTTCGGCCTTATCACTGCCAATGGGGGGTACCTCACCAAGCACGCCAGTGGGGTTTACTCCTGTGCGCCTTACCACGAGTCCTGGCAGTTGCCCGATTTTCACGCGCTTCAGTCGGTGGTTGATGGTCTGAAGTACCCTCTTTTCACAGAAAGACCCGCAGGGCAGGCAATTATTGAGGCCTATACCGTCGCGTTTCGCCAGGTAGAGCCGGACAGGGTGATTATCGTGGGCCGCCTTGCGGCAAGCGACGAGCGGTTTCTGGCCAATTCGATGGCTGACCCAGAATTGCTGCGCAGCTTTATCGACCATGATCAGGTCGGCCGACTCGGCATGGTGCGTGTGGCCGAAGAAACCGGCGGCGACACCAATGTTTTCGTGCTGCAGTGAGAATGCTCTCACCGTTGCCTGACTGCCGCAAACCGGAGCGCAGTCAGAACGCCGGTGGGCCCAGCGGGCTGACTTCGCAGTTCTCACGCTCAACGGTCCAGCTCAGGTTGGTGAGAAACCATTTTTCCTGCCGCTTGATCAGTTGAAACGAATCAATACCGCAATGGGAGAAGACGCCGTTGACATGAAAGTCATAAGGCGCCCAGAACGTCGCGATATCGCGTCTGATCAAAATGGTCGGGTTCCAGACCCGCTCGAGTAAGGCCGGGCCTTCTCCGCCGAGATTGTCCAACAGTTGTTTGTAGTTCTGAATGCGAATTTCAGCCGCTCCCCGATTAGAAACCGAAGTGGAAATATTCAGGGAACCGGGTAGCGTGATGCTGGCCAGCAGCGCTCGGTCACGTTCGGCCAGCGCCTGAAAGAACTGGTTGACTATGTTCTGGACTGCCTGCTCCTCGGCACCTTGTGCGGCGGCGGATCCGCTGCCTGTGACGATGCTGACGCCGGCGGCGAAGGCCAGTATGCGGCTCAGCCAGACCGGTTGGCACGATTTTCTGTGGATGAAGATGCTGCCGATTGTCATCGTGTTTTCCTCTAAAGAGCTGCTTAATCGGGCGTTTCCCTGAAGATACTCTCCGCGCCTGAAAAGTGCTATAAACGTTCGCGGTTGACACTAATAAATCCTGATTGTGCGATACATAAAGAGCCGAAAACTCTGGCAATTGACACTGATGCCGGGTGTTCGTCCGGGCACTGGCGTCTTTTCGCAGGCCTCAGAACTCAGATCCGCCCCGTCTCCGGAAGGCGCTGTGCCCCTTGCACTGTCCAGTGACGAGCCAGCCCGAATGAAGCGTATCCAGCGAGAGGTCATGCTGTGAGCACTGGAGAACCGGCAGTGATGGCCAATAAGCGTTTTACGCTGAGCCCCGAACAGCTGAGGACTTTTTCCGATCAGGGTCTGCTGAAGGTAGATTTCGGATTCGATCCGCAGCTGATCGATCAGATCGTCACTGAGGTCCGGCCTCTCTACGGAACGGCCTATGAACAAGACCCCCTGGCGACGA
Organism: uncultured Pseudohongiella sp.; assembly: GCA_902537815.1. Taxonomy (GTDB): domain Bacteria; phylum Pseudomonadota; class Gammaproteobacteria; order Pseudomonadales; family Pseudohongiellaceae; genus UBA9145. Next base: position 44,095 of record CACBCS010000004.1, on the reverse strand, counting down.
TCCGCTGTCAGGATGGCTGGGAAAAGGTTGACGCAGTTCGGCAGCTGGCTGTTCACGACAGTGTGCTCGCTGCGTTGCGCATGCTAATGGACCGTGAGCCTCTGCCTTTTCAGACCTTGAATTTTCCGGTAGGCACTTCGCAATATCCTCACTCAGACAGCATTCACTTTCATACTATCCCAGCCGGTTTTATGGTGGGCGTCTGGGTCGCCCTTGAAAACATTGACGCAGAGAATGGTCCCCTAGTTTACTACCCCGGGAGTCACAAGCTGCCTTATTTCTCGATGCAGGATTTAGGTCTGGGGCCGGGTTATTCGAATTACTACGCCTATGAACTAAGCATTCAGGATCTCATTGCAGAACATGGGTTGCAGTCGGAGCTCGGCCTGCTTGAGAAGGGGGAAGCGATTATCTGGCATGCGAATCTGCTGCATGGTGGTGCTGCCCGGAAAGATGTCACGCGCAGCAGGCACTCACAGGTAACGCATTATTTTTTCGAAAATTGCCGATACTACACCCCGATGGAAAGCCGCCCCGGTAAACTTTGCTATCGCAAACCGTTTCGCATTCCCAGTCAGCCTAATTTTTCCCTGCCGCCAGATCTCAGCACCCGATCGCTGCCGGTTCGCGCTATGGGCAGGTTATTGCGCAGTCTTGGGCTGCGCAATTGACATGACCTGCAAAGGAAACCACTTCGTATGACGTTCGAGGACTGTTTGCTGCGGGTCGATCATGCCAGCTGCCGAATCAATCGCCAGTCGCAGTTGCGTGTTACCCATTTCTCAGTGCGGCAGGGTGAACATTGGTGTCTGTTCGGTGGTAACGGATCTGGCAAGACCTTGCTGGCGAACCTGATCGCCGGTAAACGACTCGAGTCGGGTAGCTACGTCACGTATCGGGAAGGGCTGGAGCCCGGTCGCGATATTGTGCTGGTCTCCTTTGAAGAGCAGCAACGTCTGTGGCAGCGAGATAACAGGCTTGATATGAGCGAATACAGAGATCGCGCTGAAGACCCGGGGACCACGGTGAGTCAGCTGCTGCGCTCCGGCCTTGCTCCCGGTGACGGTTTGTCTGATGCGTATGACTCAATCGTAGAGCAGCTGGATCTCGACAAGCTGCTGCTCAAAGGGATCCGGTTTCTGTCATCGGGCCAGATCAGGCGAGCGCTGATTGGCAGAGCATTAATCGCGGCGGTCGGTGATCCGCGAAAGCTGCTGGTGTTTGATGACCCGCTGGAGAGTATCGACAAGGCATCTCACCAACGAATTATTGATTGCATTGAAGCGCGTCGCAAATCAGGCTTCAGTAGCCTGTTGCTGTGCCGTCGACACCGCGACATCCTGCCCGGTACCACGCACCTAGCCTTGCTTGAAAACCTGGAATTAACGAAGCAGGGCCTGCTTGCAGAAGTGCTTGCCACTCAGTATTTCCGAGAGCGGATGGCGCGGACCCCTGAATTACCCGATAGTCTGCCGCTTGCTGAACCTCCTGAGATGCCGGCATCCGCGTCCCCCAAAGTGATCATTGATCTTGAGGGTGTTCATGCGAACTATGGCGACAAACGGGTGCTTGAATCCGTGACGTGGCGCATGACGAGCTCCCATCACACTTTGATTGAAGGCCTTAACGGATGCGGCAAATCAACTCTGCTCAGTCTGATTTGCGGAGAGAATCACATGGCCTATGGCCAGAAAGTTCGGCTGTTCGGAACACAGCGGGGAAGTGGCGAGACAGTGTGGGAGATCAAATCCCAATTCGGGCTGGTGTCCAACGAGCTGCACAATAAGTATGTGAAAGGCTGGAAGGCTCTGGATGTGGTAGTAAGCGGTCTTTATGATTCGGTTGGTCTCTACGACGACAGTGTTGCCAGCGACCGCGCTGTTGCGAAAGCGTGGCTCTCCTGTCTTGGCCTGGCTGACTCTGCGGCCTGCTATTATCATGAGCTGTCATTCGGCCAGCAGCGTCTGGTGCTCCTCGCCCGCGCAATGGTGAAAAATCCTGCCGTCCTGATTCTGGACGAACCTTGTGTGGGTCTGGACGATTACCATCGGCAGCTGATTCTCGGAGTTCTCGACCTGATTGCCAGCCAGACTCGCACGCGGCTGATTTACGTCAGCCATGTCTCCGAGGAGTGGCCTGTCTGCATCAATCAGCGGCTGGAGTTCGTGTCTGCCGGAGAACACACTCACAGCGTGGTGCAACATGACCTCTGACACGCCGGTTGGCTGATAGACAGCGGCAGGACGCGGCAACATGCTCTCAATTTACAGCGAAAGCTATTTCAGATGAACGTTACCATTCTTACGAATCGCGACCTGGCCAGTTGTTTCGCGCTGAATCGTTTGATCCCCGGTTTGACTGAGCATCAAGTGACAGTGTTCCTTTCTTCACGGGTCGGCAGCAAACCACTGGCCGTCCCTCTGCAGCATCTGAAATTCGTGGAACAGGATCTTTTAAATGGTCTGATTGCGCCCCTGTTGGATCCTGACGCGTCAGGTCCCGTGCGCGAGGGTCAGACGCTTTTCAGCTTCGAGCAGTTGGGGGCGCGGATTACCGGAGGTGTGAGTACGCTGAATGCGATAAATGAGACTGCCGGGCTCGAGCGCTATGCGGAGTCAGAACCGGATTTGGTCTTATCTGTGCGTTATGGTGTGATTCTTCGTGACCCAGCTATTTCGTTGCCCAAGCACGGGGTGTTGAATCTTCATTCCGGCTTATTGCCTGACTACAAGGGCGTGATGGCGACATTCTGGGCACTGTTGAATAAAGAGTCCGAAATAGGAACGACTCTGCATTTTATTGAGGACAGTTCGATAGATACGGGCAGCATCGTGACGACTACCCGACTTCCCGTTCAGCCCGATCGCTCCTATTTATGGCATGTTCTGTCGCTTTATGAGTCAGGCTGTGCGCGGATGCTTGAAGCGGTAGAGGTGCTGGATCGCGGTCTCGCTCTCGAACGTGATGCGCAGCCTGATAGCGGCAATTATTTCAGTTTCCCTGATGATGCCGCTTTGACAAAATTTGCAAAGCAGGGCGGTCGTCTGTTTGAGCCTGATGAAGTGTTGAACGTGATGCGGCAGTTTATCGCTGCGGCCGAGTAAATCGGTGCCCGCCTGCAGGTCGTGAAAGGTCAGCGACAGAATTTGCGCTTGCGTGGCTGATCGTGTATGAATGATGGCTGTGGTCCTTCTGACATGAAAAGCCACAGTGCGTCGGGCTTGCGAAGACGCCATAAAACAAGCCGACATAAAAAGAATAAAACGATAAAGCAAAAAAATAGAGAGGTTCCCCCATGATTCCACTCGTATTGCGCGGGGCTCTGCTCCTGAGTTTACTGGTGCCTTGCGCCGCATTGTGGGCCCAGCCCAGACTCGGTATCGAGCAGGTAAAAGATGGCCTCTACATGATCACCGGACCGGGAGGCAATATCGGAGTCAGGCTGACAGAGGAAGGCGTTATTCTGATTGATGACAAATTTCCGCAGGACTTTGAAGAAATACAGTCACTCATCGCCAGCGTCAGCGCACTGCCGGTGCGGTACGTTGTCAATACACACCACCATGGTGATCACAGTGGCAGTAACGCAGGTTTTCTCGAAGTGGCCGAAATCGTTGCTCACAAGAATGCCCGAGACAATATGCTTCGTGGCAATCAGAAGGGTTTGCCGCGGCTAGCTTACACCGATAGTACAGCCATTTATCTGGGTGGGGTAGAGGTGCAGGTGTTCCATCTTGGTACCGGACATACTAATGGCGATTCAGTGGTGTATTTTCCGGATCTCAAAACCATCCATGGCGGTGACCTGTTGCACACGACAGCGCCATTTTTGGATTATGCGAATGGCGGTAGCAGTCGCGGATGGGTAAGTACTCTGGCCGCCATACTGGCGCTGGATTTCGATACCGCGATTCCCGGCCACGGCGGGATTATGAACCGTCGCGATATCCTGAATTTCAGGAACCAGATGGAGTCTGTGCGCCAGCGAATGGCTGAACTCATCCGTGCGGGAGTGTCGGCAGACGAGGCTTCTGAGCAGATCAAGGACCCGGGGCTGAGCTGGACTCAGGCAGAAGACGGCCTGTTCATGCGCCGCAGCGTTCCGGGTTTCTATGCGGAAATAGCCGCTGAACTTGAATAGCACCGCGGTGAACAGGCTGCTCGGGCTGCTTGCCGGCGTTCCGGAACCTGGCGGCATTGTCAGCTTTCGAAGGAGAGGGAAGGCATAAGTTGTCCGGCGAAACCGACCTCGGTAATTTACTGTCTAATCTGAATCCCCTCTTGCTTGATGGGGATTATGTTTTCTGCACGGTTACAAACCCCGAATCGGAGAGTCTGTCCCGCCTGAAACCGCTGGCAAGCTTCAGTGAAGCAGAAGGGCTCAGTCTCCTCATCTCCCAGGAGCGGGCGGATGCAGAGGGTTTGGACTATCAAGGCGTATTCAAAGGCATCACTCTTCGTGTGCATTCCAGCCTGGATGCGGTCGGCCTCACCACAGCGGTCTCCTCCTGTCTGGCTGAGCACGGGATACCGGCCAACGTCATTGCTGCCCGCTACCACGATCATGTTTTTGTACCGCGAGACAAAGCCACTGAAGCGCTGGAGCACCTGCAGGCGCTGGCAGATCCTGATTCCGACCCAACCCTGACACAAAGAGGACATTCAAAATGATAAGCCCCCTGCGCTCGATCGGTTTCCTGACCTTGTTGCTTGGCGTCTCGCTCTCTGTCGCGGCCCAAACGCGGCAGACACTTGAGGTTGAGGGGTTACAGCAGCCGGTGGAGATCCTCAAAGATCAATGGGGGATCTCTCATATCTACGCGGAAACGGAGCACGACCTGTTTTTTGCGCAAGGCTACAGTGCAGCTCGTGATCGTCTGTTTCAGTTTGAGATTTGGCGGGCGAGAGCCACTGGTACCATGGCAGAAATTCTCGGACCCAAGGCGTTAGAACGGGACCACGGCGCCCGGCTGTTCAAATTCCGCGGCGCGATGGGGGAAGAGTTGCAGCACTATCATCCCAATGGTGTCGATATCATTGGTGCTTTCGTGCACGGTTTAAACGCCTTCATCGATCAGGTTATGGAGAATCCGGAGGATCTTCCCTTACCGTTCAAATTGCTGGGTATTGAGCCAAAGCACTGGACAGAAGAAGTCGTGATATCCCGTCACCAGGGGTTGCTGGGCAATATCGGCCTGGAGATGAATGTTGGACGTGCTGTTTGCGCCATTGGCGAGGAGCAAGTTCGCGAACTGCAATATTTCCACCCTCATCAACCCGATCTGAGTCTGGACCCGATGATCGACTGCGAATCACTGCTTCAGAATGACATCCTGCGTTTGTACAACGCCTACAGGCGGAACATTCGATTCGAACCGACAGATATTGTGGTAGCGTCTGCTCGCAACGAGGCTAGCGCATACGAACAGTTAGCTGCGACGCTGAATAGGGAATCAGAACTGGTCCGGCGATTTGATCTGGATGACATTGGCAGTAACAACTGGGTCGTCAGCGGGGATCTGACTCAGGATGGCTGGCCGATGATGATTAATGATCCTCATCGGGCTCAGTCCTCGCCATCGCTGCGCTATTGGGCGCATCTGGTGGGACCGGGATGGAACGTTATTGGCGGGGGCGAACCCACAATACCCGGGATCTCTATAGGTCATAACGAATACGGGGCTTGGGGTCTTACGGTGTTCAACACCGACGGTGAAGATTTACTGGTCTACGAAGTCAATCCTGAGAACCCCGACGAGTATCGCTATAACGGCCAGTGGGAACCTATGTCTGTTATCGAGGAAAGTATTCCTGTGCGGGGTCGGGCTCCTGAGCTTGTCCAGTTGAAATACACCAGACACGGCCCGGTAGTCTTCGAGGACGCTGACAAACATCTCGCTTATGCGGTGCGGCCTGCCTGGATGGAATTCGGCGGGGCGCCCTACCTGGCATCGTTGAGAATGGATCAGGCCGAGAGTTGGGAAGAATTTCGTGAAGCGTCAAACTACAGCAACATTCCCGGCGAGAATATGATCTGGGCGGACCGCGAGGGCAACATCGGATGGCAGGCAGTGGGCATTGCGCCGATTCGAAGAAATTTCAGCGGGATGGTGCCAGTACCCGGCGACGGTCGCTACGAATGGGACGGCTATTTGCCTATTAAAGCCAAACCTAATGATCTGAATCCCCAGCGTGGTTTCATTGAAACTTCCAACAGCAACTACACGCCGCCGGATTTTGAACTTCTTGATGCGATCGGTTACACCTGGACAGATCCGTATCGCTGGGCCCGTGGCAGCGAGGTCTTGGCGTCCGGCCGTAAATTCAACATGTCCGATATGATCGCCCTCCAGCATGACTACCTGTCTATCCCTGCACGCAGTCTTGTCCCTTTTTTCAAGCATTTACGCGCAGCCGATCCGCAGGTGGAGCAGGCCCGACAACTGTTACTTGACTGGGATTTTGAGCTCGATCGTGATTCCGTGACCGCGGGTATTTATGTGGCGTTCGAGCGGCAGTTGCTTGACAACATCAACGCTCTGAAAGTCCCCGCCGAAGCACAGCACTTTCTTACTGTGGGAATGAAAACGACGATTGATATGCTGCTGGCTCCGGATGGAGATTTTGGTCCCGATCCGCTGGCTGGGCGGGATACATTTTTATTGCGTACCCTGGCTGAGGGTATCCTCAGTCTGCGGGAAAAGCTGGGTCCGAATGCAGACGACTGGGTCTACGGTCAGGCCGATTATAAACATGCGCTGATCCGTCACCCGCTCAGTGCAGCAGTCAGCGAAGAGGTACGAGCACAGCTCGATGTCGGGCCGGCTCCGAGAGGGGGTAACAGTTTTACCCTGGGCAATACCGGCAGCGGAGACAACCAGACTACCGGCGCCTCCTTCAGGATATTCGTAGACACACGGGATTGGGACAATACCCTCGGGATGAATGCGCCCGGACAGTCAGGTGACCCGAATAGCCCGCTCTATGACAATCTTTTTGAACTGTGGGCTGACGATGGGGTCTTCCCTGCATTCTATTCAAGAGACAAGATAGAATCCGTGCTGTTTGAAACACTGGAGTTGACCCCGGCGAATTGACCCTGCTTCAGGGTGATTTCAGTGACCGCGGGATCAGGCCGGCGCGTAGCGTCCGGGCGCAGACGGAAACGTTATCTGCCACCATCGGCAGATTACTATGGACGTTCCGTCTGCTGATCACTGTTCTGAAACAGCGGCCCGCTCTGCGTAAGCATGGACTTCGATCGTCAGATGCGCGAGCGCATGCTGTTTAGCGATCATCTGCCGGTAGAAGTCAGGCGACTGAGGTGCGCTGGATACCACGGTGATGAGTGCAGCCTGAAGGCCGGAACCGATGGACCACAGATGAAAATCCACGACTCGGTGCTCTCCGGATGCTTCTATCAGATGGCGGATGGCCTCTATGGTCCCATCAGATTCCTGCGTGTCCAACAGAATGGCACTGGTGCTCTTCAGTAATCCATAGGACCAGCGTGCGACGAGGAGGGCACCGATCAGGCCCATCACCGGATCCATCCAGAGTGCGCCAGAGTATTTGCCAGTGAGCAGGGCCGCGATCGCCAGCAGCGAGGTCAAGGCATCAGCCAGAACGTGCAGATAGGCCGCTTTCAGATTGTGATCGTGCTCATGGTGATGATGACCGGGTTCATGGGGATGCTCATGCTGGTCCCCCAGAATAAAGACTGATGCGCCGTTGACAACCAGACCAACCGTGGCGACAGCGATCGCTTGGTTAAACGCAATGTTTATCGGGTTGAACAGTCGCTGGCAACTTTCCCAGGCCATCAGTAAGGCAAAAAGAGCCAGCAGAATCGCACCGGTATAGCCCCCAAGTGTATTTACCTTGCCGGTGCCAAAGCTGAAGCGGCCACTCAAGGCCTGCCGACGGGCATAGACATAAGCAAAAGCATTGACTGACAAGGCGACAGCATGTGATCCCATGTGCAGACCGTCAGCGAGCAGTGCGATCGATCCGTAGGCAATGCCTGCCGTAACCTCTACTGCCATCATGCCTGAGGTCAGGGCGATTACGATGAATGTTCTCAGCTCTCCCGGACGCTTCTTTTCCTGACCAAAGCTGTGGGAGTGGGCCCAACGGGCCAGATTCTCTTCTTTCATCCTGTCAGCTTATACCACGCCCTCTGCCCACACTGAAATCAGCGGGGGCTGTCAGACGGAGACTGGCAGGGAAATGCGGTATCTCTTTCGCGTGTTTGTTATGATTGACGCAACCAAACTGTCTGTTAATCGGAGAAGTCATGAAAACACGTGTACTGAGCGCTCTGCTGCTCGCCTTAGCCGGGCAATCCGTACTGGCCGTTGAAGAGGCACCTTCTGCTCTGCAGGAGATTACCAACTTCCGTCAGTACAGCGAGGTTTTCGCCAGCTCCGGACAACCCACCGAAGCCCAGCTGCAGGCGGTTGCAGACGAGAGCTTTGAGCGGGTTGTCTATATTGCGTTTACCAATAATCAGAATGCGTTGCCTGACGAAGACCAGATCGTGAAACGACTGGGGATGGAGTACATGCAGGTCCCGGTCGATTTCTCGAATCCGCTTCCCGATGATTTTTACGCATTCGCAGATTCGATGCAGCGTAATACTGACAAAAAAACGCTGCTGCACTGTCAGGTCAATGCCCGGGCAACAGCTTTCAGCTTTCTGTACCGCGTCCTGTTTGAAGATGTTCCTGTTGAGGAGGCCAAAGCCGACATGAATACCGTGTGGCAGCCCAATGAAGTCTGGCGCGATTTTATTTTTGAGGTCATGGCAGAAAATGAACGAGATCCGAACTGCGAAACTTGCGACTGGACGCCACCGCCTACGAGGCAGTAATTCTGTCAACTGGCTCCAATAAAAATGATTAAAGGTTTGCATCACAACGCCTATCGTTGCCGGGATTCGGAAGAGACGCGCAAGTTCTATGAAGAGTCCCTTTGGCCTGCCTCTTGTGCAGGCTTTTGAAATAGCGGTAACCAAGTCGGGGCGTGACAGCAAAGTGCTGCACAGTTTTTACCGGAAGGAGGATGGTTCATTTCTTGCTTTTTTCGAAGAGCCTGAGGCCCCTTTTGAGTTTAAACCTCAGCGGGATTTTGACCTGCACATAGCGCTCGAAGTCAGTTCGGGTTTCTTGCGGGACATGAAGACAAAGGGAGAGGCAGCAGGTATCGACACACGGGGAGTGTCAGATCATGGGTTCATTGACTCCATCTATTTCCGGGACCCTAATGGTTATGTCATCGAATTGGCGGCGAAGCGTGCTCTTGCATGATGAAGCCTTCGATGCCTCAGTTGCCCGCTCGGCTCTGGATGAGTGGCAGCGCAGCAAAGGGAACAAGCGATTAGCTTCCTAGCGAAAAACCGTCTTAACAGCCGTCCGTTTCAACCCAAGCTCAGGGCTGCGGTGCATCTGAGCTGGCCGTTTCCGGCGGCGCCTCGGTGATGACATTCACGGATTTGTGCTGCTCTTGCAGAGTGAGCTGCAGAGGCTGTCACAATCGAGCCGGCACAAAAAGGGCGAGTCACTGACTCGCCCTTTTATGTGTCAGCATGACTTGAATAGTAGCGATCAGTCGTCGCCGCCCTGATTGACTTCCTTCCAGGTGTAGAATCCCATGAACATTTCTTCCCAGGACTGTTCCCCCCAGTTCACTTCGATACCCGGGTCTGGGTTGAAACTATTCTGCGCTGAGTTGTCGAACGCTCCCGTCGCGACAATTTTGGTACCGGCAGGCACCCTGAGCGGAGATTCCAGTTCATGCGCCAGCTGCCAGTTGAAAGAGTAAGCAGGCACGGACAGCAGCATCTCTTCTGATCCGTCCGGATAGACAGCTTTGAACTTCATGCGTTTGCCGCGGAAATGCATGTGCGGCATCAGGCTGTGAATATCAGACTCCTCTGGAACATAGGTGACCAGCTCCATTTCGTGGTCTTTTGCACCAGCCGGGATAGAGATAGAGAAGGCGTTGCCTACGCCACCGCCCATCCGTTCAACGGGGACATAGCCTTCGGGATAGAAGTAGATGCCCACTTCAGTTTCGTCCGTCATCTCTTTGCCAGAGGTGGTGTAGTGCATTTGAAAGCTCAGTTTGGTTCCGGCTACCAGTTTGCCGCCAACACCTTCAGGATCCAGCGAAATACTGTTCCCTGGTGCATAACCTGCAACTGAAGCCTGATCCGGGCCGCCGCCGCCGAGCAGGGCGCCTACATCGATTTCAGGATTTTCCTGAAAGATTCTGTCGATCGGTGGCTGCTGGCCAGAGGCAACAGCTGCGAAAATTTCGGCGCGAATCGTTGCAGCACGCTCTTCGGGCAGGCTGTTGATGGCTTTCAGGAACATTGCCTGAGGGTCATCGCCAGCACCCGGTGGGACGACAGTCGTGATAATGTGGTGAAGCACTTCGGGAGCCCCCGGTGCGACTTCGCTGCCTCGGACCCAGCGGTCTTCTTCAAGCCCGAGGTCCACGATGATGTCCTTGTAATCAACGACGCCTGTAGCCGGAACTGTGGTGGCTGGAATCTTGACGATCATATCCGGCTCACCGAGAGACCATTTACCTTCCGGCCAGACCAGAGTGCTAAGAGGATCGGTCCCGCCGTTCACGTCAACCGGCGCACCCGCTGACACCCACCGAACCAGCTTTTGCATCTCTGAGTCGGTCAGGTTCATTTCGTTTTTGATCTTGTGACCGATCTTGTTGTCGATCTGGCCAGGTGGCATGCGCTTGGTCATCACCACTTCTCTGATCATCGGAGACCAGCCTTGTACGGCGAGACTGCTGTCCATGGCAAAGGGCGCAATGCCTCCTTCCCGATGACATTGTGCGCAGTTTTCAGCGATGATGGGCGCGATGTCATTTACGTAGGACAACTCAGAATGCTCGCTTTCGTTACTGGGTATTGCTGATCCCGCACCGGCTATACTGACCAGCTCGACATCCGAACCCGCAAGCAGGGCCTCAACCGCTTCTTCGGCCCCTGACTGAATCGGACCCCGGTAGGCAATCTCGAATGAGATCGGGTCGTAGACGACGACTTCGTCCATGCGCCCGATGCCCAGCATCTCAGTAACAAGATGCGTATCATCCATTAGCACCGGCAGTTCGATGTGGTTTGTTGCCAGTTCCGCACCGACCGCGTCGCGATCGTTATCCAGACCTGGGTTCAGCAGAAACAGGGCCACTTGGTCCTGATACCGAGCCTGCAGAGCCGTCATTGCAGACAGAGTGTCGGAGTCTGTGGCGCTCAGGCCAAACGGGGCGATCACCACTGCCTGATGGTCGTCGTACCAAGCCATGTGGTGTTGCACTCCTGCGTGGTCGATTAGGGCAAAATCCCCAACGCGCTCACCGGCGAGCGCTTCGGCTGAAAAAACCACAAAGGTGCAAGACAGAATGAAGTGCAGAAGTCTGGTCACAATTTCCTACCTCTAGATTGAAAGAGTGTTAGCTGGGATATTCCAGAACACACTGACCGACAGTGTGTTCTGCGCGATTCGGCCCCGGTGCTTGCCTCGAACGCAATGCATCAGCGACGGTAAAACTGGAGTTAAGTGTACTCGTATCGGCAGCGATTGCAGCTTTTTTTGGGAATTTTTGTTACCGGGCTACTCACCTTCCCTACAGACCACGAGGAGACTGGCCTGATGGTAAATAATCACTGATTATTGATGTCGGAAAACCCGATCAACGTCAGCAAATCTAGTTACTGAATCTTTAAGAGCGCTCAGAACGGCTAATTGACCCGCAGTTGTCTGTCTGATCGTGTGCCAGGCGGATGTCTCGCTGTCCGACTCTCTGGCCGGAATGTGGCGTCTGCAGGATAAAGCTTTGCCTGTGAGCTGCGCTTGATGCGCGTGCGCGCTGAGTCACCAATCGCGATCTGTAAGCAGTGGTGACGCGTATAATGAGGGGCGGACAGCGCCGGGCTGAACGCTTTTGTAAAATTGACCGCAGGATAGACAGACTACCATGACCCAAGCCGTGTTACTGATGAATCTGGGCACCCCCTCTGAACCGACTGCGAAAGGGCTGCGCGATTTCTATCGCTATTTCTTTTCCGATCCTTACGTTTTTGACTTCAACCCAGTCGGCCGGTGGTTACTGCGCAACCTGCTTATTCTCCCGTTTCGGGCGCCGAGGATCGCGAAGGATTACGCCGAGATATGGATGGAAAATGGGTCGCCGCTGAAGGTATACGCCGACGAAATGGAAGCGAGCCTTCAAAAATCGTTCGATCAGCAGGGTAATCAGGTTCTTGTACGCACCGGCATGGCGTACAGCAAACCCTATGTGTGGGATGCAATGGCAGATCTGGAAGCTGCAGGCGCAACCGAGATTCTGTTGCTGCCGATGTTCCCGCAATACTCAACTGCGACCACAGCTTCAGTATTCAATTCTGTGAAGGTGGCGGCAAAAAAATGGGCAAAGCCACCCAAGCTGCATTTCGTGGATGACCTTTTTCAGGAGCCGGCTTTCCTGCAGGCCTGGGCGTCGCTCATTCAGCAGCATGTTGATATTGAGTCGCTGGACCATATCATCTTCAGCTACCATGGCGTGCCCGAAAAAACGATCAAAAAAGCCGATCCCGCGGGAGTTTGCGAATTCGGGACATGCTGCCATTTAGTGACGGAAGGCAATCGCCTTTGTTACCGGATGCAGTGTGTGCAAACCACGCTGGGCATTACCCGTGAGTTGGGCTGGGAGCTTGATAAATATTCGGTAGCCTTCCAGTCCCGTTTCGGTCCCTTACCCTGGATTCAGCCCTACTTGGATGAGCATATCGAGGCGCTGGTTGCCAAAGGTAAAAAGCACATCGCGGTTGTGACGCCAAGTTTCATCTCAGACTGCCTAGAAACGCTGTTTGAGATAGGCATTGAGTACCGGGAACAATTTGAAGAGGCCGGCGGAGAGCACTTCCAGTTGGTCCCGAATCTGAATAATGAGCCCAGTTGGTTTAGTGCCGTTTACGACATTGCAAACAAGCATCTGTTGGCGCTCGCCAGTCTCTGAGCGGGTTTTTTACAGCAAACCCACTGCACAGAGAAAAGGGGCCTCCCGCATGGCGAGACGCCCCTTTTTTTGCCTTCAGCCTGATTGAGGGAAGCCACCCTCGGAGCCAGGCGCCTAGCCTGTCGATCAGGCGACGATCGCGCGTTTGACCAGATTTTGCATCAAGGGCACTTTAAAGCCGTTGTGCGCGAGGGTGCGTGCACCTGTGGTACACAGCTCTTTGACTGCTTCGGCGGTGTCAGCGTTTCTGCTGTTTCCGCGGATGGCATTTTCGACGTCGGTCAAGCGGCGCGGTGTGGTTTGCACGGCACCGACGACAATTCGGGAATCCTCGATCTGACCGCCAGTGGTTTTAAATGCGGCCGCGACATTCACCAGAGAAAAATCCCACACGTTTCGGTCGGCAACCTTCTCCCAGTAAAACTCTGCGTTAGCCCAGGTGGAAGGAATTCTGACCGACGTCAGGATATCCCCGGGGCGCAGAACCGTTGTGTTTTCAATGTCATTAGCCGGGCCCACGAAAAAGTCTCTGGCATCAATCACCCGCTCGCCGTTGAGATTCTGAATCACCATTGAGGCGTCAAGGGCAACCAGTGCCGGCGCGGTATCCGAGGCCCCGGCCGCGACGCAGCGGCTCTGATCGAACAGAGCGTGTTCCCGGTTCATGCCCTGCGGTGTATCTGCGTAGCACAGGTTTCCTCCGGCCCGGTAACAGGACAGCCCTCGCCGATAGTACCAGCAGCGAACGTCCTGACTGACGTTGCCGCCCAGCGTGCCGATGTTCCGAATCTGAGGGCTGGCTACGACGCTGGCTGCGTCGGCCAGCAGCGAATAACCACCGCGGATCAGGTCGCTTGTCGCAACCTCAGTCAGCGTAGTCAGCGCACCGATTTCGATGCCGTCTGCGGTTTCACGAATCCCGCGCAGCGACTCAATGGCGCTCAGATCAATCAGTGCATCAGCGGTCTTGGCGCGGTCTTTCAGCCAGCCATAGGTGTCTTGCCCACCGCCTACTAGCCAGCCCCTCTCTGCGAGGCGGTCAGCAATCGCAAGCGCATCTTCAACCTGTACCGGCTGGTACAGTTCCATGTTTGGCATTACGTCATGTGATGGCATAGTTCACCTCAAAAAGTATTGGTCTTTAACGTTCCTGCACCGGAGCTGTAGCTGTTACCGGCGAGGTGGTCGATGATCATGTCGGTGGTTACCGGGGCCGTGTTGAACAGATGTCCGCCCAGCGCATCACGCAGCGCACTGGACAGAGCCGCTGCGGCGGCGCCCTGTGTAGGCTCGCCGATCCCTCGACCTCCTGTCGGGTTTTGCGGATCCGGGATGTTGACACCTTGAGCAATCGTATCAACAGGGACGTCCATGTTGGTAGGCGGCTTGCACTGATACAGTCCAGTGTTGGCTGGAAGCCCGTTTTGCGGATCATAGACATGCTTCTCGAGACCGGATAATCCGACCCCCCAGACCGCACCACCGCGCATGGCATTTTCAAAGTTCTTGGGATGCACAACCGTACCGCAATCGGCAACGGAGGCGTAATCAACGATTTCGTACTTACCCGTGTCGATGTCCAGTTCAATTTCCATAAACCCGATCACGTTGCCGGGTGGTTGACCGACGCCGGGAATATTGTCTTTGGCAACGCCCACCAAACCCGAGCCGGCCATGCCCTGAACGGCGATTTGGGTCAGTGGGTTGATGTCATCAGGATACTGCTCCCCGCTGAACTTACTGCCCAGTTCCATGGCTCGCCGGGCGGCTTCTGCATAAGTGAGCCCCTGAGAGTTGTCTGCAGTTTTGAAAACGCGCTCGCCGCCGATCTCGTAGTCAGCCGCTGTACCACCAAAATCCATGGCGGCGATCTCTTTCATCTTCATAATGGCGTCCTGAGCAGCTACCCAGTTGGTCCGTGTGTGCGTGAAGATTGTATTGGACCCGCCCTGACCTGAGCTGTGAGGCAGATAGCGGTCCGAACGGCCCCGGACGATTTCGCAGCGCTCCCACGGGATTTGCAGAGCCTCTGCGGCAGCGCGACAGGTCGCAGCGTACGAGTAGGTGCCCAGATTTCCGACACCACTGTGGATGTAAAGCCTCCCATCGGTACCGATACGCAGCAGTCCGTCGTAGCCCCGGCCGCCTGCGCCATGATAGCCGAGCCCGACACCGAGACCGCGTCGCTTGCTGCCACCGAGATCCTTGGGTTGGCTGCTTCTTTCGGCCCAGTTGAATGCCCGTGCACCCTGATCGAGTGCTTCGCGGACGAATGCGCTGGTCACAGGTCCCTGACTACCACCCTGGAAGCCATCGCTGTCGAGGACGTTGCGCTTGCGGAACTCGACGCGATCCATGCCGATCGCCTCAGCCAGCTTGTCAGTCATGGGCGCCAGTACGGCAGCCATTTCGTTCTGCCCCGGCCCCCGCTGAGCACCGCGCGGGGTGGTGTTGGTGTAAACCGATATGTGCCGGAACCGCATGTTTTCCGGTTGGTAAGCCACGGTGACGTGTTGCGCGGAAGAATTTCCACTGCCCCCGCCGGTCATACCGCCATCATTGACAATCACCAGATCAACCGCAGACACCTTGCCATCTTCCTTGACGCCGGTCTTGATCCAGCCTTGCATGCCAGAGCGGGCAGAACCGATGTAGAACTCCTGTTCTCGCGTGATTCGAAGTTGTACCGGTCGATTCAGGACCCGGGAAAAGTTGCCGGTTATCGCCATGTAGGGATATGGCCCGATTTTCGAGCCAAAGCCGCCGCCGGTGGCCTCGTTGATAAAGACCAGATCCTCCAGCGGGATATTCAGCATGCGTGCCAGACCGGCGTTATTGGCACTCTGGCTCTGGGAAGAACCGTGGAAATAGCATTTCCCGTTTTCCCAGTAAGCCATACAGGTTCTTGCTTCCAGAGAATGGTGCGGATAGCCCATGGTGACAAACGGCTCTTCAATGATCGCTGCAGCCTCAGCAAAGCCAGCCTCGATATCGCCGAAGGCCCATTCATTGGTGAATTCAGCACCGACCGGTTCCTGACCCGCCCGAAGCGCATCAATGGCGCTTTGCGGCCATTTGATGCTTTTAATCTGAGCGCCGACGATGGGAGAGCCTTCCGGACCCTCTTCCTGCGTTCTCACCAGCGCGTTGCCTTCGGGATAGGCATCCGGACCATTGGGAGAGAGACTCTCCAGGGGGTCGACGACGAAATCCCGGCGCTCGAAATCAATTCGAATGCGGTCAAGCGCAGTTTCGGCGATTTCTTCAGAAGTGGCCGCCACTGCCAGAATCGGTTGACCGACATAGGTAATGTAGTCCGACGCCAGAGCCGGATTGGCCGGGGGCGCGACAGGTGGGAGGTCATCGGCAGTAAATATCCCGATCACGCCGTCCATGCGAAGCGCAGCTGTCGCATCGATGTTGACCACTCTGCCTGAAGGCATCGGGCTGGTCAGCAGTCGCGCGAAGACCATTCCTTCGGCTTTGTAGTCTTCCGCGTATTTGATCTCGCCGGTGACCTTGCCAGGTACACAGGGCGGCGTGAAATCTTTTCCTATATGTGTACTCATGCGATTTGCCCCGAGGCGCGTAACACGCCATTGATGTAATGTTCATAAGCGCCACAGCGGCACAGGTTGCCCGACAGGCCGGTACGAACTTCCTCTCGGGTCGGTCTTGGATTGCTGCTCAGCAGCGCAACGGCTGACATCACCTGGCCGGGTGTGCAGAAACCGCACTGCGGAGAATTCTCATCGATGAATGCCTGTTGAACCGCATGCAGCGTTCCGTCAGCCGATTTGATGCCCTCGATAGAAACGACCGCTTTGTCCTTGACGTTGTGGGTCAGCACCGAGCAGGCATAATTTGCGACACCGTCGATCAGTACAGTACACGCGCCGCATTCTCCGCGATTACAGCCGATTTTGGTGCCGGTCAGATCGAGTTTGTACCGCAGGGTGTAGGCAAGTGTCTCCGATGGCATGACATCGACAGGGCGTGTGCGGCCGTTGATGTTGAGATTTATCAAGCGCTCGGCCGTTCCCGCCCCGTTCTGTGCGTTAGCGAGATACACTCCTGCGCCGGTGGTTGCGGCAGCACCGGAAAAGATGACTCCCTTGATAAAACGTCTGCGTGTTAGTTTGGAATTCACTGACATTGCTCCGTTTGTGGGTTAACGAGCGCATCCGCGGCGAAAGGCTTTGGTATGCGGTTTTTCCCCGATTTATCTGGCGTTGAGGTCATTTGCGAGGCTAAGCCCTTTCTGCGACAAAAGCAACAAACTCGCAAATCAGACCTCTCCAGAACACCTGAAAATAGGGGCCTAGAAGCCTTCTGAGCGAAAATATTACACACTGTCACAATCACCGACGACTGCCGACCGGTTACGTACTTCCTCTGCCGTAAGATGCCGCTTTCAACCTCCACGCGATTCCAGAGCAGAATCAGGGTATCTTTGTTTCGGTAGCAAACGATATTCGGACACAGCGGCGCGGGAGAGCCGCTTGTTCGCTGGGCATCCGTAAAAAAATCAGTATGGAGTCATTAAGGAGTCACAGTCTGTGAAACGCTCTGACAGGATTAAGTATCATCACGCAGTTGCCGCGTTCGCAGTCTGCACCTGCGTGTGTCTGCATTCGGCGCAGGCGCAAATAATCCCTTCTTTCACCCAAGGCATGATGACTGCGGCCGAGCGCAGTCATTACGAACGTACCTCCACGTTCAATGAGGTCATTGAGGTGCTGGATGCGCTGGACAGCCAGACTGACCTGATGTACCGCGAAACCCTGCTAATGACCCGGGAAGGGCGTGACGTGCCCATCGTTGTGCTGGCAAATCCTCCAGTCTCCTCGCCGGCGCAGGCTGAAGCCAGCGGCAAACCGGTGATTGCTATTCAGGCAAACATTCATGGTGGCGAAGTGGAGGGTAAGGAAGCATCGCTGATTGTGATGCGCGATATTCTGTTCGGAGACAAGCAGCATCTGCTGGGCAATCAGATACTGGTTTTTGTGCCGATCTATAACGCTGACGGCAATGACGCCATGAGGGAGAACTCGCGGCCCAATCAGGAATTGAGTCCGGTCATGACCGGGGTGCGGACAGCGCACGGATATGATCTGAATCGGGACGGAATGATTGTCGAGGCAGATGAGACGAAGGCGCTCTTCAGAAACGTGATTCAGCGCTGGGATCCGGATCTGCTGGTAGATCTGCACACGACCAACGGGACCTGGCACGGAAACTCGCTGACTTATGCGCCGTCCTACGCGACGGCGGGAGACGCCAGCACGTCAAACTATACCAGTGAAGTCATGCTGCCGGCGCTAAAGCAAAGCGTGAACGAGAAATTTAACCTCGATATTGACTGGTACGGTGGCTATGACTATCGCAGCTGGCCGCCCACCGAATTACGCACCTATCATCATGCGCCAAGATATCTCACCAATTATATGGGGCTGCGGAATCGCATGGCGATTCTCAGCGAAACGTTTTCCCATGACCGGTTCTACAAACGGGTGCATGCGGCGAATGTGTTTATTGAGGAAATTCTTGAATATACCCACCAGCATGGCAGAACCATTCAGCAGATTAACCACGAGGCTGACCGGAGAGTCGCCGCCACCGCCATTGGTCAGCAAAATGGTGTGCAGTTTTCCATGGTGCCCCGTGAAGAACCGCTGGATCTGCTGACTTATCGTTACATTCCTTATCAGAAGCCGGACGGGTCGACGGATTTTGTGCGCAGCGCAGAACTGGTCACCATCGCCGGGGTGCTGAATTACAACCGGTTCGAGGCCAGACAAACGGCTTTGGTGCCGAATGCCTATATTTTCAGCGCTGCCTTCACCGGCCTGGCAGAAAAACTTCAGGAACACGGTATCTGGGTTGAAACCCTGGAGGCAGATGCCGCATTCCCTGGACAGCAGTTTATGGTGCACGAGGTCGACGAGCGGAATACATTGCAGAATGGCCACACCAACAGTCTGCTGAGTGGCGAATTTATCGACATCACGAAAACCTTCTCACGCGGCGATTATGTGGTTTCAATGGATAGCCCGCTTGCTAACCTGATTTTCTACCTGCTGGAGCCTGAGTCTGACGACGGTCTGGCCTACTGGAATCTGTTTGATGCCTTTCTTGCGGAAGCGCTCAGTGTATCTGAGTCGGTTGAGTATCCGATTTTTAAAGTGCGCTGTGTCTGCGGTATTGGGATGCCTAGAGTCAGGGTGGTCGTAACAAAAGGTCGAACATAAAAAAGCCCGATGCTCGAATGAGCACCGGGCTTTCTGTTTCTGTTCAGTAATTCGTTTTGCCGTGCTGGCTCAGAATTCGAACTGAATGCCCATGCGGACCTCATAAAGCGTAGCGTTTTCACGCAGATCCGTAAGACCGCGGTTGCGGAAGTTTTCGAACACGTACCGGTTCTGGGCATCAAGTGATGCGGTAACAACCTGCTGATTGAAGAAGAATGCGTCAGACTGTCGCCCCCAGCTGTCGTTCAGCATGTTGAGTAGGTTGTAAACCTTAAGATACGCGCGTGCTTGGGTTCCGAAGAGCAGTGGTAACTCCTGATCTATTCTAAAATCGACACGCGTAGACCAATCTGTGAAGTTTTGGTTACGTGGAACGAATCCGCCCGCGAACTGCTCGTACCCATTCTCATAAACAAAATTAGCCCATGCATTTACGTCGAAGTTAGGACCAATCACAACGTTCGGGTCATTAAGACTTGGAACATAGAGCTGATGACGGCCAAACCGGCCTTCCC
Source organism: uncultured Pseudohongiella sp. (assembly GCA_902537815.1). Taxonomy (GTDB): domain Bacteria; phylum Pseudomonadota; class Gammaproteobacteria; order Pseudomonadales; family Pseudohongiellaceae; genus UBA9145. The sequence continues at coordinate 24,282 of CACBCS010000004.1, read as the reverse complement.
CCTCAAGTTCCGATGAGCTCATGACGTGACCAGCCGGCTGACCTTGCTTCCGATACATATACATGGTGAAGCGTGTGTCATGCCCTGGAATAAAATCCTTGGCATAGCTCAAGCGCCCCGTGAACCTGTGTGGCGACACGTAATTTGATGTCGCAGCCATGGGATCGACTAGAGTCGTGAGAGCCAGGTTGCTGAAATTGGATCCAGCGACGGACGAAGTCATTGGGCTGACATCGGTCTGGTCCGTGTAGGCGTATCCGAAACTCCAATCCAGCCCCCAATCATAGCTGTGTTTGGCGACCAGCGAGAATGCTGTGCCTTCGCCATAGGTCTGCGCATTGGTCAGCATAAAGTTATCTTCACCGCGCACATAATCGAAAATTGGTGCGGCAGCCGCAGTCGTTCCGACTTGGTCCTGAGACAAATCTTCGTAGTAAGCAGGATTGTCCTGGCGAGAGTAAATTAAATCGCCATCAAGTGTTAAGCCGCTATCGAATGCATAGGTGGCTCCTAGGGAGTACTTCCACTCAGACGGCTGTTCATAGCTAGGATCGATAAGTACCAAACCCTCATCGGATGCGCTGGCTGCAGTCGTCGCAGCCACTTGATCGACTAGGCTTTGCGGAACGTCGTAGCCCGGGCGTCCTTGGCCAGACAGGGTGACGTCCGAAAACACAGACTCAGCGCCTGAAAAGTTTCGGTACCTGAGCTGGACATTGGAGATGCCATCATTACTCCAAGCGTTGGTTACCCAGACGTTGGGATTACCGCCAGAATAAAGGCCGATTCCGCCTCGCACAGTGAGATTGTTATTCGCTTCCCAGGTAAAGCCTAAGCGAGGCATCCACAAGTCTACTCCGTCTAAATTGGCGTCATTTCGCACACCAGCAAGCGATGTGAAGGCCTGATTGAACTGGGGTCGATCATCCATGCTCATTCGTTCATATCGCAAGCCGCCGACGAGTGTTAGGTCATACTGAGGAATGAACCACTCATCCTGGATATAAAACATATCCACGTTGTTACGAAATTTCGCGGCCGCGTCATCTGGATTATTGGTTCCCCCGCCACTGCCGTAGTAGATTTGGCTTGGTCGGCCAAGCAGGAATCGATCGATTCCGGACAGCCCGCAAGTTGGGTCTTCGAATCTTCCTTGTGCATCCAGCGCGGCACACGATGCTGGGTTCGACAAAGAATCATCGTAGTAGTCCCACTCACCGCCATTAGAGTGTTGCACGAACTGATTGAACACATCTAATTCGTCGCGTTCATAACCAAAGGTTACTACATGATCACCAATCAGATATTCACCAAGAAATCGGAAGTACACCGACTCCCAGTTGAGGTTATTGGCTTGCCTGGAATCATCAGCACCGAGATAAATCACATTATTTCGGCCGTTGACAGAAATTTGATGGTCTCCCACGTCTTTGGGCCCCACAGTATTCTGACCATCAACCATCTCATTTGTGTTGTAAAAAATATCAGTCGAAAACGAGTCAGTCCATTGGGACTTCAACTTTAGGTTGAAGGTCTCAAGTTCAGCTGACTTTTTGTAAAAGTGATTGGCGAACTCAAACTCGTTCTGATCGCCATCGGAGGCTCTGTCTTCAACACCATCATATTTGTTATAAATCAGAGAAGCCGTGTGTCTATCGCTGATATTCCAATCGAGTCGCCCCATCCAGCTCTCTGCTGTCTGAACCCCATCAGAAGGAGCTCCACCAGTATCGATGTTGTAAAGATCGCGCGCAGCATTATTTACCAAGTTAAACGTTTCCAAATCGAGCCAATCTCGAGCAACACCCGAACTCGACCCTGCAACACCTTGACCGATGAATTCAGGTTGTTCTGATTCTTCATAGGCAGTAAAGAAGAATAGTTTGTCTTTAAGAATTGGCCCGCCAAAGCTGAAGCCTTTGTATTCCTCGTCGTAGTCCGGAGTAGAGAAAGATTGTAAGGATCCATCGCGGCGCTCAATGCTGTCTCCGCGAAGGCCTTCATTGGTGAATTCGTAGAAAACGTTGCCAGAGAACTCGTTCGTTCCAGATCGAGTTACCGCATTGATATTACAGGCACTGAAGCCCCCGTAAGTCACGTCGAAAGGAGCTAGTTCAGCCGAGACTTGAGCTACAGCGGCGTAGGGGAAGGGCATACCCGTCGCAGTGGCGTATCCGTTACTGTTGAGCCCAAACCGGTCAGTTTGAGAGATACCGTCAAGCATGACCGAATTGAATCTGGGATGCTTTCCAATGCAGTTGGTCTGAGAGTCCCGCGCATCTCCATCAAGGTTAAATCGAGGGTCCAGGGCATAGACGTCCCGAATATCCCTGTTATATGACACAGCCGTATCAAGATCGAAGGTGCCGAAAGTCGCGGCAGGGCCCGCAGCGATATCAACAAGCGTATTGGCCTCGCCAAACACGATGATTTCTTCGATCTCGCTTGGGGCGTCCATGTCAACCGTCAGGTTGTAGACATCACCCAGTTGGATCGAGTCAATGGTCACCGTTTTGGAATTGTTGATGGTGACAATATACGGGCCGCCGACTGGCAGGTTGGTCGCGTAGAAAGTACCGGTGTTGTTGGATTCGAGGGTGCGGGTGGCGCCGGTTCGTGAATCCTGAACGACCACGGTGGCGTTGGCCAGCGGACTGCCCGAGCCATCAACCAGTCTGCCGCGGATGCCTGATGAAGTGTCCTGAGCTGCCAGTTCGCCGGAGATCGTTCCGACGGCTGCCAGGACTGAGGCACAAAGAATGTTTCTTGCATTACGTGGGTTACGCATGCGCTCCTCCTGATAGGTTTGGTCTAAATAGGTTTTGGTTCCTGTCGGACCGCGGCTGCTGATTGCTTGATTGCGCTTCCATACGCTGGCTGCGGGTCTATATTTGCGGCTGAATTGTAATAGCCCGATGGTTGCATTTTTATTACAAAATCCAGTCAATCAGAGGTCTGCTGCATTCGTGGGCTCAAAGCTTGAGCTCCCTTGACAGATCCCGCTGTCGACCACGACGCGCCTATGCAGGGCGGGCGGCGTTTTCGCACAGTCGGCCCGTGACCCCAAGCGCTTTGTGAAGATTACATCCTGCCAGAGTCCGTCTGTCAGCGCCGGCATGACGTCGTTCATAATTGACTGACCTTGGGTCATCTAAAGCATTTTTTTGAGGAAGGTGCCGGTGTGTGAGCCTTTTTCACCGGCTACCTGCTCCGGGGTGCCTTGCGCGATGATCTGGCCGCCGCCGCTGCCGCCTTCCGGACCCAGGTCCACCAGCCAGTCGGCAGTTTTGATCACATCGAGGTTGTGCTCAATCACGACGATGGTGTTGCCCTGATCTCTTAGGTGGTGCAGTACCGCCAGCAGCTGTTTAATGTCGTGAAAATGCAGCCCGGTGGTCGGTTCGTCCAGAATGTAGAGCGTTTTGCCGGTATCGCGTTTGCTGAGTTCTCTGGACAGTTTGACGCGCTGGGCTTCACCCCCCGACAGCGTCGTGGCAGCTTGTCCAAGGCAGATGTAGGACAGCCCCACATCAATCAGGGTCTGCAGTTTGCGCGCAATGGCCGGCACTGCATCAAAGAAATCGCGGGCATCTTCAATGGTCATTTCGAGAACTTCGTTGATGTTCTTGCCTTTGTAGGTGACTTCCAGAGTCTCTCGGTTATAGCGCTTGCCCCGGCAGACATCGCAGGCAACATAGATGTCCGGCAGGAAGTGCATCTCCACCTTGACCACGCCATCACCCTGACAGGCCTCGCAGCGGCCGCCCTTGACGTTGAAGGAGAATCGTCCGGGTTTGTAACCGCGGCTACGGGCTTCCTGTGTGCCGGCAAACAGCTCCCGCACAGGGGTAAAGATGCCGGTATAGGTCGCCGGATTAGATCGCGGTGTGCGACCGATCGGACTCTGATCAATGTCGACAACTTTGTCCAGATGCTGCAGACCATCAATGTCTTCATAGGGCGCCGGGTTCAGCGTAGAAGCCTTGTTCAGTTTAGTCGCGGTTATCGGGTACAGGGTGTTGTTGATCAGGGTGGATTTACCCGACCCGGAGACGCCGGTGATACAGGTGAACAATCCGATCGGCAGGCAAAGGGTCACTCCCTGAAGATTGTTGCCGATGGCTCCGGACAAGGTCAGAAGTTTTTTGTTGTCTCCCTGAACGCGCTGCTCAGGAATGGCGATGGTTTCTTTGCCGGACAGATATTTCCCTGTCAGCGAGGCGGCCGATTTCTTGATTGCGCTCAGCGGTCCTTCCGCCACGATCTCGCCGCCGTGAACTCCTGCTCCGGGACCGATATCGATGATGTGATCGGCACTCACGATGGCCTCTTCATCGTGCTCTACCACGATCACTGTATTGCCGAGATCGCGCAGATGAAACAGCGTGTTGAGCAGCCGGGTATTGTCGCGCTGATGCAGGCCGATTGACGGTTCGTCGAGGATGTACATGACCCCGACCAGCCCGGCTCCGATCTGGCTGGCCAGCCGGATTCGCTGGGCTTCTCCTCCGGAGAGGGTATCCGCGCTGCGGCTCAGGGTCAGATAGTTCAGGCCAACGTCGACCAGAAATTTCAGCCGGTCCTGCAGTTCCTTGAGTACTTTTTCAGCAATTTTAGCCTGTTTGCCTGCCAATTTCAGACTGCCGAAATAGTCAGCGGCCCGGGCCACAGTCATCTCCGTGATGCTGGGCAGATTCGCCCCCTCAATGAGCACATGCCGGGCATCTTTGCGCAGTCGGGTGCCGTCGCATTCGGGGCAGGGCTGAGAACTCATGTATTTCGCCAGCTCTTCGCGGACCATGGACGATTCGGTTTCACGGAAACGCCGCTCCATGTTGGGCAGAATGCCCTCGAATGGCCACCTCCTGGTGTAGGTCTTGCCGCGGTCATTAACGTAGCTGAACTCTATGACTTCCTTGCCGCTGCCGTAGAGGATGATTTTCTGGATTTTCTTCGACAACTGGTTAAACGGTGTGTCGACCGCAAAACCGTAGTGGTCAGCCACTGAGGTGAGCATCTGAAAATACCAGACGTTCCGTCTGTCCCATCCCCGAATCGCACCTTCTGCCGGCGCCAGGCTGTCATCTGTGATAACGCGTTGTTCGTCAAAGAACTGCTTGAGGCCGAGTCCGTCACAGGTAGCGCAGGCGCCAGCAGGGTTGTTGAATGAAAACAACCTGGGCTCAAGCTCTGAGATGCTGTGACCGCACTTGGGGCAGGCGAACAGCGCGGAGAACAGCATCTCCTCCTGATCGCCATCGTCTATATGCGCCACCATAGCCAGTCCTTCTGCCAGCTGGATGGCAGTCTCGAAGCTTTCTGCCAGACGCTGCTCCAGCCCGGGTTTGATCTTCAGTCTGTCTACGACGACATCGATAGAGTGCTTCTTGTTTTTTTCGAGCTCAGGCGGATAGTCAATCTCGCACACCAGACCATCAACACGGGCGCGGATGAAGCCGCTGGTGCGGAGCTCTTTGAACACGTGGACATGTTCACCCTTGCGCTCCCGAATGATCGGAGCCAGCACCATAACCCGGGCACCCTCCGGCAGGGCCATGACCTGATCAACCATCTGGCTGACGGTTTGCGCCTCGAGCTTGATGCCGTGTTCTGGACAGTGTGGCTCGCCCACGCGCGCGAACAGCAGGCGTAGGTAATCGTAGATTTCAGTGATGGTGCCGACAGTAGAACGAGGGTTGTGTGAGGTGGATTTCTGCTCAATGGAAATCGCAGGGGAGAGCCCTTCGATATGATCGATATCCGGCTTCTCCATCATGGACAGAAACTGTCTGGCGTAAGTCGATAGCGATTCGACATAGCGACGCTGACCCTCGGCGTACAAAGTATCAAAAGCCAGCGAAGATTTCCCGGAACCGGACAGGCCGGTTATGACGACGAGTTTGTCGCGCGGTATGGTGAGATCAATGTTTTTCAGGTTGTGGGTGCGAGCCCCCTTGACGACGATCTTGTCCATTGGTTTACCGCGAGCAGAGTCAAACCGTCTATTATCAGAGCATTCCACTACGAGAGTAAAGCGGAGATGGATTTCAATCTTTCAGATTGAGCTTCGCTCGCTCGCGAGTGCCGCTGTTTGAATGAAAAGCCGTATAAATTTCCACTTAATCAGATCGATGGTATAGTTTTAGTCGGTGAACATGACAAAGCTCAGCAAGGGAGAACAGAGTGGCAAGTCGCGGTGTAAATAAAGTGATTCTGGTGGGAAATCTGGGTAACGACCCTGAGGTTCGGTACATGCCCAACGGCAATGCGGTGGCCAATGTCTCACTGGCAACCAGTGAGACCTGGAAGGACAAAAGTACCGGGGAGCAGCAGGAAAAGACCGAGTGGCACCGAGTGGTCTTTTTCAATCGTCTTGCGGAAATTGTCGAGCAGTACGTCAAGAAGGGCACCAAGCTTTACGTCGAAGGGCGTCTCCAAACACGATCCTGGGAGCAGGATGGCGTAAAACGATACAGCACGGAAGTTGTGGCAAACGAGATGCAAATGCTCGATTCCCGCGGCGGCGTGTCACAGGATTTCGGCGGCTCCCAGATGGCCGCGGCACCGGCAGCCCAGCCCAGTCAGCAGCAGGCTGCAGCGCCGCCTCAGAATTTCGACAATTTTGACGACGACATTCCATTCTAGCGCCTATCCATCGAATGCCGACGTGTTGTCCGCCGTTGCACGGCCCGGGTGTCGGCTGTCTGGATCGCTGTGCGAAACGTGATTCTGACGAACTTTGCGGCGACCGGCTTCAGGTATCAAGCGCTCAGTGTTTCGAAGTTTCGGCAACTTGACTTGAACGCCGTCTTGCCCGAAGTTAGCCCGTGTCAGCGCTAGACCACACTGGAACCTTGATCAGATGATGCGCCTGTTTCTGGCCGGAACGAACAGTCCAACCGCTAAGGATCTCATCGAAATTTTGCGAAGACGCAAAATCCGCTTCATGGCGCCTCCCGATAAGCTCTTTGATCCTGATAATCGAACCGCTATCGCTAAGATGGTCACCGATTACGGTCCGACGCAGCTGATCAACCTGACTGACTTTATTTCGGGGAATCACAGTGCCTTGAGAAGGGCAGAATCCGCCAGTGAGCGCTGTTTAAAAGTTAACGCAGACCTTCCTGCCACGCTGGCAGAGGTCTGTGCTGGACTGAAGGTCCCCATGATGCATTTGTCGACAGCTTATGTGTTTGAGGGTGACAAGCGACTGGCCTATAACGAAAACGATGAAACCAACCCGCGCGGGATTTACGGCGCATCGGCGCTTAAAGGAGAGCAGGGTGTTCGCCAGCATGCCGAGCATCTGATTATCCGGCCGGGATGGCTGTTCGGGAAATGGAAGCGCGGGCTCATCAAGTCCTGGATTCGCACTGCGATCAAGAATCAGGGGGTTGTTCAAGTGACCAAACGTCGTTTCAGTCCGACTTATACGGGCGATCTTGCCTCCGCGATTCTTGCCATGGCCCAGCAAGTCGATTGCGGAGCCAGTGTGTGGGGTGCTTACCACTACAGCGGGCTTGAGAGTAAAGAGGAAATTGAATTTGCGGAGTTGGCGCTGAAATATGCGGCCAATTATGACGAGTCGATCTATCAGCTACTGGACTCGCTAGAGTTTATCGAGCGTGAGTCGCGAGCGCCTGAAATCCGCAATTCGACTCTCTCCAGCAAGAAAATTTTCGACACTTTTGGTATCAAGCAGAAGTCCTGGCGGGGAAATCTGCAGGAAGTTGTGAAACGCTTATACGGGCCGAATGCGGGCTATGCCAAGGATACCGGCAGTAGCGGCAGCACCGACGACAGCAGAGCAGGGAATCACGCTGCCTGAATCCGATATTCTGACTCAGATGCCCTCAGAATCACCTAATACTCGTTCCAAGGTTTACCGATGAACCTCCACCCAGCAGACCGCAAGCTGACCCCTATCGCTGAAGCGCTACCCGAACTACTGGCTTCGCTTCCACGCATGGAAGAGACAGAGGAGGTACCGCTTCGTGTCGCGGTTGGCAGAATTCTGGGAACCGAGGTGCTGGCCGGCATTGATGTGCCGCCCCATGCTAACAGCGCGATGGATGGTTATGCGGTTCGCGCCGTCGAGTTCAGCAAAGAGCGGATTTTCCCTATCAGTCAGCGCATCGCAGCGGGCGAGGTTGGCAATTCGCTGAACACTGGGTGTGTTGCGAGAATTTTTACGGGTGCCCCTTTGCCGCCCGGTGCTGATGCGGTTGTCATGCAGGAAAATATCGAGTCATTGAGCGAAGGGATCAGAATTCTGCAGTCTGTTCATCCGGGCGAGAATGTGCGCGCTGCCGGCGAAGATATCAAAACAGGCCAGCTGTTATTCGAGCCGGGCCGGAGATTGTACCCGCAAGATCTTGGCGTGTTGGCTTCGGTTGGTCTGTCTCACATAGCCGTGCGACGGCGACTCCGGGTTGCGCTTCTCGTGACGGGAGATGAATTGGCGATGCCCGGTACGCCGTTGCGGCCCGGTCAAATCTACAATTCAAATTACTTTACGCTTCATGCACTGTTGAGCAATCTCTGTGCCGAGGTCATTGAGATGGGCATGGTGCAGGACGATTATGAGGCCACTAGGTCGGTGCTGGTGCAGGCGGCAGAGGAGGCGGATGTCATTGTCAGTACCGGGGGCGTTTCCGTTGGCGAAGAAGATCATGTTAAGGCTGCTGTTGAGTCTCTGGGTGGACTGGATTTGTGGAAACTAGCGATTAAGCCGGGTAAGCCTTTCGCCAGCGGTAAGGTTTGCGGTAAACAGTTTTTTGGTTTGCCGGGCAACCCCGTTTCCGCCTTTGTGACATTCGTGCTGTTGGTGCGGCCTGCGCTGCTTTTCATGCAGGGAACCTCGCGCCTGTTTCCGGACTGGCTTGACGTGCCGGCCGGTTTTGCCATTGACCGATCAGGGGAGCGACAGGAATATCTCCGAGTCCGTGTCCAGGAAGACGGTGAAGGCAATGCTTCGCTCGAAAGATTTGACAACCAGAGTTCCGGGGTTGGTGCTTCTCTGAGTCTTGCCGATGGTCTGGCAGTCGTGCCGCCGAAAACCGCCGTTTTGGTGGGTGACAGGCTGAAATTTCTGCCATTTTCTGAACTTGTCTGAGGTCTATTAGCTTTCCGTGAACTGCAGCTTTCTTCACCGCTTTCTGACCCGAACGTGCCTCATGGCCTGTGCTGTGAGTCTCGTTTCCTGTGCCACGGAACCCGCTGCCGAACCTGACTCGGAAGCTGATGAACAGATTTTGCAGATTCGCCCGTTGCCCGCAGCGCAGCGATCGTCGGCATTGCCGGACAATGAGTCGCGTCTTATTGCCGACTTGTTGTTTGCCGGTTTGCAGGCGCTTGACGCCGATCGCTTGCTGACTCCCGTCGACGACAATGCCCATGGGCGATTCCAGCGCGTTCTCGCTTATGATCCCGTTAACCAAATTGCCCTGAAAGGGTTGCAGGACATCGTGCTTCGATATGTTGAACTGGCGGAAGATGCCTCAAGGCAGGGGCAGTTTGAGGAAGCAGTTGGCTTCCTTGACCGCGCGCGGTTCGTTGACCAAACTCACCCGGCAATCGCCGCTGCTGCCGCGGTTCTTGAGAATGAGCGCGCTTCGGGGGATCTCTTCTTCGTGCTGGACGGAAACGCTTTGAGAAAGCAGACTGCCGAAATTCAGCAGGAGATCGCCATGATCGCCCGGCAGGCCCGAGAGCATGAGGCATTTTTTCTGATAACCGCGCCGAGTGATGATCTAGCCCGCTGGATATTCGGTGTCATGCGAGCGGCTGTGCCGGGCTACCGACTGAGAGGGAATATTGAACTGGCCGGCCGCAGCGGTGTGCGTCTCAGGCTTCCTCGGACAGAAGAGTGAGTGGCGCTGTCGGAACGGTAAATCATCCCGGTGCTGAGGCCCTCTCCCCGACCCGGCGCCGGTGCCCCGATCTGATGGCGGTGAGGAGTGCCGCTGACGGCCTTATGCGTTGTTACATAAAGCCGGCAGAGAACCGAGAGGCCGTCAGAGTAAGATCCTTTCTCCGATATATCTGAACGGATAGGGCGTTTTCCGCCATGGTCTGGCCATGGCGGACGCCGTTTCCAAAGCCATCGCGGTGAGTACCGAATCGCGCTGTTTGCGTCTACCGGGTAGGGATCCCTCATCGGTAACATTTCAGCAGGCTGACTGTTCCGGCTCAGAGTTTTACGATCATCTTGCCGAAGTTGCCGCCACTGAACAGCGCCAGAAATGCATCCAGAGCCTTGTCCAGACCTTCGTAAACCGTTTCCTGATACTCAACGTTGCCCGCTTCGATCCATCCCACCATATCGCTCATAAATTGTGGCTGCATGTCTGCATGGTCAGAAACGATGAAACCGCTAATGCGAATTTTTTTGCCGACAATGAGCATCAGATTATTAGGGCCGGGGCTCGGCTGGGTGTCATTGTAGGCGGAAATCATTCCGCACGCGGCCACGCGCCCGAATGGATTCATCATGTTGAGCGCGGCCTGCAGATGCTCTCCGCCTACGTTCTCAAAGTAGACATCAACCCCCTCCGGAGCTGTCCCAGCCAGTGCCTTGGTGAGTTGCCCGCAGGTCTTGTAGTTAATCGTAGCGTCTACGCCACAATGCGTTTTCAGCCATTCTGCTTTTTTGTCACTCCCCACGCTCCCAACGACGCGGCAGCCCAGCTGCTTCGCGATTTGGCAGACAATTGCACCGACCGCGCCTGAAGCTGCCGAGACGAAGACCGTTTCTCCAGCTTTGGGTTCACCAAATTTCTGAAGCCCGACATAAGCGGTGAGGCCGGGCATGCCAAGGGCGCCCAGATAGAGTGAAAGGCGGTCATTATCAAACGGCTGCAGCACAGTGACGTTGCTGTCATCGGCGACGAGACGGTCCCGCCAGGCGCCCTGGTTCAGCACGATGTCACCGGCCTTAACCCGGTCAGAATTTGATTCGATCACTTCGCCAATCGCGCCGCCATACATCGGTTTGTTGAGCTGATAAGCCTGAGCATAAACAGCATTCTCTCGCATGCGCCCCCGCATGTAGGGGTCAACCGACATATACAGATTCCTGATCAGTACCTGGCCCGATGCAGGAGGCTCGAGCTCTCGTTGCACCTGCTCGACGTCCGAGTGGCTCGGTAGGCCGCCGGGCCTGTTAATCAGGTGAATTTCATTGGCTGTATAGATGCTCATAGGGGTCTCTCACGTTGCGGTTAAATTGTTCGGTGCAGTGACCAGCTCATTGCCCTTTCGCTGGAGATAAACGATGCCAATGAGCAGAAGCGCACCTGCCGCATGGTAATAAATCGGAAGAGGCGTCCACATCAGCAGAAAAGCACTGAGCAGCAGGCTCAACGCTGCCGCTGGCGTGATCCGGGCTTCCAGATGCCACTGCAGCAATCCGGCCATTGCGTATAAACCCATAGATGCCCAGAGAAAGACTTCCAGTCGCTCAGGCCAGCTGCCCGAGATCAGTGGTGAGTAGGCGAACAGGATGGGCACCAGATAAAGGCCTTTGGCGACCTTCCAGCTGGTGAGCCCGGTCGGAATGGGTCGGGTTCCCGCGATCCCCGCTGCGGCGAACGAGGCGAGGCAGACCGGCGGTGTGACATTGCTGTCCTGAGATAACCAGAAAATAATCAGATGGGCGCTGAGGAGCATGCCAGTGAGCAATTCTGCAGGCAGCATTTCCCGACGGATAAGCTGTTTCATTTCCATCGGCATTTCCTGTAGTGCAACTGCGGGATCTCCACCGAACAGCCTAATGGTCGCCGCAACGTTGCCGGGCAGATCACCTGACTGCAGCGCCGACAGCAGCTGAGACTGGCTGATTAAATCAAAAATGAGCGGCGCGGAGAGTGTTGCCAGCACGATGTATGATGCGGTGACAGGCAGGCCCATGCCCAGCACCAGAGAGGCAAGCGCGACCAGAATCAGGGTGATCAGCAGTGAACCCTGTGCCCATTCAACAATCATAAGTGAAAAGGCATTGCCGACACCTGTCGTTGTCACGACGTTGATGACAATGCCGACTGCGATCAGCAGCAGGGCCGTGGTTACCATGTTACGGACGCCATCCACTACCGCATCAAAAATGTCAGGTAGTCTCATCGGGTTGGAAGATAACCAGGAAGCTGCGATGACCGAGAGGATCGCGAATGCGGCCGATGAGGTCGGGGTTCTGCCAGCGATAAGGAACCCGATCAGGACTCCCAGTGGAATGACAAAATGCCAGCCCTCCTTGAGCACCGTGCGGACTGATTCTCCTTCCCCTTTCCCGGCAGCTGTCAGACCGAGTCGTTTCGCCTCGATGCGGACAAAATAGGACACGGTCAGAAAGTAGAGCAGGGCTGGCAGTGCTGAGGCGGCAATTACCGTGAGGTAGGAGATTTGCGTATAACTGGCGAGTACGAAGGCACCTGCGCCCATGACGGGCGGCATGAGCGCGCCGCCGGTGGACGCTGCGGCTTCGACTCCAGCGGCGAACCGCGGAGTGAATCCTGATTTTTTCATCATCGGTATGGTGATCACACCGATCGAGACGGTATTGGCAACCGCAGAGCCGGTCACGGAACCCATCAGCCCGGAACCCACCACCGAGACCAGGCCGGCACCACCCACGAGTCGGCGCGTCAGGCAGTTTGCAAGGCGCACAATGAAATCCCCGGCGCCAGACTTCAACAGAAAGGCGCCGAAAATGATGAACATGAACACGAAGGTAGAAGAAATATTGGCGGTAAGGCCAAACATGCCCTCACTGGTGAAGTAACTCCGGTACATGACCGTTTCGAGGCTCAGTCCCGGGAATGCGAACACCCCACCAATATAACGCCCCAGAAAAAGGATGTAGGATAAGCTCAGCGTGATGAGGATCGGCATGAACCAGCCGGTTGTGCGCCGGGTGAATTCCATGGCGAGCGCGATCGCAATGATTGAGAAAACGTAGTCACTCAGGATGTATTCGGTCTCTCTGGCATACAGCGCATTCTCGAACAGCACGAGATATCCGGCGGAGGCGATGGTCAGCAGGGCAAGGCCCAAGTTGATCCAGTATTGCGCAGATTGCTTGCCATCGCTCAGCGCCTCATTGGCCATGAACATGCAAATTGCGCCAAATCCGCCGAAATGGATCGCAGACAGCCAGAGCTCGGAGATGCTCGCAAACACGTTGCAGTAGATGTGGAAAAGTGCGAACAGAAAAGCTGTCCAGCGCAGCCGGGGTGAACTCATAGGGCCTCACTTGCTTGATTGCCGGCGCCATCCTTGGCTTCTGCGAGCAGCAGGCGCGGCGGAATGTCCAGCCCGATTTCCCGGTAATAGCGAATAGCGCCCTGATGCAGTGGGGCGCCGAGTCCGTCAATAGCAATTTCCATACGCATGTCTCTGGTTGCCCGGTGGATTTCATGCAGAGTGCCCAGATTTTCCCAGATCACCTTGGTGATGTTGTAAACCACTTCATCGGGAATATCTACGCGGGTTACCAGGACGTTAGGAGAAGCCACGGTCCGGATTAATTCGGTTTGATTGGGATAGGTGCCCGGCGGGAATTCATACCAGTCCCAGAGCGGGTAGCGCGCGTTGATTGTATCAAGAGACTCTTGGCTCCAGTTCAGGATGGTCATGCGCTCTCCCATCAGAGCATAAGCCTGAGTGATGGAGCTCACCGGCGCGCCCGCCGGGATATTCATACCAACAATGTTGCCGTCCTGGATGGCGCTGGTTGTTGGACCATATCCCATATAGGCCAGCGTAAATTTTTCCTGATAATCGATACCCAGTGAATCCAGAATAAACCGGCCGGTCTGCTCGGCGCCGGAGTTTCGGGCCCCCAGTACATAACGTTCTCCGCCGAGCAGATTCAGATCCTGCATAGTGCCTGTTGCACTCAACTCCGACAGCAGGACGAAGTGCTCAACATTTTTCCACAGCGCACTGACACTTCGCAGATGCGTCTGTGGTGAACTGACCGGACCCTCGCCATCCCAAGACCAGGCGCCGAACGGCCCCTGCAGGATAGCGAATTGCGCCTGGTTATCCCGGAGCAGCTTGATGTTTTCCAGGGACCCGGCTGAGCTGATGGCGGTCATAGAAATGCCGTCGCTCTCGGCCAGCTGCGCGTGCGCAATAGTCGCAATAGCGACCCCAACCGGATAGAAAGTGCCCCCGGTCGTTGCGGTCGTAAGTACGTAGGGTCTGGCCCTACTCAGCTCATCACTGCAGGCGCCAAGCAGCAGCGAGGCCAGCGCGACGACACAGATAAGCCGTGAGTTTTTGCTGTATTTCAAGGTAGGAGACACGAGACTGTCAGTTCAATGCTTCTTGCGGTCGGCGCCGAGCGTATCCCGGACCGTGCCGGACAGGGGTTTTTCAGTTTCCAGCGCGTCGATCAGCTTGAAGGTGCCGCCGAGTACGGCTACACCCACTGTCACACCGACGATCAGGGCAATGCGGAAGAACATGTGGATATAGACGCCGGAGTAGTAATAGCCGATTTCAGCGATTACGTTGATAAGTACCAGAGAGACGCCAAACGCTGTCCAGACGATTTTCTTCATGAGGTGCTCAGCAGGATCCAGTTGTTACTGGCTTTTTGTTCACTGTGAGAGTAACAATAAACCCTGAATCTGACTAGCATCGAAGTGGGTGAACACGATGATGTCGTCCCGCTCGTCTTCATTGAGTCGTGCCGCGATCAGGTCGCCATCGACGACCGTCTGTGAAAGCGCGATCTCATCAGTCGCCTCGCGGCTGTCAATCAGGTCGCGATAAGGATTTCCACTCCTGGAAGCGCTGTTGATAATGTCTCTGATGTCTATTTCATAGTTATCGCGGTTCCGAGAGTAATTCAGCGCTCCGAGGAAACTGTCTTCCCGGGCTGGCTCAATGCTGTTTAGCAGGATTCTGATCTGATCATTCATCAGTACCAATAAGTCGTTGTCTTCGTCCGGGCTGTCGAGCCGGGCTGAGGCGGTGCGCGTTACGCCATCGACCTGCATTGTTTCCGCCTCATTATTCAGCGTTTGATAGGCATTCGCCAGACGCAGCACTGAGGGGAATTTGAGGTCAACTGTCACTTTTCTGGCTGGGCGTCTCTCAAACCGTTCACCATTGTTGGGATAGATAAACGCTTCAATGGCGATGGATCCGGACAAAGCAAGCCAGACAAAGATGTCGCCCACTGAAATCGATTCAACCCGCCAAAGCCACAGATCTTTCAGTCCATCGCCGTTCTCGTCATACAGAAACGTACTCAGTACGTTGCCGCCTGAACGGAGAATCTGGCGGGCCTGAGCAGTATTCACGCCGTCTGCCTGACCGGTGAATATCGACACTTTTCCTCCTTCTCTGAGAAGCAGGTCATCAATGCCATCTCCATCGATATCTTCCAGAATTTCTTCGTGGGTGAGAGCAAGTACACCGGTCAGGTTGGAGAAATCAAGATTGTCGATATCAAATTGTCCGAGATTTTCTTCTATAGCAGCGATATCCAGGAGAAAGTCGGGAGTCAGGGGGAAATAACGGCCCGGAGAGCGGCCGGCGAGAAACACCTCCAGTTTTTCTTCCGTCCGGACAACCAAATCTTCCCGAGTGTCTGCATTGACGTCCCTGAGAGTCAAATTGGGTATACGTACCGCCTGTCCGGCTGAGCGATTGAAGCGGTTGATATTGAGCTGCGTGCGCAGACGGGTTTCGGAGAGAATGCTGAGAGGGGCCTCGAAATTCCCTCCGCCCTCATTGATGAGCAGGTGAATTTCGCCGGCGCCCGGAATCACCAGATCGGTCAGGCCGTCGGCGTTGATGTCTCTTGCAAAGTGCAGTCGATTGATCCCCCGACTGATGAAGCCGGGGAGTTCTGAAGCAATAGTCTGGGGTGGCAGAATGCGCTCATCATTGATGGGAAAGTGCACAGCCCGCTTGCCGTCCAGCAAGGCGATCACGCTGACCTGATTTTCAGTGCCGAAACCTCTGTTCAGGTCCCAGCCAACGGCCTGCGATTCAAAACTGATCTCCTTAAAGCCCGATTCAAAATCAAACCCGCTTTCACGCTGGAAATACACCCTGAGACGGTTGTCGATCAGAGTTACCAGATCGTTAAGGTTGTCACCATTGAGGTCGGCAATCACGAGCGATTCGGCGCTTGCCGGCAAGGCGAATGCCTGCTGAGTGAAACTGGGTACTTCGGCGATAAGGGTTTCACTGTGACTGAATATCAGACAGCAGGCAACGACAAGTCTTCTGACCGCAGAGAAGCGAGCTTCATGGATTTCAGAGCAGTGGTTCATCTTTACCATCATTCAGGGGCGCGCCACCAGAAGCGTGGTTGTCCGGCCATGTCGCAATATAAGGTCAGGCCGTTCATCTGCGTTGAGCGACAATACTTCGAATTCGAATACGGTTCGCGGAGCGACGTACTCCCAGAAAGCGTCATCCGAAATGCTCAGATCAGCGTCAATTGCTTTGGCTGCCAGGGTGCCATTTTCCGTGATGTAAAGTGCATCGTTACGGCCGTCTCCGTCTACGTCATATTTCAACGACATCTGCTCTGACAGTCCCCGAACATTGTCAGCCGAAAAGGCCTCAACCAGGCTGGAGCTGGGCCGTCGATTGAAGACCTGGCCGGGTTCGCTTTCCTGTGAGCCAAACAGCAGTTGGGTGCGGTTGATACTCGCGCTGCGAATCGCATCGACGACCGGGATTGTGTAAAAACTGGCGCTCAGAAAGGTATCTCCCTGTGCTTGGGTGATGACATCAAGATTCAAGTCGTAACCTGAGAAGCGCATGACCTGATTGGCCTGAGTGAAATCAAAACTGCCTGACTGATTGAGGAAAAGGCTCGCGGTCCATTCATTGCCATCGCCTGACAGACGCAAGATGTCTGCCAGACCGTCGCTGTTCATATCAATCAACTGCAACTGGCCGCTTGAATCCAGATCGCTCTGCCAGTCAGCTTGCTCTCTGAATCCGGAAGTCTGTTGGAAGTGGATGTTCATTTGCCCCAGACCGTTTGCGCCGGCATTGATATAGGCAATGTCCAGCAATTGATCGCTATTCAGATGCGCCAGGGTGGGTGTAGGCATCCACTGCTCGCTTCTGAGCAGAGGTCTGTCAGAACGCCGCTGGTCAGCCCATTGTTCGACAAAACCTTCGAAAGGGGAGGGCAGATCAACCGTCACTTCGATCACCACCCCTTGTTCAGGATTAATTTCCAGTCTGCCATCTACGTCAGTTGCCCCGCCGGCCCGCTGTATCGGTGTAATGTCGCGATTGAGGGTTGAAAAGCGGGCATTTAGCGTGAAGCTTTCATCCTGATTGCCCAGGAACAGACCGTACTGGTCATTTCCGGCCATCAGAAGATCCATGAGTCCGTCCCCGTTGATGTCAGTGGGGATGTTGCTGAAATAGACTCGCTGTTTATCGGGAATGGTTGCGATAAGATCCCATGCGCTCAGCAGTTTAAGGTTTCCGGCATATCCCTCGACGGCGGCAGAAAGACTGAAAACACCGCTGTCTGCGAACAGCACCAGTTCCTTGCCCGGTTCTTCCCGTAAATCCGCAAAGCCCACGGCGATTATTTCGGTCTTTATTTCAATGCGGCTGGGATTGGCAGTAAACCCGCCATCCTCCTCTTGATAGTGGATATGCAGTTCGCGACCGAATGCCGGATCGAAAGCTGAGTACACGATATCTTTAGCGCCGTCGCCATTCAGATCCTCAACTATCAGAGGGTCCCAGTTGTTTTCCCGGATCAGTTCGAAAGCGGTATAGTTGGATTGCGCATGCACAGCGGCGCTTCCCCAGAGCCACAGGAGTAGCGTGAGAGGCGGAAGGTCTCTTCGCAAAGAGGCGAATGCGTTTTGCTTGACTTGCTTATGGTTCATCGAGCGCCTAATTCGTCTCTTCGGTGAGTTCCCCGTCATCTGTGCTCACATTAATCAGACCCAGAATAGTGTGTGATCTTTCACTCTCGCTGCGCTGATATCGGTACAGAGAGAACAGCCACAGATCAAGCAGTGTAAAACTGCCAGCACTCGGATTTACTGATGATTCATAACGAACCAGCGGACCCAGTGACACTTTGCTGATACGCCTTCCCGGATCCCACAGATTAACGGATTCATTTTTCACTGCTCCGTTCTGCAGCACGGTAAAACTCACGCTCTCGCCGTGGTCGAATTCCTGATTCAATCGGTTGATCAGGTCTTGCGCTGACTTAATATAGCGGCCGTTGACAGCCAGTAACAGGCTGTCTTTTTGGATACCCGAGTCGGTCAGTGGGCTGCCGGGGAACAACTCAATGACGCGCGCGGCGGGAATAACGCCCTGATCGGCAATCCTGACAAGCTCAGTTTGGTAGCCTGCCCGGGTGGCGAGTGGGTCGGCTCGGTAGAGTTCACGCGGTTCGGGGATCTCGGCAGCGGGTAAAGCCTCAACGGTGGTTTCGTAGACGAGAGTGTCCCGACGAATCTGGAACAGGTATTGGTTACTTGCCGAGGGCAGGCTTTGGAGCGCCTGAAGGCTGTCCGGGTGATCAAGGCGTGTTTCGTCGATTTGCAGAATGATGTCTCCAACCTCAATGCCGGCTTCGGCAGCAGGTGAATTGGTTGCAATTGCCCGCACCCTGACTCCTGGCAGGGACTGAATGTTGAAAAGGGAATCACTCTCATTCGGGGTCACATTAAGCCCAAAGTCAACTGTCCCGGTGCTTGTTGAGCGCTTAAGCTCAACCTCTTCTGGTGAAAGTGTGATAGCTGGCACTAGAATTTTCGGTTCAAAGCTGACGCAGGCGGTCAGAGTTAGCGTCAGCCAGAGAGCGCAGCATCGGAGAGTATTTTTCATAGTTCAAAGTTTACGTGTTTGCACGACAATCAGGGATGCAGCGACCAGAACGACTAAGGTGGGGATGGGCACCCAGTAATTGAGCTGAATGACTCTATCATCAATCAGAACATCAGAATAACCGCGCACCAGCCTGCTCACATCCTGCAGATAGGATTGATCGATCAGCGCGGGTTGAAAGCTTGCATAAAGATAATAAGCATAATCACCCAGCATGCCCTTGAAAACATCCATGGTGAGCGAGATGCCGAGCGCTGAAACTACCGCCTGAGTTGCCGTATGAGCGATGACAGAAAGCAGCAGCCCGAGGGCTATTGCAGACGGTAACGGAGCCAGTGCCAACCGGAGGCCCAAGGCAATTTCGTCGCGAATTTCGGCTTCGCTGATTAGCTCAAAACCGTCTTCTACAACAGGGCCGAACTCCCACAGCAGCCCACTCAGCAAATAGCTGGAAACGATCAGAATCCCGACTGCCACGAGTGCCAGAGCATGGAGCTGTAACAATTTCGACATCACAATCAAGCGGCGGCTGCTGCAGCGGATTATCTGATGCCGCAGCGCGCCGCTTTCCAGTTCGGCGCTGAAGCTGTGTGCCGCTTGTGCAACCAGCAGCAGGAAAAGCAGCGTGATACCGGTATCAAGACCATCAACAAAATGTCCCCAGGCGTTGTTGGCGATGGCATCGTCAAAACTGTTCGAATTCATCAGGCTGTCCCGGGCAGCAGTTCCTGTATCTGAGATTTTTGACGCAATAAACTGAAAAGCAGCCGCCGCGGAAGGCAGCAAGATCAACAGTCGGGCGCCAAGTGCATAGCGTGCCACATAGAACTCACTGCGCAGGGCCTGAATCAGGCTGGACAGGCTCATGTGTATGATTCCTGTGTCAGTCGTCTGAAGAGAGAGCCGAGTGACGCGCGCTCGGTGGCCAGTTCATAGACGGGGATCTGGTGTTGCGCCAGGTGACTGTTGATTGCTGCGGCAGTCATGCTGTCTGAGGACACCCAGATTTCTTCAACCGTAGCCCCCGGTTGGCAATTGATGTCTGAAATCGTCTGCAGCGCTGCGACGGCGCCAACAGGATCAGTGGTAAGAAGCCTGACCTTGCTGGTTTCTGAGCGCAACAGCGCAGATTTTTCTCCGCTTCGAATGATCTTCCCCTCGTGAAGGATTGCCAGGTGACTGCAAATATCTTCCAGATAGGGGAGCTGATGGCTGGACAGCAGGAAACTGGTGCCGCGTTCTTGATTGAGCGACTTGATCAGCAGCAGGACTTCGTCTACCCCGCCGGCATCGAGCCCGTTGAAAGGCTCGTCCAGAATGACCAGATCAGGCTCTGAAATCAGCGCATGCGCGATCGAGGCCCGGCGCTTATTGCCCAGCGACAGGGTCTTAATCGGGAAATGGCTGAACTGGCACAGCCCAAGCAGCTTCTCGAGTTCTTCCGGATGCCGCTTCGCGTGCCTGCTGAGTATGCGGGCGTGCTGGAGACACTGCCTGACGGTCAGGTTAGGGTTAAGACTCGGTGAATCGAATACCGCCGTCACTCTGCCCTGGGCCGTGCACAGATCAGTCGGCTTCAGTCCCAGCACCGAGACTTCACCCTGGTCATACCGCTGCAGACCGAGCATGCATTCCAGCGTGGTTGTCTTGCCGGAACCGTTCAGACCCACCAGGCCCTGAATGCCCCCCGGGGCAAGCGTCAGATCTACGCCTGTAAGCACATCCAGATTGCCATAGGCTTTCCGGAGCCCCGAAATGAGAAGTGCAGGGGTCTGAGTGCTCATAGTGTTTCTCGCAAAAATCTGGGCAAACGATAGTTTTTGCTACGACCCCTGACCTGTTTTCCGTTATCGGCTAGTTGACAAACAAATCCTCGACCTGCAGCTGCTGCACTGAGCCGAATTGCTCAAGCTCATCGGCGTCGATAATCGATAAATCACCTACGATTGAAATGAGTTTAGCCCGGTCTTTGACGTGCTCTGCCTGAAATTCCAGAAGATCAGCCAGTTCGGTTTGCTGTAGTTTCAGATAGTTGTCCCGTCGGGGGTCGCCTTCCAGTCCCTGGCGTTCCCAGGTGCGAACGGCTCCGATCACTTCGCGGAAATTGAGCTTTGAAGTGCGGTACCGGTTCAGCATTGAATTCACAGATTCCTCAAACCGTTCAGAAGAGCTGGGCATGTTGTCTATCAGGTCGATAAAGGCGGCCAGTGCATCGACCGTTTTGTCGGTTTGCGTGCCGATTGAGCCCATCATCAGGTTTTCGGCATTGATCCGGCTACCAGCCGAGTAGCGCGCCGAAGCCGAGTAGGCTAGGGCCCGGGCTTCACGCAATTCCTGAAATACCACGCTGGACATACCGCTGCCGAAATAGCTGGTGTAAAGATTGGCCAGCAGACCGTCTTCCGCGTTGTAGACGCCATCGGCGAATTCTATCCTGACCTGAGCCTGAGCGGTTTGCTGGTCGACAACCAGAACTTCCGAGCTGTTGATGTCGCGGACGTTTCGAAACCGGTATTCAGGTGTGTCCTGAAGATCAGCACTGACTTCGTAGCTGCGACGAAGCGTTTCGACCAATTCTTCAAGCGGCATGGATCCGGTATAGGCCAGCGTATGCTTGTAGTTGAGCAACTCACCGGGTGCCTCCAGCAGATCATCGAGTGCGGTGCTGAGGATTTCCTCGCTGCTCATGGCCTCCAGCATGGGTGATTCCTCACCGAAGCGGTTATACATAAACAGTGCCTGTGCGATTGCCGGAGGCGAGCTCTTTTGATCCTGTCGGGACTTGAGCAGGATGCTTTTCAACTGTTCAAGGGTCTGTTCGTCCGCACTGGGGCTTCTGATCAGCTGCATCATCAGATCGATTGAATTTTCAAACTGGGCATCCAGTCCCGATACGGCGAAAGCGGAGCTGTTTTCTCCGGCGCCAAAGCGGAATTCCGTGCCCATGCGGTACCACTCCTTCTGTAATTCCTCGTTGCTCAGTGAATCAGTGCCGGCAACGTCCATCAGGGCGGCCGCCAGTCCGAGTTGCTTGTCTGCTTCTGTTCCAACATCAACAGAAAGGGAGAATGAGAACAGATCATTGAGCGGGTTCGGCGCATAGTACAGATCAACCCCGGGCGCGAACTCAATGATGCGGTAGTCGCTGTCCATCTCCACGAACGTTGGCTCAATTTCTTCGACCTGCATGGCCAGAATCTGAGAGGCAAATTCCGACTGTCTCGTCGGATCGATAGTCACCGGATCGATCTGAGGCTTTTCGACTTCCGGAACGACATGCTGGGCATCGACGCGGTAGACTGCGACGTAGTCGTCGCCGAAGTATTTGTTGGCGACATCAACGACATCCTGCTTGGTAAGCTGTTCCATGCGGTCTATTTCAGCGATGTGATAATCCCACTGCGCCCCCTCGATGAATGCCTGTCGCATCATTGAGACCCTTGCAGTATTGAATTCCAGGCTGGCCTTCTCGCTCTTGAGAAAGTCGTTGATGATCGCTGGGATGATCCACTCGTCAAATTCGCCTGACTTAATAATCTCGAGCTGGTCCAGCAACAGCTGCTCAACTTCTTCAAGCGTCTGATCTTGTTTAGGGACCCCGTACAGCGATTGTGAGCCAAAGTCATTGAGAAACAGAGGCGAAGAACCTGCTTGAGAAACAAGCTGCTGTTGATTGAGATTCAGGTTGATCAGGCCGGCAGTCCGGTTGTCCAGAATCATGTCAATCAGAATCAGCGCCTCTTTGTCCGGACTGCCGTTGGGGGCAGTACGAAACGCCAGCTGGACCTGTTCTTCACCCGGATACTGAACCGTGCGCCGCTCGGCGCCCTGCAAAGGCGGCTCTTGCCAGGGGCCGACTTCGGGGACTGGCTTGCGTTCCCAGTGGCCGAATTTGTCGGCGATCAGATTGATGGTTGCTTCGATATCAATGTCACCGCTGATGAATATGCCCATATTGTTCGGCACATAGTTGGTGTCAAAGTAATTCTGGATATAAACCAGAGAAGGGTTTTTCAGGTGTTCGACAGTTCCGATTGTCGGTTGTTGACCATAAGGGTGCACTTTGTAAAGCAGTTCATCTACGGCAGTCCCGATTATCCGGCCACCATTGTCGAGTGTCCTGTTTTTCTCCTCGTAAACGGTTTCTAATTCGGTATGAAACAGTCGGAAGACGGGATCAACAAATCTGTCTGATTCGATTTCGGCCCATTGTGCCAGCCGGTTGGCAGGTAGCCCTACTTTATATACGGTTTCTTCATACCAGGTGTGGGCGTTCAGTCCACTGCCCCCCATGCCGTTGTATAGTTTGTCAATTTCATTGGGAACCGCATATTCAGCAGCCAGTTGTGCCTCGGTATTAATTTCGGCGTAAATCTCTGCACGCCTGGCCGGATCAACTTCCTGAAAGTGTGCCTCATACAGTTCGACAATCCGGTCGAGATGGGGCTTTTCGGCCTCGTAGTCGAGCGTTCCCAGATTCCGATTGCCCTTGAACAGAAGGTGTTCAAGGTAGTGCGCGAGCCCTGTGCCGTCGGCAGGATCATGCTTGCTGCCGGCGCGTACAGCGATCTCCGCATAAAAGCGCGGCTCTTCATGGTTTTCGGTCAGGAAAACCTGCAGTCCGTTATCCAGCTCGAAAATATGGGCATCGAGAGGATCTTCCGGGTTGGGATCGTTTATGCGCCGGTAGCCTGCCGCAGTGTTTTCTGTCGACGGGTCGGCCGCTCCAGAGGTGTCGGTTGAGGTTTCTCCGCATCCCCCCAGTGCGAGCAGCAGGGAGGCAGTCAGCCACCAGGTGAATTTGACTGTTGACTCAGATTTGTGGGCGGTCGGCATGGGGTCTCCTGATAAATTCAAAGGGTCAGTCGCTGGTTTTACAGCTCTGCTTCATTCATTGATTGTGTGGTCATCAGTCCGGTGATTATCTGACCCAGAAATTTTTCGGCTTCCTGCATCTGTGAATCACTCAACTTCTGACTCAATTCCATTCTGGCATCCATGAGCGCCTGCATCTGTCGCTGACTTTCATCGACGGCGTCCCGGTTGGACCGGTTAACCTGCTCCTGTCCGGCGCCCATATAACGCATCAGGACCTCGAGTACGATTTCCTGATTTGCCTCAGTCAGGCCTCCGGACACGCGCGCCAGCTGGCGGGTAAAGTTGCTGCGTAGCACACGTTCTTGAAAGCTGGCTTCATACTCATCAAAGCTCCGCAGTTCCCGATCAGTCAGCAGTTCAGCGACCTTGCCGCGCAAGTAGTCGGGCGAGGACAGTTCCTCCAGACTCACCGAAGAAATCACGCCGGAGGTCCGGTTGCGGCTTGCTTCGTTCCTTGCGAGAAATACGGTGGTTATCACAGAACCGATTTCTGCTTTGCGCTGAGCAGTCGTATCCAGTGCGTCAAGATATTGCCCGTAACGCATCTGCGCCTGTATC